>JAHFUI010000216.1 GCA_023265175.1 Acidobacteriota bacterium
ATCTCATTACGGGTATCAAGGGCTCAACGCTGGAGGTTCAGCGCTGGTCAAGGTCCAGATGAGGCCGGGATCGGAGGATCAATCCCGATCGTTGGCGCTCGAGCTCCCGTCAGGTCTTCGCTCTGAAACTCCCATGGTGTGGATCCCCGCGCTGCGCGAAGCGGCCTGGCGGATTGCTGCGGATCGGGACGGAGACTATGTGTTGAACGTTGCGCTTCACGGCGCCCGCTTCACCAAAACGGTACTGGTGTCGAGCCACGTCGGGCGGCGTTCCCCGATGCGGCTGCAAGCCGGCATCGTCAATCAACTGTCTTACCCAACGGAACCACCACTTCCGGTGGACGTCCCCATCAGCTCGATCGCGGTGACCTACGCGGAGGGCTACGTACCGGTCGCGGGCTGGGACATTCACTGGCTGATCACCTTCTTGATCGTCTCGCTCGTCGCGGCCCTGTTGCTCAGGCGTCTCTTTCACGTCACTTTCTGAAAGGTGACGCGCGACGCAGCGGTTCACCGGCCCGAGCGCCGATCGTGCCGGTCGGAAACGACGCCGGCTAGCGCCGCGCGGTCCGCGACGGGTGGACTCGTGAGCGCGCGTCGCGCCTGCGCGCGGAGGGCGGCGGCCTGTTGCTTGTTCCCGAACATTGTCCAGACCCGGGCGGCGAGAGCGTAGGTGTCAGGGGTCGGTGTGACCCGCACCATTTCGTCGAGGAGCTTTGACGCCGCATCCGGCCGTCCGCTCGCTTGATACAGCATCGCCAGGCCCGCCCGCGCTCGCGAGTTCTGCGGGAAGTACTTCAGCTCCTCGATGAATTCGTGCTCCGCCTCCGGATACCGCTCTAGGCGGCCGAGCGTGTCGGCGGCATAAAAGTGCAGCTCGTTGATCTGCAGGGTGCCCTTGCGATTCAGCTCGGTGATGGCTTCCTGAAAGAGTGGCAGCGCCTCGGCGTATTTCCCTTGGTCGTAGAGCAGCCGCGCCTCGATGTAGATCGGCAGCGGCAACGTGGGATTGGCCTCTCGGGCCAGCTTCGCCTCCTCCCGCGCGCCGTCCACGTCGCGGCGAGCCAGCGCAATCTTGGCGAGCAGCTCGTGCGCCGACGCGCGGCCGCGGGTGTCGCGCTCGGTCGCCACGCTCGCCGCCAGCTCCGCGTGCGCGCGCGCGTCGTCGAGTTTCTTCAACTTGAGCAGCGCCGCGGCGGCGCCGAGGTACGGGGTCGAATAGGTAGGTTTCAGCTCGATGATGTGTCTGTAGGCGTCGAGGGCCTGGTCGTACCGTTCGGCGCGGATCGAAAGCGCCGCGAGTTGATCCCAGACGTCGATCATCCCGGGATCCTCGCGGAGGATGCGACGCAACAACGCGATCGCCTGGCCCCAGTTGCGATCGCCCTCGAATTGAACGGCCTCGCGATACGTGTCGAGAATCTGCCGCTTGTCTTTCGGATCGGGCAGCGTGTCGCCCGGCGCTTGCGTCACCTCCGTTTGCGCGCCGACATAGCCGAGCGCCTGCAGCCGCTGGCGATCGTCCGCCGACACGTCGGCCGGCGCTGCGATGGAGACGCCCGCCACCAGCCGGCCCAACGCCCCGCGCAACGCATCCGTCGTCTGCGCGCGCCCCCGGTCTTCGACGATGTTCTGGCGCTCGTGCGGGTCGCGATCGAGATCGTAGAGCTCTTCCTTGGGCGCCTTGATGTAGCGGTATCGCTCGTCGGTGAGCGCCGTCAGCTCGCTCCATCCGAAGTGATAGCGCGCGTACAGCGCTTCGGAATACACGGCCTGATCGGACAGCCGGCCGGCGCTTTCGAGGACCGGTTTGAGCGATCGCCCGCGAAGGTTGCCCGGAATCGGCGCTTTCGCGAGCGCGAGAATCGTCGGCGCCACATCGATGTGCTGGACGATGTCACGGATGCGCCGGCCGCTCCCGCCGCCGCCGGCTTGCTTCACGATGAGCGGAACGTGGATCGCCTCGTCGTAGACGAACAGGCCGTGCTCCTGCTCGCCGTGATCGCCAAGGCCCTCCCCGTGGTCCGACAGCAGGACGATGGTCGACCGATCGTAGAGCTGGTGTGACTTGAGGTGCTGGATCAAGCGGCCGACGATCGCGTCCGCGTAGGCGATCTCGCCGTCGTACGGTTCGTATTCGGCGTACTGCGGCGGAGGCGAGTACGGCTTGTGCGGCTCGTACAGATGGAGGAAGAGAAACACCCGCGGCGTTCGCTGCTGATCGAGCCATCGCTCGGCGATCGCTTCCGATTCGGCGCCGTCGCGCTGGACCTGTCCGATCGTCAGCTCCGGCGAGCCTGGGGGCATGTCGCCGTCGAAGAAATCAAACCCCTGATTGATGCCCGTTTCCTTGCGGAGGACGTACGCGGACACGATCCCGCCGGTCGTGTACCCGCGCTCGCGAAGCATTTGCGGCAGGAGCCGCTCGCCGCTCTTCACGACGAAGCCGATGTTGTCGCGGACGCCGGTCTCGAACGGCAGGCGTCCCGACAAGAGCGAGGCGTGAGCGGGCAGCGTTTGCGGTGCGTGCGAATACGCCCGCTCGAAGACCGCCCCGTCGGCGGCCAGGCTGTCAATCGCCGGCGTCTTCACTTTCTTGTAGCCGTACACCGGCAGGTGATCGGCCCTCAGCGTGTCGATGGAGATGAGGATGATGGGACCGTTGACCGGCGCCGATGCCCGCGCGTAGCGCCAGCCGCCGACGGCCGCCAGGCTCGTGCCGAGCGCCGCCAAGATGAGGATGAACGTGTATCGAAAAGGGCGGGCCACGGTTCCTACGCCCACCAATTACTTGAGCTGTTCGAGAGCAGTCTTCGCCTGCGCCGCTTCAGGCGATGTGGGATCGATCGCAATCACCCGCGCCATGGCCGTCCGCGCGGCCTCTTTGTCCCCTCTGTTCATCGCGATCATGCCCAGTTTGAAGAGCGGCTTGCCCCACGAGCCGTCGGCATCGAGCGCCTTTTGGTACCACCGCGCGGCTTCTTCCGTCTGGTTCTTGGCGGCTTTGATCTCGGCGAGGTTGTAGAACACGTCCCGGCTGGACACCGGCGCGTCGGCGGCTCGCGTCAACGCCTGTTCGGCCGCCTGCACGTCACCCTTGTCGAGATTCGTCAGCGCCACGCCGGTCACAGCCTTCTGATTGTCCGGCTCGGCCTTCAGCAGGTCGTTGTAGGCCGCGATGGCCTTGTCGTACTGCTTCAGGTTCCGATACGCCGCGGCGATCTGCAGGTTGACGACGGCGAGCGACGGCGCTCCCGTCAGGATCGATCGATAGATGCCAACCGCGTCCTCGAACTGCTGCTGCTTGAAGAGCGCGTCGGCGGCCGCGAGCTGCTGCTGCAGATCCTTCGCCGTGACGCCTTCGACGCCCGCCGGCGGCCGGACGACGGCCTTTTTCAGCGTGAATGTCAGCGGGGGATTCGGCGTAGAGACCCGCTGAATGTTCAGCTCGGCCAACTGCGCCTGAAAGCCGGGCGCTTCCGCGGTGAATGTCCACTCACCCCGCGCCAGTCCGATGATCGCGAAACGCCCCTTCTCGTCGGTGGTGGCCGTCAGCGAGCCGAGCGGCGCGTCAGGATTCTCCCCGCGAATCGTGGCCCCTTTGATCGGTTGTCCGCCGTCGTCTTTGACGAAGCCACCGACGCGGGCCACTTGAGCTGCTGCGGCACCCGCCCATCCCATCAAGAGCGCGGCGGCAAAGACGACCCGGACGATGGCAAGACGATGACGCATGTCAGACCCCTTGAAAATTGCGCGCCAATAGCTGTTACCCGGCCAGTATATCTTGAATCATCGGCCTGAACTCTGCTCCGAAAATGCAACCACGAAAACACGAAGACGCGAAGAAAACCAACGTATTTTTCCTGATCTTCTTCGTGCTTTCGTGTTTTCGTGGCAAACGTAATCTGCCGCGTTACAGCAGCCAGGTCGGCTGATACAGCAGGACGTACACGAGGACTCCCGTTACCGATACGTAGAGCCAGATCGGGAGCGTCCAGCGGGCGATGCGGCGATGTTGCGGATAGCGTGCTTTGAGACCGAGAGAGAGCGTCACGATTGCGAGCGGCACGATGGCGGCGGCGAGCGTCACGTGGGTGATCAGAATCGTGAGATACAGCGGACGCACGAAGCCCTGACGGGTGAATCGCACCGATCCGACTTGCGCGTGGTAGCCGAGATAGCTAATCAGAAACAAGGACGAAGTGACGAACGCGGCGATCATGAACCGCCGATGCTGATCGATTCGGTGCGCCCGCATCAGCAGGTAGCCGGCGATCAGCAAGACACCGGACAGGCCGTTGAGCGTCGCGTTGACCGCGGGCAGATCGTGGACGCTCATAATTTTCTGGCACCACGGGTTGCTAAACTTTGTCGAGAATCATCGCTACCCAGATGAGCGGCAGGTAGACGATGGAGGCGAAGAAGAGCGCTCGCGCCGAGCTGTCGCCCCGCGCGTGCGCGAAGCGTGCGGACAGCCCGAGAAGCGCGAGGCCGAGGATGAGCGCGATCCCGAAATACAGCGGCCCACTCAGGCCAATCGCGCTCGGCACGAGGCTGATTGGCACCAGCGCTGCGGCGTAGGTGACGGCTTGCCGGCCCGTCCGTCGCCCGTCGGGCTCGATGACCGGCAGCATCGGAAACCCCGCCTTGCGGTAGTCCTCGCGATACAACCAGGCGATGGCCATGAAGTGCGGAATCTGCCAGAGGAAGACGATTGCGAACAGCGCCGCGCCTCCCATCGATACCGAGCCGTGCGCGGCGGTCCATCCGATGAGCGGCGGCAGCGCGCCCGGCACCGCGCCGACGAGCGTGGCGAATGAGGAGCGCCGTTTCAGCGGCGTGTACACGACGAGATAGATGACGAGCGAGGCGGCCGCGAGCGACGCGGCGAGGAGGTTGGCGTACGCCGCGAGAAGGGCGAGGCCGCACGCCGCCAGCGCGAGACCGAAGATGCGCGCGTCGGCCAGCGGCACACGGCCGTCCGGAAGCGGACGCGTCTGCGTGCGGCGCATGAGGGCATCGGTGTCGCGCTCGTACACCTGATTCAGAACGGCGGCGGCGCCGGCGACCAGAACAGTGCCCGCCACGGCTGGCACCATCGGCCACAGGCCCGGCCCACCTGGCGCGCCGAGGTAATAACCGGCCGCGCTCGTCGCGCCGACGAGGAAGTTGAGCCGCGGCTTCGTGAGCGCAGCGTAATCGGCCAGATGGGTCGACGTCCGGCCGACCTCCAGGAGAACAGTGGCAACGTCCTTCACGCGGGTGCTCCGTTGTTTGCCACAGCGGCGGACGCCTTCGTCTTCGAGCCCGCACACACACCCCGCCAGGTTCTGAGCGTCAACACCAACGATGTGGCCAGCGCCAACGCACCGCAAACCACGTGCAGACTGTTGATCCAGACGTCGCGCCGGCTGAGCACCGTCAGCGCCCCGAGCGTCACCTGCAGACCCACCAGTGAGATCAGAAGCGCTGCCGGCTGCGTGAGCTCTCGGCGGTCACCGTCGTGCTTCCAGATGTAGGTCGACGTCGCGATCACTGCAAGCGCGACGACGAGCGCACCGACCCGGTGCGAAAAATGAATCGCTATCCTCGGGTCCCAATGCGTCGGCAGCAGATGGCCGAACATCAAGGGGAAGTCCGGGATCGCGAGGCCAGCCCCGGTGTGCCTCATTGTCGCGCCGAGCAGAATCTGGACGTAAATCAGCGCGGTGGTCGTCGTCGCGAGCTCTCGCGCTCGGATGTCGGACCCGTAGCCGTCCATCCATTGCGGCGACGTGAACAGCGCGATCGCGACGACCAGGCAGAAGAAAATTTCGGCGAGCCCCGCATGCGCCGTTGAAATCGCCGCCGGCAGGAAGAAGAGAACCGTCAGCCCGCCCAACACGCCCTGGGCGATCACGGCGCCGAGCGCGGCGACACCGAGCCATTTCACCCACCGGCGCGGCTCCTGCAGCCACAGCCACGCGGCGAGCATGATCGAGAAAAAGCCGACCGTGCTGGCAATCAGGCGATGGCCGTGCTCGTACAGAATTCCGCCGACCCACTTCGACGGCGGGAACGTAAACATGTTCCACCCGTACGTCGTCGGCCAGTCGGGGACCGAGAGACCCGAGCCGGTGCTGGTGACGAAGCTGCCCGCGAGCACGAGCAGCACCGTGCAACCGGCGAGGAACGTCGCGAACTTGTGGAGCATGCGGGGTCTGGCCTGACCTACCAGACCGATCGAAGCCTCGTTCAGTCCGTCGCAGCAGCGCCGGCTGGTGCTTTGAACGTGAAGTTGACTTCCTTCGATTCCTTCTGCCCGAGGGTGACGCTCTGTGTCATGGCGCCGAGCTTCTCATGCCACGCCTCGATCGTGTACGTGCCGGGTGGCAGCGACTTCAGCTCTAACTTGCCGTCCTTGTCGGTGGTCGCGAAGTACGGATGGTCGAGCACGCCGACGTAGGCGTTCATCCAGCCGTGCACGTCGCACTTGAAGGGGACCATGACCTCCTTGGCGGTGAAGGTATGGGTTGTCTTCATTCCTTGGATCGGCTGTCCGGTGTTGAACTCCTCGTTCCCCTTCGGCAGCGCATGGATGTTGTGCAGCGTCGAATCGCTGTTGGCGATCTCGACCGGCTGGCCGACGCGGGCGCCGAACACGTGCGGACGATAGAGGCAGCCGAGCTGATTGAGCTTCACCGGCTCCGTCGGGGTGTCGTAGATGTAGTTGCCGAGTCCGTCTTTCACGTACACGAAGACGTTCGCCAGGTGGCGGTCAGTCACCATGTAGGTTTCCTGAAACTGCGCGGTCGTATTGGCCTTCACGCAGACCGGATCGGCGTTCATTTTGATTGGCTCGTTCTTCGGCGCGGTGCCGTCGAGCATCACTATGCCCTTGACGTCGCCTGCCGTGGCTGTGTCGACCTTCTGGCCCGCCGGGGCCGCTGGGGCCGCCGGGGTCGCCGAGGGTTCCGCTGATTTGCTCGAGTTGCTTCCGCCGCATGCGACGATCGAAGCTGCGAGCGCCAAACCGAAAGTGCCGACCCAGAGATTGCTTGAGCGCATTGAATTCTCCTCAACGAATAAGAGCGCAGAGACACGAACAAGATCGAATCTTAATCATACTCTAAGCGCGCCGGGCCCCACTCCCGCGCGCTCGCCGCGCTTGGCTGATGCCGGCGGCCGCGCTG
>JAHFUI010000217.1 GCA_023265175.1 Acidobacteriota bacterium
TACCCTGGTGATGGAGCTCCCGGAGAGCGCGGCCCATGTGGCCACCGACCCGAACAGGGTCTATGACGTAGGCGCAGGGTACACCCCCTGCCTGCTTCCGGGGCTCCTCTTTTATTTCTAGGTTCGACATAAGATACATTCAGCATTCGACATTTTGCGTTTCAGATGCTCCTGGACACCCTCAATCGTCCGCTCCGCAACCTGCGGTTGTCGGTGACCGACCGCTGCAATCTCCGCTGCGAGTACTGCATGCCGGAGGACGAGTACGTCTGGCTCCCGCGCGAGGACATGCTCCACTTCGAAGAGATCAGCGCGCTCGTGGACGTATTCATCGGGCTTGGCGTCGATAAAGTCCGGCTCACCGGCGGCGAACCGTTGCTTCGACGCGACCTTCCGACCCTTGTGCGCCTGCTCGCGGCGAAAGAGGGACTCCAGGATCTCGCGCTCACGACCAACGGGATCCTGCTCTCCGATCAGATCGACGCGCTCAAGACGGCGGGGCTCGGCCGCATCACCGTCAGCATCGATACGCTCCACGTGGATCGCTTCGTGAAGCTCTCGCGGGTCGACGAGCTCGGCGCCGTCCGCGAGGGCATTGACTCGGCGCGGCGGGTGTTCGGCGGGATGAAACTCGACACGGTGGTCATTCGCGGCGTCAACGACGATGAGCTCGTCGACCTGATCGAATACGCGAAGTCGATGCATGCCGAGATCCGCTTCATCGAATATATGGACGTCGGCGGCGCCACCCACTGGTCGCCCGGACGCGTCGTCTCGCGCGAGGAGATGCTCGCGGCGTTGACGCGCCATTACGGAGCGATTGAGCCGATCGTGGAAAACAGCTCGGCGCCCGCCGAACGGTTCGCGCTGCCCGACGGCACGACGTTCGGCATCATTGCCTCCACGACCGAGCCGTTCTGCCGCAGCTGCGATCGCAGCCGTTTGACGGCTGACGGCATGTGGTACCTGTGCCTGTACGCGACCCACGGCATCGATCTCCGCGCGCCGCTGCGACGCCGTGCGACGGCCGACGAGTTGAAGGATCTGCTCACCGGCGGCTGGCAACGCCGCGCCGATCGCGGAGCCGAGCGGCGGCTTCAGCTCGGCGATCGCCGCGCGTTCGTGCCGATCAAGGCGCTGCGCAAAGACCCGCATCTGGAGATGCACACGCGGGGCGGCTAGAGTGTCCAACGAGCTCGCACCACGGAGTGGTGGAGATCTCGGTCACGGGTTCAGCTCCGGTCTCCCCTCCACAGTGCCGAAGAGCAGCAGCGATACGGCCTGAAGCAGACTCTTGATGCTGCACGGCTTGTCCAGGTACGCCTCGTCCTGCCACAGCGTGACCTTTTCCTTGAACAGCTTGTCGGCATAGCCGGTCAGGTACAGCACTTTCAGCGACGGCTGGTTCTGCCGCAGGCGCGGCGCCAGTTCGTCGCCGGTCATCTCCGGCATCATCACATCGGTGACCAGCATGTCCAGGGACGTGAGCTTCGACGCCATGTCGATGGCGTCGGGACCATCGGACGCAACGACGGTCCGATAGCCGGCCTCTCGCAAGACGCGCTCAACGAACTTGCGAACCGGCTCCTCATCGTCGACGACCAGTACGCGCTGACCGACATGGGCGCGTTCCCTTCTACTGTCCGCACGTGACGCGGCGTGCGCCGCGCTTACAACGAGACTCCGCGCACCGGCCTGTCCAGCAGGTCGCGGACCGCCTTGGTCAGCCCGGAGGGCCGAAACGGCTTGCCGAGGAAGCCGACGTTTGCGCCGACGAACGCCGAAGGCGGGGCCGCATCTGCATACCCCGAGATGAACAGGACCCGCAGCGCCGGTTTCTCGGACACGCATCGCTGCGCGAGCGCCGGTCCGTTCATGCCGGGCATGACGACATCGGTCAGCAGCAGGTCGATCGCGTCGACCTGATGAACGAAGATGTCGTGTCCTTCCCGCGGCGTTGCGGCCTCGAGCACGCGATAGCCATGCCGCCGCAACAGCGCGCCGACGACGGCGCGCACCGAGTCTTCGTCCTCGACCAGCAGAATGGTCTCCCGGTTTCCGACGCTTTCGTCCATCGCCGCGATCGCGGGAACGGTCGCCGGAAAATACAGCGCAAAGATGCTGCCCCCCGACGGCGGACTGTCCACCACGATGAACCCGCAGCTCTGATGGACGATGCCGTGCACGGACGCCAGACCGAGTCCCGTGCCTTTGCCTTGTTCTTTCGTGGTGAAAAACGGCTCGAACAGATGCGCGCGCACTTTCGACGAGATGCCGGTCCCATTGTCGACGACGCGCAGCCGCACGTAAAGGCCGGCGGCGGCGTGCCGCTCTAATGGCATCTCATCCGGCGTCAAGGTCACGTGCTCGAGGTCAACATGAATCGCTCCGCCCATCGGCAGGGCGTCCCGCGAATTGAGCACGAGATTCAGGACCGCATGCTCGATCTGATGGGGATCGATCATGACGACGGCTGGGCGGCGCGACGGCTCGACCTCGAGCGTGATGTCTTCCCGCAGCACGCGCCGAAGCATCGGCGTGAGCCCGGCGAGCGTCCGATTGAGATCCACCTCTCGCAGCTGCAGGGCCTGTTTCCGGCCGAACGTCAGCAGCTGCTGCGTCAGCACCGACGCGCGCTGCCCCGCCTTCTGAATCTCCTCGAGGTCGGCCCGATCGGGATCGTCGGGAAGGCGGTGGGCCAACAGCAGTTCCGTGTAGCCGAGAATCGCCGTCAGGAAATTGTTGAAATCGTGGGCGATGCCGCCGGCCAGCTGGCCGACGCTTTCGATCCGCGCCGCCTGCGCCAGACGTTCTTCGAGCAGCCGGCGGTCGGTGATGTCCCGCGCGATGCAGAGATGGCGCCCCGCCTGCACGCGCGCGCGGTAGCTGCACTCGACGATCCGCGGCTGCGCATGACCTTTCAGGCGATGTTCCCGGTGGACTTCACCGAGC
This sequence comes from Acidobacteriota bacterium, assembly GCA_023265175.1. GTDB lineage: Bacteria > Acidobacteriota > Vicinamibacteria > Vicinamibacterales > CAVVIG01 > JAHFUI01. The sequence goes on from JAHFUI010000217.1 coordinate 2,953, forward strand.
GCGATGAACTCCTGCCAGCCCGCCTCCAGCGAGTCGTCGTCGACGACGAAGGCGTCGAGTCGTGCGCCGAGCAAGGCGTCGGGCGTCCTGCCGAAGAGCGCCGCCGCCGCCGGGTTCGCGTCGGTGATCGCACGGCTGTCATCGAGCAGCAGCATCGCGTCCGACGCATCGTAGAACACCGCACGGAACAGCCGTTCGCGTTCCAGGACGGCGGCTTCCGCTTCGACGCTGGCGGTCACGTCGATGAGATAGCCGCGCAGCTCGACGAGCGTGCCGGTCTCGTCGTAGCGACCCACGACGTTGGTCATCGTCTCCAACGGACGGCCGTCGCGTCGCTGCAGTCGCACCCGGTGGCTTTCGAGCTGTCTCTTCTGCCGGAGCTCTTCGACGAATTGCTCGCGGTCGCCCGGGGTCGCGTACAGATCGACCATGTTCGTGCCGATCGCTTCGTCGACCGACGCGAAGCCGAGCATGCGGGCGAACGCGGGGTTGCACGCGATCAGGGCCCCGGCAGGCGTCGAAACGACAATGCCGAGCGCCGCCTGCTCGAAGAGCTCGTTGTAGCGTTCTTCCGCCGCGAGGCGAGTTCGTTCGAGCCGGTGCGCGGCTGGTGTGTCAAGCGCGGGCGTCATTCTCTCGTCCATCACGCCGCCGTGCATTCTCGCATACTTAGCAGCCGAGCCGCTGGCGATTCGCTAGTGAGGACGTCTGCCGCACGGTGCTCGAAGGATTGGCGCGCGCGGGTCTGAATCCGAGTCAATGGTGGCCGGCGCATTAGGCACGCCGACACGGTGTTTAGGCGGGAAGAATGGTCGGGACGCCGGGATTCGAACCCGGGATCTCTTGACCCCCAGTCAAGCGCGATACCAGGCTTCGCTACGTCCCGATTTGTCCGATTGTACTCCGAAAGATTTGCCTCTCGGCGGTCTCTGCGGTCTCGACCGTGTACCGTCGTTTACGCCGATCGCTTCCGGCGCGGCACGGGGCGCTGCCGTGATGGCGTGCTTTTTCCTCGTGACGTCGGGATGCGTCCACGAGCCATCGGCCGCGGCGTCTGGGCCGCGTGCAGCGCCGCACGAAACTCCTCGCCGACGGATCGTGCCGCGAGGAGATCCAGGATCGCGCAAAGCCCACGCTTCACTTCGGTCAATCGGTCCCGCGCGTTCTGACCGATGAGCTCGTCGAGCGGCGCGTCGCCAGCAACCGGCTGCGATTCCTCCTCGAGCCGACGACGCGCGCCGGCGAGCGTCAACCCTTCGACGAGCAGCAGGTTCCTGATCCGCATGACCTGCTCGACGTCCGCCTGCCGGTACACGCGCGGACCGCCGGCCGTCTTCGCGATCCCCAACTCCGGAAACTCCAACTCCCACGAACGCAGCACGTACGGCTGCACGCTGAGGAGCTCGCAGACCTCCGCCGCCCTGAACAGCGCGCGTTTGGGAATCTCGATGTGACCGGAAAAATCGGCCATCGCCGGAAAAGTATAGCGCAGCCCGTACGCTTCACCACAGAAGGATAGGGTTTATCCTCCGCGTCCTCCGCGGTGGCGAGTCTTCTTGACCCGGCGGCGGACCTGCACGCGAATAGGCGTCCCAAAGAAGTCGAACTCCTCCCGCAACTGGTTCACGAGATATCGCTGGTAGGAGAAATGGAATGTCGTGGCGACGTTCGTGAAGAACACGAATGATGGCGGCGCTACGCCGATTTGGGCGGCGTAAAGAATCCGCACGTGCTTACGTCCGGGACTGACCGGCGGGTTTGTGGCCGTGATGGTTTCGATGAACTTATTCAGCGCCGGCGTCGACACCCGCTTGCGGCGCGACGCCGCCACCTTGTCAATCGTTTCGAGCACGCGCGGCGCGCGCTCGCCCGTCAACGCCGAGATGTGCAGAATCGGCGCGTAATCGAGAAACTTCATCTGCCGTCGCACTTCATCGTCAAACGTCTCCACGAACCTGGGACCACGGCCCTTCACCAGATCCCACTTGTTCGCGACGATGATGATGCCGCGACCGGCCCGGTCGGCCTCGCCGCCAATGGCCGCGTCCTGATCCGCCACGCCAGTGTCGGCATCGACGACGAGCACCACGACGTCGGCGTCTGCGATGGCTCGCTTGGCGCCGAGCACGCTCACGAGCTCGACCGCCCCGCCAGTCCGCACGCGCCCGGTTCGGCGCATCCCCGCGGTGTCAACGATGCGGAAGTGCCGGCGGTGCCAGGTCAGCGGCGTATCGACCGCATCGCGGGTCGTGCCCGGCATCTCGCTGACGAGCATGCGCTCATCGCTGAGCAGGCGATTCACGAGCGAAGACTTGCCGACGTTCGGCCTGCCGACGATGGCGACGGTGGTCTCTTCGGCGGCCTCGATAGTCTCCTCCGCTTCGGCGCGAGCTCTAGCCTCTAGGCCCCAGCCTCTAGCCTCCAGATTGTTCACGATCTCGTCCAGCAGCTCAGCGACCCCCTGCCCGTGCTCGGCCGAAATCTCAATCACGGGCTCGAACGCGAGCCGATAGAAGTCCATCGTCGAGTGGAGCGCCCGCTTGTCGTCGCTCTTGTTGATGGCAAGGATCACCGGCCGGTTTGATTCGCGCAGCTCTCGGGCGATCGTCTCGTCACCCGACACCAGTCCATCCCGGCCGTCGACCAGCATCACCAGCAAATCGGCGGCGGCTATCGCGCGTTGACCGTGAATCACGACCAGGTCGTGCAACGGATCCTCGCTGGCGCCATAGAGACCGCCGGTATCGAACAGCTCGAACGACACCCCACGCCAGGCGACCGGCCGGGCCAGCGCGTCCCGCGTGGTCCCCGCGATGGGTGCGACGATGGCCCTGCGCGAGCCCGTCATCCGGTTGAACAGCGTCGACTTTCCGACGTTGGGACGCCCGACCAGCACGACGGTAGGGAGTTTGCTCAAATCTAATTTAGCCTCAGCCTTGACAGCGTAAGTGCCACTATCTATAGTAGTTACAAGCGCCCTGGAGACCCTAAGGCATGATCAAGGTCGACATCGTCAACGAAGTCTCGAAACTCGCCGATATCACCAAGGTCAAAGCCGAGGTAGCCGTCGACGCCGTTTTCGACGCGATGCGGACCTCGATGCAGCGCGGCGAGCGCATCGAGCTGCGCGGGTTCGGGGTCTTTCAGGTGAAGCCGCGCAAGCGCGGCATTGGGCGCAACCCTCGCACCGGCAAAGAAGTGCGCATCCCTCCGGGTCGGACAATCCGGTTCAAACCGGGTAAAGATCTGCAGAATATCGGTTAAGTTGGATCCCGCTCCGATCGACTCCCCTTTCTCTCCATCCTTGATGGAGGCTGGCCTCGAGGTGCTGCCGCCGTACGACGTGTGGCAGCCGCGGCCAAAGTTCCAGGACCGCGTGTGGCTCCACGTTCTGCTTTTCGTGCTCACCGTCGGCACCACGTGGCTCGTCGGCGGGCTGGCCTACAGCGCGACCATCCTGGCGATTCTTGGCTGTCACGAGATGGGGCACTATTTCGCGTGTCGATATTATGACGTCGACGCGAGTTTGCCGTATTTCCTGCCGGTGCCGATCACGCTGACCGGCACGCTTGGCGCGTTCATTCGTATTCGCGAGCCGATTCGCACCAAGCGCATGCTGTTCGACATCGGCATCGCCGGCCCGATTGCCGGATTCCTGGTCGCCGTGCCTGCCCTGTTCGCCGGAGTCGCCTGGTCGAGGGTCACACCGATTGGACACGAGGAAGGATTGTGGCTCGGCGAGCCGCTTCTCGTGAAGCTGGCCTCGCGGCTGTTCTGGGGCCCGATGCCCGACGGCTACACGCTGCTGCTGCACCCGGTGGGGTTCGCGGCGTGGTTCGGTCTCCTCGCGACGGCCCTCAATCTGTTTCCGATCGGTCAGCTCGACGGCGGTCACATTTCATATGCGGTCCTCGGCCGACGCTCCACATACGTCACAGTTGCAATGATTGGCGTGACCCTCGGTTTGTCCTACCTGTCGGCGAGCTGGGTCGTGTGGACGGTGCTGATGATCGGCATGCTCTTCACCTTTGGACCGCGCCATCCACGCACGATTGACGAGGACGTCCCCTTGGATCGGACGCGACTGGTGTTGGCCGTCTTCGCCGTCGCCATGTTCGCGCTCTGCTTCACGCCGGCACCCATCGAACGGCTGATTAACCGCTGACAATCACGGCAGGCCTGAAGGCCTGCAC
>JAHFUI010000005.1 GCA_023265175.1 Acidobacteriota bacterium
CGGCGAATTCCACGCCCACCAGGCTCCCGACATAGCGATCCTCGGCCTGGAAGCGTTCGGGCCGATCGGCCTGACGCCCGCTGAACACGGACCTGTAGGCGTCAATCGCGGCGACCTTAGGTCCTCGCTTCGTCCGGATGGTCCGGTCAATCGGGCAGCTACGTGAAAGAGCCCCATTCCCATCGCTCCTACTTTAACAGGGCGCCACCGATCAGCGATCCACCATGCGGAATTGCAGCGCTTCCGCGAGATGATCGGCGGCGATCTCATCGGCACCGGCCAGATCGGCGATCGTCCGCGCCACCTTGCGGACGCGGTCGTAGGCGCGCGCGCTCAACGCCATCTTGATGATGGCGGCGTCCAGCAGTCGTGCGCCTCGCGCATCGAGCCGGCAGTGCCGTGCCATCAAGGCCGGCGTCAGCTCCGCGTTTGTACGGATGTGGTCCGTCGAATGCCGCGCGCGCTGGACCTCGCGCGCCGCGATCACGCGCGCACGCACGCTCGACGAAGCCTCACCGCTGCCGGCCATCGTCAACGCAGAGGGCGGCAACGCCGGGACGTCGACGGTCAGGTCGAGCCGATCGCGGAGGGGACCCGACAGCCGACTGCCGTAGCGCGTGATCTGCTGAGGCGTGCACCGGCATTCGCGCAGGGTGTCACCGAGAAACCCGCAGGGGCACGGATTCATCGCGCCGACGAGCATGAATCGGGCAGGGAAGACGGCCGTGCGCGCCGCCCGCGCGATCGTGACACGCCCCTCCTCGAGCGGCTGGCGCAGGACTTCGAGGACATGGCGGCTGAACTCGGCCATCTCGTCCAGAAACAGCAGGCCGTGGTGCGCGAGGCTGACTTCCCCCGGCCGCGGCTGCGATCCGCCGCCGACAAGCGCCGCATCCGAGATCGTATGGTGCGGAGCGCGGAATGGTCGATCGGCGAGCAGTCCCGTCCCCGGTGTCAGCAGACCGGCGACCGAATGCACCGCCGTCGCTTCCAGTGCCTCGTCTAAGGTCAGCGGCGGCAGGATCCCCGGCACGCGCCGCGCCATCATTGTCTTTCCGGCGCCCGGCGGCCCAACCAGCAGGAGGTTGTGGCCTCCGGCCGAGGCGATTTCGAGCGCGCGGCGGGCGAGCAGTTGCCCGCGGACGTCGGCAAGATCGGCGACGCTCGGCGATCGCGCGGGACGGGGGACGATGGTCGTGGCCGCGAGGCTCGATGGCTCGTTCAGCGCGCGAACCGCCTCCACGAGCGAGGCCACGGGGAAGACGTCGAGGCCTGAGACAATCGCCGCTTCGCTCGCATTCAGCGTGGGCAGAAGCATCCCGGCGATCCCGTCGCGCTTGGCCGCGGCCGCAATCGGCAGCACGCCGCGCGTGGCGTGAATCGATCCGTCCAGCGAGAGCTCGCCCAGCACGACGAGGTCGGCGATGTGCCGCCGCTCGACGATGCCCTGAGCGGCGAGAATGCCGAGCGCGATCGGCAGGTCGAACGAGGCGCCCGCTTTGCGCACGTCGGCCGGTGCCAGGTTGACGGTGATCCGATGGGCCGGAAACTCGAAGCCTGAATTGCGAATCGCGCTCCGCACCCGATCCCGGCTCTCGCGCACGCTCGCATCGGGCAGTCCGACCATTGTGAAGTGCGGGAATCCGAAGGAAACGTCGACCTCCACGTGCACGGGGCACGCGTCGACACCGAAAACGGCGGCGGTCCGCAGACAGGCAAGCACGCTCATCTATATGTATATGCAAACGGTGACGCGGTGGGATCCCGCCTTTGTTTTCAACGACTTATCGAGCTGGGCGGCGTGAGATGATGCAGATTCTGCCCTTCAGTCGCGTGCATTGACGTGCAGGGAATGAAGATCGTGGCGATCGGCGCCGATATGTTTTATGCTCATGTAACCATTTTTCGCGCGGACGTTCATGGCCGCAAGGTCGAGAGTCTTCCATGCTTGATGTCTTCAAGACAGGCGCCAGCAAGAGCAAGTTGATCGAAAAACAGACTGCGGAGCTCGAGTTGCTCATTGCCACCGCACGCGAGGAGCGCAAGGCCGTCAGCGCCATGCTCACGGCGCTGACAACCGGCGGCGCCAAACTGACCCCGCTCAGCAAGTCGCTCGAGCAGATCGGCGGTCAGGCGGCGACCGTTACGACCCGGCTCGACGAGATCGCACGCCGGGTCAAGGCGCTCGACGATCGCACGAAGGACGTGGAAGAGATCGACAAACGGATCCAGGCGCTGAAGGAATCGGCGCAGCAGGCGGAGCAGTCCACGCAGAAAGCGATCGGCCCCGACGGCGAGCTGCAGAAGCATCGCGAGGCGGTTCAGCAGCTTTCCTCACAGGCGCTGCAGACCCACGCGAGCGTCGAGATGCTGAGAAAGGAGGGCGCGGCGCTCGATGAGCTCCGCGACCAGCTCCGCGAGGCGCAGACCGAGGTCAAGCAGTCGGTCAGCCACGTCGGGACCCTCAAGGGCGAGTTCGACCAGATTCGGTCGATGGCGACGACGCTGACCCAGGACTACACGAAGATCCGCGATACGTCCCGCGAGGCGCGCGAAGACACCACCGCCGCGATGGCGACGATGAAGGAGATCGAAACGAAGCTCGGTCCGCTGGTGCGGCTGCACGAGCTGAGCCAGAGCACCGAAGAGCGGTTGACCGCGCTCAACTCCCTCGCCGAGCACGTCTCGCTCAAAGCCAAGGCCCTCGAAGGCCAGCAACAGGCGGTCGAGCACGCCGTCGTCCAGGCCAACCGGGTCAACGAGATGATGTGGGCGATGGACGTCCAGATCGCCAAGCTGACCGAAGGGATGAAGCAGGCGGCCAAAGCCGAGGAAACGGTCGGACGCATCGAAAAGCTGGCGCAGGAGACGAACGTCCAGATCGAAACGGCGGCCAGGACGCGGCAGCACGCCGAGCGCGATACGACGCGGCTGGCCAAGGACGCCGCCACGCTGCTCGATGCCGTGCGCGGGCAGGTCGACACCCTCGCGGTCAAGAAAAAGGAGTTCGAGGCCTTCGACGAACGGCTTCGTTCGTTGCAAGTGACAGTGGGCGATGCGGAATCGCGCATGCAGGCGCTCGCCGCGAAGGACAAGAACCTCATCGACCTCTCGCAGAAAATCGACGGCCTGACCAAGCGATTCGACTCCCTGTTTGCGCAGTCCGACGAGCTGACCAAGAAACAGCTGTCGCTTGAGACATTGCACGAACGCCTCGCCCAGGTCGACGACCTCGCGAAAAAGACGACGTGGCAGATGGACGCGCTCGGCCAGAGCCGCCAGGATCTCGACGTGCTCCGGAAGGAAGTGCAGGACTTCTACAAGTCGCACGCCGAGATCGCGCAGCTCAGGGACAAGCTGGGCACGGACCGTTCGGCGCTCGAGGCCTTTGGCGAGCGGATGACCGCGCTGTCCACCCGGGCGCCCGAGCTCGAAGCCAAGATGGATGCCGTCCTTGGCAAGATGGCTCTGATAGAGGACGCGACTCAAAGGGCCACGCGGCTCAACGAATCGGTCGCGCAGCTCGACGCCCAGATCTCACGCGTCAGCGCGCGCGTCCCGTTCGTCGAGAAGCTGGAAGTGCGACTCGACGGTCTCAATACCGTCAGCGCCGAGGTCGACAAGAAGCTCGAAGTCCAACTCGCGCGCCGCGCCGAGGTCGAAACGCTACAGAGCGCTTGCGACGGCCTGGCCGCGCAGATGGTCGACGCGCAGCACAAGCTCGAGGCGGTGCGGGCGCTCGAAAACCGGCTCGTCCCGCTCGTGACTGAGTTCGGCGTCCTGAAGGCCGATATCGCGACGGCGAACGAGCGGCTCGGTAGCGTGAAGTTCGATGAGGCGAGCGTCGCGGAACAGGAGAGACGGTTCGCCGATCTTGTTGCCGCCAGCCGATCGGTCGCCGCGGAGGTGGCCGAGCGAACGCGTCAGATGCAGGCGCTCTCGGAAGCGCTCTCGCGCTCGACCTCGATGAAGGACGAGCTGCTTGCCGAGCTCGATCGCGTGCACAGCCGCCAGCGCGACGCAGTGAGCCACATCCAGGCGTCGGAAGATCAGCTCGCCCGCGCCGAGACGATGTTCAAGCAGCTCGAGCAGCGGCGGACGCAGGTGGCGTTCGGCGAACGGAAACTGGCGGCGGTCGAATCCCGCCTCGCCGAGATCAAGCAGGTTGCCGACGAGCTCGACAAGAGCATCCAGCTGATCGCCAGCCGCGAGCAACTGGTGAATGCGGTCAAGGCGGAAGTGCAGGCCGTGCACGAGATCGGCGCGCGGAGCAAGGCGGATCTCGCGCACGTCACCGAGCATCGCGCCGCGATCACCGCCCTCAAGGGCCGGGTCGACGAGCTGCTGTCGCGAATCGCCGAGACCGACGAGCGCATCGCCTCAATCGACGCGGGCCGCAAGCTCGTGGACGAGGTTCAGACCAAAGCCAACGCGATCGTTCATCTTCTTGATGATGTGCGGATCAACCTGGAGACGCTCGGCGAACAGAAGGCTGTCGTCGATCACGTGACCGAAAGAGTCGCCCAGCTCGAGTTCACCCTGCAGGAGGCGCGCAACACGTTGCGGACGCTGCAGCACGAACGGGAGCTGGCGGAGCGGATCGAAAAGGGGATCAGACAGCTTCGCGCCGCCGGGAAACCTGAAGAAGGCAAGAAGACCGCGTAAGCCGGACCTCAATCCGCGCGGACCGTGTAGATCGTGAGGCGGTCGCCGGTCAGGATGCTGGTCCCAGCAATCTTGTTCCAGGTCCGCAGCAAGGCGGCCGATGTCTTGAACAGTCTCGCGATGGACGCCAGGGTGTCGCCCTGCTGAACGCGGTAGAGCACCTTGACCCGGTTGGAACTGCGCGAATCCTGAGCCAGGACGACGCTTTGCTGTGTGGCGAGGGGGCGCGAGTCGGCAACAGGGACCGTTCGCTCGGTACGAGCCGCCATCAGCACCGTCGTCTCGCGCGGCACGACGAGCTTCTGGCCCGGGCTCACACGGGCGGTCACCTTGAGGTAATTCGCCTCGGCGAGATCCCGCTTGCTGACGCTCAGTGTGCGCGCGATGAGCGGCAAGGTATCGCCGCGCTTTACGGTATACCACTTCAGCGACGCGAGCTCGACTGACGGCACGTCCTGCAACTGCGCCAGAACGCGCTCGGCGGCGCCGGCCGGCACCCTCAATTCATAGTGATCGGCGCCGACCGGGGTCGTCCAACGACGGAGCTCGGGGTTGAGCGACTGAATCTCGTCGATGGTCGTGTCGGCCCATTCGGCGACGCGGCGCAGATCGACCGGCTTCGGCACGGTGATCTGGTCGTACTCTGCCGGCACTTCAGGCTCGAAGGCGAAGCCGTATTGCGCCGGGTTCCTGGCGATGACGATGGCCGCCAGGATCATCGGGACGTACTCCCTCGTCTCGCGGGGCAGCAGCTTCGGTTTCGCGGCCAGCTTCCAGAAATCGTCCACGCCGACGCGCTTGATCGCGCGCTGCATGCGGCCCGGTCCGCCGTTGTAGGACGCGAGCGCGAGATGCCAGTCCCCGCTGAAGAGGTTGCCGAGGGTTTTCAGATAGCGCGCAGCCGCGACGGTGGCCTTCTCGGGATCCGACCGCTCGTCGATGTACCAATCGCGACGCAGGCCGTTCTCGAGCGCCGTGCCGCTCATGAATTGCCACACGCCTTTGGCCTTCGCCCGAGACAAGGCGTTCGGTTTGAAGGCGCTCTCAATCAGCGGCACGTAGGCCAGGTCCAGCGGCAAGCCTTCAGCTCTGAAGACGTTCTGAATCATCGGCAGATACTTGCCGCCGCGCTTCATGCCCTCTTCGATGAAGTCGTGGAGCCGTCCCTGGAACAGCTCGATATAAGACAGGACCCGCTGATTGAGCGGAATGGAGATGTCGTGGCCGGCGGTCTGCAGATCCGACTGGACCGCATTTTTCAGCTCGGGCTTCGCGGCCGAGGCCTCGAACGTCGTCGAGAGCGCGAGAAGGACGTCGATTGAGGCAGCCTCGTATTTCTTTTCGGTGAACCCGTCGCCTTCGGCCAGCGCCTTCACTTCATAGGTGCTGATCCGATCGACGAGCCGGTCGAAATGTTCCCGAATGCGCGGCTCCGTGCGGCCACCGTACGTCGACTCGAGCAACACATCAATCGCGCGGTTGAACTCCTGCTTCGCGGCCTCGACGTGCCCGAGCTCGAGTTCGTTCTGACCGACCTTGAAATGGCGGTCGGAGCTCGCAATGAGTGTGAGGACAGGATCTTCAAGTGGAGCGGGCGCAACCCGAACCACCGGCGGAACGACGGCGGCCTGAGCCGGCGCGGGAACGTTCGCCGTAACGACCGGAGCTTGAGTCTTGAGGCTGGGTCCGCAAGCAACCCAGCCGAATGTCGAGGCAGAAAGCAGGACGAGCGTAAATCGCGACTGCCGGAAACGTCGTAGCATTGGGCGCTCCGCGACCGCGTCGGGCGCTCGAGCGCCCGACGCATCGTAAGTCGCCCCCACAGCGGGGGCTCTGCCCTTCGACATGCTCAGAGCAGCCTGAGCTCATCGAAGGCCGTGTTTTCACGCGGGAGGCTAGGCCCCCGCCTTTATCCGAAGACGCGGGCTCTTCGGATGCTATGGCTGAGTGGATGCTAGCACTGAGCAGGAACAGGGTCAACGCCAAGGTTCGATGGTGAAGATGCCGTGCGCGTCGCCGAGATCGCGTGCGGCCGGCGTCACGATCGCGCGCTCTATGAGCACGAGCTTTCTTCCAGCCTGAATCGCCAGCCTGACGTCCTCTTCACAGACGAACGCGAGGGGCAGGGAACGGTCCGAAGAGAGCGACGCGGCACGGTCTGAAGACCGTTCCCTACCGGCCGAGTCCTGTAGGGCAGTTGAGCCCTGCAGGGCACGGTCTTTAGACCGTGCCCTGCCAGCCAGTTCTGCGCGGAAGCCGCGGGAACGGAGGAAGTCATCAATGCTCCGCGAGAGCGCCTCGGCGGTGATTCCGGTCGCCGGAACCGGGCGGTCGGGCGCCGATGGGTGCCGACTGCCGGCGCCGTCGCCCACCGGCGCGCCGGAGGCCTCGAAGCGATTGGCCACGGGTGAGACCTCGTAGGCGAGCCGCTTGATGTTGAGCAGGTGGCGCGGAGAAATGTTGTCGGACGTGATGTTTCCCCCGAACCCGCCGCAGCCGAGCGTCATCGCGGGATCCAATCCGGTTGTCAGCCCGATCGACCCATGCGTCGTCGGCGTGTTGACGACAATTCGGAACGCCGGCTTCTTCAGCCCAAACTCGAGAATGACCGCGTCGTTCTGAGAGTGAATGGACATCGTGTGTCCCATCCCGCCGTACCGCAGAATCTGCTTACAGCGCTCGCAGCCCTCGCGCCAGTCCTTCACGACATAAAAAGACAAAACCGGGCAGAGCTTTTCAATCGAGAGCGGGTAATCCCGGCCGACGCCCTCCAGGGGCGCGATCAGGACTCGCGTTCCCGCCGGCACGGTCAGCCCGCACTTCTCCGCAATCAGAACCGCCGACTTACCGACGAGCGCCGGGTTCGGCAGCCGCTGCGGGGTCACCAGGACTTTCGCGAGTGCCTCCATCTCGGCCTTGGACAGGAAGTATCCCCCTTGAGATACGAACTCGCGCTTGACGTCCTCGGCAATCGGGTCGTCGACGACCACGGAGTTCTCCGACGAACAGAGGACACCGTTGTCGAACGTCTTGCCGGTGACCACGTCGCGTACGGCTTTCTTGACGTTCGCGCTTCGCTCGATGTAAGCGGGCGCATTTCCGGGACCGACTCCATACGCCGGCTTCCCGGCGCTGTACGCGGCGCGGACCAATCCCATGCCGCCCGTGGCGAGGATGACGGCTACATCGCGATGCTTCATCAGCTCCTGGGTGCCCTCGAGCGTCACGGTCGTCATCCAGTTGACGGCGCCGGCCGGAGCGCCCGCGCGCCGCGCCGCCTCGTCCATCACCTCCGCGACACGTGTGATGCACTTGACCGCTGACGGGTGGGGGCTCAGCACGACCGCACAGCGCGCTTTGATCGAAATCAGGATCTTGTAGATCGCGGTCGAGGTGGGATTTGTCGAGGGGACGACGGCTGCAACCACGCCGAACGGCTCGGCGATCTCGACGACGCGCGTGGCTTCGTGCCGTGCGATGACGCCGACGGTCTTCATCGGCCGGATGAAGTCGTAGACCTTCTGCGCGCTGAAGAGGTTCTTCTGAACCTTGTCCGCGACGACGCCGAAGCCGGTTTCTTCGACGGCCAGCACCGCGAACGCTTCTGCCTGGGCAGCGGCAGCCATCGCCATCGCGTCCACGATGGCGTCGATCCGCGCCTGATCGAACTCGGCCAGTTCGAGCCACGCCTTCTTGGCACGCTGCGCGAGCGATCGCGCTTCGGCAATCGAGGTCAGATCGCGGTTGGTCTGGTTGGAAGAGCCGGGTTCTGCCATCGGTGATCAACCACAAAGGGCACAAAGGAGACCAAGGAAGAACCGGTTTTGACCTTTGTGTCCTTCGTGTCCTTTGTGGTGAAGCAAGCTAGGCGCCTTTGGGGAGTATCTTTTCCACTTCACTGTGCGGCCGCGGAATGACGTGCACGGCAACCAGTTCGCCGACGCGCCGGGCGGCGGCGGCTCCGGCGTCGGTGGCCGCCTTCACGGCGCCGACGTCACCGCGAACCATGACGGTGACGTAGCCGGCGCCGATGTACTCCTTGCCGACTAGAACCACGTTGGCGGCCTTGACCATCGCGTCGGCCGCCTCGACTGCTCCGATCAAGCCTTTGGTCTCGATCATTCCGAGCGCTTCGAGTGACATGCGAGGCGACTCTAGCAGATTCCAGGAGACGCTCGCAATGCGATTACGATAAGCGCAGGCCAATGAAGCCGTTTCGCCTCTTCACGTTCGCGGTACTTGCGGCGGCGATCGTGCCTCGACTCGCGCATCGCGGCATGTTCGTGGACGGTGTGACGTACGCGTCGATCGCGCGCAATCTGGCGGAAGGCCGCGGCAGTTTCTGGTCGCCGTCTTACACGGCGACCGTCTACCCCCAATTCCACATGCATCCGGCGCTCGGTTTGTGGCTGCAATCGCTGTGGTTCCGCGCGCTGGGCGATCACATGGTCGTCGAGCGAGCCTACGCAATCACCGTCGCGCTCGCGACGGCGTTCTTGATTGGTGCGATATGGCGTCGCCTGCACGAGGGGAACGAGAACCCGAGCTCTGCCCGACAGTTCGAGTGGCTGCCAATCCTGTCATGGATCGCCGTGCCGGTCGTCTCGTGGTCCATTGTCGGCAACATGCTCGAAACGACCGTCACGTGTTTCATCGCCGGCTCCGTCGCCGCACTCGTGGAAGCCGCGTGGGCCCGCCCAACCGCGGCGTTCGTGGCGTGGGGCGGCTTGTCCGGGCTGTGCATCATCGCGGCGGCCCTGACAAAGGGACCGGTGGCGCTGTTCGCGCTCGCCGCGCCCCTCCTCGTGCCAGTCACATCCGATCGACGCGGGCGTTCGCTCTTGGCGGCGGCGCAGTGGACGACCGCCGGGATATGCGCGCTGGGGGTGTTGAGCGTTCCAGAGGCACGAGCGAGCCTCCTGCAGTATCTGAACGAACAGCTGCTGCCGGCGCTGGACGGCCGCTACGATTCCGATTCGCTCAAGATCGTCAAAGTGATGCTCGAAGGCGTATGGCTGCCAATGATCGTCGGGGCCGTACTGATTGTGGCGGCTGCACGCGAGCTCGTCGTCCCTTCAAAAGGAGAGCAACGCCAGGCGATGTCCTTCCTCCTGCTGGGCCTGGCGGGGACGCTTCCGATCCTCGCAAGCAGGAAGCAGATGGGGCACTACCTCGTACCGGCAGTCCCGTTCTTCGCGATGGCAACGGCCAGTTTCATCGCGCCGACCGTGGCCCGGCTCGTCGGGAGAATCGTCGTCAATCGGCAGGCAGGCGCGATCAGTGCCACAGCGGTCTTCATCATCTTCGGGACCATCACCGCTTCATTCGTGCCGGCTCTCGATCGCGATCGGCAGCGGCTGGCTGACCTCGACGCGCTGGAGCCGATGGCTCCCCGAGGCGTGACGGTCGGCATCTGTTACGCGGCGAGTGGCGATTGGGGACTCCACGCGTGGTTCGAGCGTCGCTTCCACGTGAGCCTCGACACGGCGCAGGGATCGCGGCGCGATTGGTTTCTCCAGACCGCGCCGCCGGCGGCTGGTTGCCCGCCCGCAACCTGCGCGCCCGCAACGGATCCAAGCCGCCAGCTCATCCTTTTGAAATGCCGCCGGCCGTGACTAACTGTCAACGGCTCACAGCGTTCGCGGTATAATGCCGTCTCCTTTCGAAGGTGACCGTTTTCATGAAAATCTTCCGGATCGCAGTCCTGGCTGCGGCAGCAGCCTCGCTCTGCAGTTGTCGTCACAAGGCACCCCCCGAACCGCCGGTGGCGACGCCAGCGGTGACGCTCGGCCATGACAAAGCGCCCCTTGGCAGCCCGATCGAAGTCACGTACCGGTTCGATGTCGCGCCTGATGCGCCGCCCTTCAAAGAGAATTACCGCGTTTTTGTCGGCGTGGTCGACACGGACCAGGAGCTCATGTGGCACGATGACCACGACCCGCCTATTCCGACGACGCAATGGAAGCCGGGACAGAAGATCGAATACACGCGTACCGTGTTCATACCGATCTATCCGTACATCGGGGACGCGGCGATCCATATGGGATTGCACTCCACCGTCACGCAAAAGCGTCTGCCGCTGGCGGGCCAGGACGCCGGTCAGCGCGCCTACAACGTGGGAAAACTGCAGCTGCTTCCGCAGACAGAAAATGTGTTCACCGTCTACAAGGACGGGTGGCACGGCCCCGAAACGCCTCCGAACAACCCGCATTTCGAGTGGCAATGGACACGGCGGAAAGAGGCGACGATCGACTTCAAGAACCCGAAGAAGGACTGCCTCTTCTACTTCGACATCGATAACCCGAGCAGCACCTTTCCTGAGGGCCAGCACGTTCAGGTCAAGTTGGGCGACCATCTCGTCGATGAATTCACGCTGATGCCGGCCCAGCAGGTGTTGCGAAGAATTCCGTTGACGGCCGCGCAGATGGGCACGGAAGACATGGCCGAGCTGACGATCAATGTGGACAAGACGTTCACGCCAGCGCTCGTGCCTGCGTCGACGAACAAGGATCCGCGCGAGCTCGGCGTTCGAGTGTTTCACGCGTACATCGAGCCGAAGAAATAAGGAGAAGACATGCACAACCGCACGGTCAAAGGAATCTCCGTCGGCGGCTTGCTCCTGGGCCTGTTGGCCATGGCTTTGCCGGCGCACGCCGAGCTGGTGTTTTTTTCTTCGGGGCGGAGCATG
This sequence comes from Acidobacteriota bacterium, assembly GCA_023265175.1. Classification (GTDB taxonomy): domain Bacteria; phylum Acidobacteriota; class Vicinamibacteria; order Vicinamibacterales; family CAVVIG01; genus JAHFUI01. The sequence goes on from JAHFUI010000005.1 coordinate 11,354, forward strand.
TCCGTCAAGACGGTTCGGATCGACGGTGACTCGCTGGTGCTCGCGCTGCGGGGTGGCGGGGAGATTATCTGCGAGCGCTCGAGTATTGCCCGCATCGAGCCTGACGAGGTGCCGTATCCGGAATACGTTGCGGCTGCGCCGTTGCCGATCGCGCCAACGGCCACCGCGGTGGTCCCCTACGGCGAAATCATCGACAAGCTCGCAGCGGAACACAACGTGCCCAGCCGCCTCGTGAAAGCGGTCATCCAGGTCGAATCCGGCTATCAGCATGGCGCACGGTCACGGAAAGGCGCCATCGGCTTGATGCAGTTGATGCCCGAAACCGCACGTCAATACGCGGTGGCGGATCCCTACGAGCCGCGATCGAACATCGAAGGCGGCGTCAAATATCTGCGATCGCTGCTCGATCGCTTCGAAGTGCCGCTGGCGCTCGCGGCCTATAACGCGGGTGAGGCGGCCGTGCGCCGCTTCGGCGGCATTCCTCCCTATCCGGAGACGCGCGCCTACGTGAAGAGCGTGCTCGCGCTATTCGGCCGCTAACTGATTTCACACACGAGCCCCGAACGTCACGGCCGCCTTTGACCGACTCGCTCCAGCCTTCCGTGTGCGAGTCTGAACACGAAATCAGGCGTAGAGGGAAGCGGCGGCAGACCGGCGAGCTCGGCTCCGGTCGGAGGTGGTTCGATCCACACACGGACGCGTGATCCGACAGTGAGGTCGATTGCCTCCTGCATTAACGTTCCAAACGCGTCATCGAGCGTGGACCTTGCTTGCCGATCATCCCTCACGATGATCTGCAACGGTTTCTGCGGCATCGAACGGGCGACGTCTGCGAGTTGACCGAGCACCGTGCGGGACAACTCGGCTTCAGAGACCGAGCGCCTGTTTCGCGCGTGATACACGGGCCAGAGCACGAACGGCAGAATCGCGCACGCGATCAGCGTGACAGCTTGGCGTCGGCTCGAGCTATCTCGCCACACCGCGGTAGTCAGAGCAGCGGCCGCGATCGCCACGCCGACGGCCGGGAAACAGACATAGAGACTTGATCGCACGGGCAGGAAGATCGTCAGAGCGAACCCGCCGGCGAGCCACAAGATTCCGAACACGATCGCGGATCGTTCCTCGGGGTGAAGCCGCAGGCGTTTCGGGCGACACACCACCGCGACCATCAGGAGCAAGGCGACGGCAAAGGTCATCGACCGGTCCGCGTACGGCGCCAGGTTCGCCAACAAGCGCGCCGGCGACACGCTCAACTGATAATAGGAAGGCGCGCTGCCTGGCGTGAACGCCCCGGACCGAAGCCGCAGGGGGAAATAGGCGAGCAGCGGACACGCCAACGCCGCCCACGACGCGATCACCTGACGCGGGGATTTCACGGCATCCGCCCGGCGTCCGGTCAGCAGAGACCAGAGGCCAAGCATCACGGGAAGCGCGACGGCCTCTTCCTTCGACAACATCGCCAGGAAGAGCCAGGTGGCCGATCGAACGTACCGCCCTTTGACGAAGTCGACGGCCCCAACGACGGCGCAGAGCGTCAACAGGAGAGCGGTTCTGCCGCTGATCCACAAGACGGCCGCATTGATGCCGTGAAAATTGAACGCCCACACGAACGCCCCGAACACGGCCGCCTGCGGGGGGAGCGACAGCGCCCGCGCCAAAAGCCCAATCGTCCAGGCACACGCGAGCAGCAGCGCAAGATTCGTCAACCCGTATCCGAGCGGATCAATTCCAAAGAGAAGCCGGTTCACGGCGAAGGACGCCGATACGAGGGGCCGGAAGAAACCGGTTGGCGCGCGAAAGAATTGCGCGAGGTCGGCCGACAATTGAACCGTGCTGCGCGCGATCCAGACGAAATCGTCTTTGACGAATCCGTGGCCGACGCTGGGCACGTAGATGAATCCAAGTGCAACGGCGAGCAATATTGAGAGGATGGCGGGACTTATCGGGGGAGCTGGCGCGACGGGGGAATCCATGGACACAGTATCGGCGGACCCGCCTTTTCGCCGGGTTGCGTGGTCTAACAATCTATCTATCGCGGTTCGGGATCAGATCTTGATTCTTGCGCAATCTGCAAAAATCAAGATCTGACCCTAACGAACCCGCGCGAAAAGGTTGGTATAATTTCAAGGGCCGATAATGTCCATTCTGACAATCTCTTGCGGCCGGTTTGCCCTGCGCTCCGCGCCTGGCGAAGGCGCCTGACCCGTGGAATTTCGTTGCCGACTCGCGTCGGCCAACGGCGAAATCGTCGAAGGGGTGTACGTGGCCGAGAGCGAATCCCGGCTGCGCCACGAATTCGAAGAAAAGGGCCTCTTCGTCCTCTCGCTCCAGCCCAAAGGCGCGATTGGGGGGCTGTCGGTTCAGCTCCCGCAACGACGCGCCGTCAACACGCGCGAGTTCCTCGTGTTCAACCAGGAACTGGCGACGTTGCTCAAGGCGGGGATGCCGCTCGTGCAATCGCTGGATCTACTCAGGCGGCGGGTCGACTCACCGCTGTTCCGCGGCGTGCTCGACGATGTCTACGAAAAGGTGCGCTCGGGGACTGCGATGTCCGACGCATTTGCCGCGCACGAGGGGCTGTTCCCGCGCGTGTACACCGCATCGCTGCTGGCCGGCGAGCGGAGCGGCAACCTTGACGCGGTGCTGAGGCGATACGTCGAGTACACGAAGATCATCGCGACCGTGAAGCGCAAGACCATGTCTGCGCTGGTCTATCCGGCGATTCTGATCACGCTGGCGCTGGTCCTGGTCTCCATCATCGTCTTGAAGGTGGTGCCGGCCTTTTCCGACTTCTACACCAGTTTCGGCGCGAACCTGCCGCTCGCGACGCGTGTCATCATGGGCGTGTCGGAGTTTCTTCGCGCGCAGTTCGTGCTGCTGATCGTCATCGCCGGCGTGACCGCGGCGTTGGTGATCGGATGGATCCGGCAGCCGGGACAGAAAGGGCGCCTCCATCACCTGATCCTCGGCATCCCGATGCTCGGTCAGGTGGCCCGCAAGTTCGCGACGTCGCAGATGTCGCGGACGCTCGCGACCTTGCTCGGCGGGGGGTTGCCGCTCGTCAACGCCCTGGACATCGCGGCGCACTCGATCGGCAACCAGTACATGGCGGGGCAGCTCCAGATCGTGAGCACGCGCGTGCGAGAAGGCGAGTCGTTCGCCGCGGCGCTCGAAGCCCGGCACGCGTTTCCGGAGGTCGCGGTCAAGATGGCGGAGGTCGGGGAATCGACCGGCGCGCTGCAGGACATGCTCAACACCGTCGCCGATTTTTACGACGAGGAGATCGCCACCAACATGGAGCGGTTCGTGACGCTCGTGGAACCGGTGCTGCTCGTCGTCATGGGGATTGTGATCGCCGGCCTGTTGCTGGCGCTCTACATGCCGCTCTTCCAGTTGAGCTCGGTGCTCGGACAGTAATGGGCAGGTAGGACAGGTGGGGCAGGCAGGGAAATGGCCATAAACACAGCAAACCCGACGCCGGGCTTTCATACGGACTCGCTCGAGATCGGCACCGACGATCGCCGCGTCGAGCTCGAACAGGCGCGCCGCCTCGCCGGACGGTACCGTCTCGAGTTCGTCGACATGGACACGTTCCGGATTGATCAGGAGCTCTTTCGATCGATCCCTGCGGACCTGATGCTGCGGTACGGGTTCGTGCCACTGCGCCGCGACGGCAAGACGCTGGCCATCGTCGTCTCGGATCCGAGCGATCTGCCGATGATCGACGAGCTCGCCGTGCTGCTGTCGGCGCCGATCAAAGTCACCGTCGGCGCGCGATCGGCCATCGAGTCCATTCTGAAGAAGAGCGAGAGCTCGACGCGCGTGCTCGAAGAGGCGACCGAGAGCTTCCAGCTTCAGCTGCTCAAAGAGGAAGACACCGGCGACGAGAGCCTGACGGTCGAACGCCTGACGAGCGACATCAGCCCCGTCATCCGGCTCGTGGACTCGACGATCTACACGGCCATCCAGCGCCGCGCGAGCGACATCCACATCGAGACGCAGGACGATGCGGTCCACGTGAAGTACCGGATCGACGGCGTGCTGCAGCCGGCCATGCGGCCGATCGCGAAGCAGTTTCATAGCTCGATCATCTCGCGCATCAAGGTGATGGCGGAGCTCGACATCGCCGAAAAGCGCGTGCCGCAGGACGGCCGCTTCAGGCTCAAGATGCCTGGCAAGACGATCGACTTCCGCGTGTCGATCATGCCCAGCGTGCACGGCGAAGACGCGGTCATCCGCATTCTCGACAAGGAATCGATCAGCGAGCAGTTCACGGAGCTGCGGCTCGACATCCTCGGCTTTCCGGAAGCCGAGCTGAAGCGCTTTCGGAAATACATCGCCGAGCCGTATGGGATGGTGCTCGTGACCGGCCCGACGGGCAGCGGCAAGACGACCACGCTCTACGCGGCCCTGTCGGAGATCAAGTCGATTGAAGACAAGATCATCACGATCGAGGACCCGGTCGAGTACCAGCTCGCCGGCATCACACAGATCCCGATCAACGAGAAGAAGGGCCTGACGTTCGCGCGCGGCTTGCGGTCGATTCTCCGGCACGACCCGGACAAGATCATGGTCGGCGAGATCCGCGACTCGGAGACGGCGCAGATTGCGATCAACTCGGCGCTGACGGGACACCTCGTGTTCACGACCGTCCACGCCAACAACGTGCTCGACGTGCTCGGACGGTTCCTCAACATGGGCGTCGAAGCGTATCAGTTCGTGTCGGCGCTCAACTGCGTCCTCGCGCAGCGCCTCGTGCGCAACATCTGCTCGCACTGCAAACGCCCGACGAAGGTGACTCGCGCCCTGCTCGAAGAGTCCGGCCTCGATCTCGCGCTCGAACAGACGCACACCTTCTACGAGGGCATCGGCTGCATCGAGTGCGGCGGCACCGGGTACAAGGGCCGCACGGCCATCTGCGAGCTGCTGGATCTCTCCGATCACATCCGCGAGATGATTCTCGAGAAGCGGCCGACGTCGGAAATCAAGAAGGCCGCGCGGGAAGAAGGGATGCGGTTTCTCCGCGAGTCGGCGGTTGAACGGGTTATGGAAGGCACGACCACGCTGCGCGAGATCAACAAGGTCACCTTCGTCGAATGAGCCTCCTGTCCTCACTCCGCAGCGCGACGGCGCCGCCGGTGGCGGTGGAGATCGCCGCCAGCCGCGTGTCGGCGGCGGCGATCGAGTTCCGTGCGGGGAAGGCGTTGGTGTCCGCGCACGCCGCGGAGCCGCTGCCCGAGGGAATCCTCGTTCCCTCGCTGGCCACTGCGAACGTCCACGATCGCGCCGCGTTGATCGGCGCACTGGGCCGCGTGTTCGATCGCCTCGGCGGCCGGCCGAACCGGGTCGGCCTCATCGTGCCCGATCCCGTGGTCAAGGTCTCGCTCGTCCGCTTCGAACAGGTCCCGCCGCGCCGGCAGGATCTCGATCAGCTCGTGCGCTGGCAGGTGAGAAAGACCGCGCCGTTTCCGATCGAGGACGCGCAGGTCAGTTACGTGCCGGGGCTTCGCGGCCCGGCCGGGCAGGAATTCATCGTCTCCATGGCCCGGCGCGACGTCGTGTCGGAGTATGAGGGTCTCTGCGAAGAAGTCGGCGCCCATCCGGGCATCGTCGATCTCGCGACCTTCAACGTCGTCAACGCCGTCCTTGCGGGATCGGCGCCTCCGGCGGGCGACTGGCTGCTCGTCAACGTGACGGCCGATTACGCATCGATCGCCATACTGCGCGGCGAGCATCTGATTTTCTTCCGCAACCGCGCCTCGGACACCGAGGGCACGCTGGCCGATCTGGTCCATCAGACGGCGATGTACTACGAGGATCGCCTCGGCGGCGGCGGTTTCAGCCGCGTCCTCCTCGCGGGCGGCGCTGGCGGGGGCGCGCGCCAGACTGCGGAAGTCGATCACGTGCGTCGCAGCCTCGAAGAACGGCTGACCAGCGCCGTCGAAACCGTCGATCCGCGCACCGCCGCGGCGCTCACCGATCGCATCTCGGTGGCCCCCGCGCTTCTCGACACGCTGGCCCCGCTCGTCGGCCTGCTGCTTCGCGGTCAGGACGTGCACGTTGACTGAGCGGAACGTCGGTTCACGCAATGCCGAGCGGCGAGGCCGCGAAGGCACAGGTCGTGGGGGTGGGGCCCCACGACAAAGCGATAAATGATTCACACGAACCTGTCGACACGCCCGTTCTACAACGAGCGCGCCGTGCAACTCGTCCTCGCGGCGGTGGCCGTCGTGGCCGTCGCCGCCACCGTGTTCAACGTCACGCGCATCGTCCAGCTGTCCCGCCGCGACACCCAGCTCGCGACTCAGGCGTCGCGTGACGAGGCGCGCGCCGCGGATCTCAGGGCGACGGCGGCGCGGCTGCGCGCGACCGTCGATCCGAGGGCGATCGAGCTGGCGTCCGTGGACGCGCGCCAGGCCAACGACCTCATCGAGCGTCGCACGTTCTCCTGGACCGAGTTGTTCAATCGCTTCGAGATGACGCTCCCAGACGATGTGCGCATTGCCGCCGTGCGGCCGAAGATCGATCCCAAGCAGGGCATCGTGCTCACGGTCATCGTCATCGCCAAGAGCATCGACGATGTGAATCAGTTCGTCGACAATCTCGAAGCGACCGGCGCCTTCGCCGCATTGGAAAAGCACGACGAGCACGTCGACGACCAGAATCAGTGGGAGGCGGCGCTGCAGGCGGTCTATATGCCGGCCGCGCGGCCTGCGGCGGCGGCCGAAGGGACCCGGCGATGACGCTTCTGAAGCGGATGTTCGTCGAGAAGCGCGCTGTTGCAGTGCCGCTGCTGCTGGCGCTGCTGGCCAACGCCCTCGTGTATGCGATCGTCGTGTATCCCAAGGCCCGGAGGGCAGCGGCGGCGGTCGACCGTGCGGCGGCAGCGGCGGACGCGCTGAAGGCCGCCGAGCGCGATCAGGCTGCGGCCCGGGCGCTGGTCACGGGAAAGGCGCGCGCCGAGGAGGAGCTGGCGACGTTCTTCGACCGCGTGCTGCCGGCCGATCGCATCGCCGCGCAGCGGATGACCTATTCGCGTGTGCCAGGCCTAGCCCGCAAGGCGAACGTCCGCTACGAAGCGGGGTCGTTTGAGCGGGATCCGGATGTCAAGGGCGGACGCGTGGGTCGGCTGCACTCCCGCATGGTCCTGCAGTGCGATTACGAAAGCTTCCGCCGCTTCATCTACGAGCTCGACACATCGCCAGAATTCCTGATCATCGACAGCGTGGCGATCGCGCAGGGCGAGGTCGGCAAGCCGCTGACGCTCACCCTTGATGTCTCGACCTACTACCGCACGAAGGCCAATGGGACCTGACCGCCGCAGGCCGATCCTTCTGGGCGTTTTCGTCGCGCTGGTGGCGTTTGTTGTCTACCGCATGTGGCCGGCCTCGGCCATCGCGCCGCTGCCGTCGTCTAATGGAAGGACGAGCACCGCGGCGAATCCGGCCCGGCGATCGACGCCGGCGTCCGTCACGGCACTGGACGTTCACCTGGAGGAGCTCGCGGCGGAACGGCCAAAACCGACAGAGACTGATCGGAACCTGTTCCGGTTCAAGCCGCCGCCACCGCCTTCCCCGGCACCACGAGGGGCGCAGGCGCCGCCGCCAGTGGTTCCGAGCGGTCCGCCACAGCCGCCTCCGCCGCCGCCGATCACGTTGAAGTTCATCGGGCTGATCGGACCGACGGCGCATCTGCCGAAGATGGCGGTGTTGAGCGACGGGCGCGGAACGCCCGTGTACGGGAAAGAAGGGGATATCATCCTGGGCCAGTACCGCATCGTGCGCATTGGCGCCGAATCGATTGAGATGTCGTACCTCGATGGCCGCGGACGCACGACAATCCGGCTATCGGGCAGCTAGGAGCGTGTCTAAGAAACCGGAACACGCTCCTAGCCGTCTTGAGTCCCAAAACTTGCACCACATGGGTCAAGTTTTCAGTCAAGACGGCTAGCCCCCGCGAAGCGGGGCTGTGAGAAAGGTGGCACTAGCGAAGCTGCGCCGGGACCGTCATGTGTCTCGTTGGTCTGAGGCGCAGCCTCGCTAGTACTTCGCCGGCAAAAACGCCAATGATTTGGAAGGAACGCGCGCGTAGCGCTCCTAGACGAAGGAGATTCGTGACAAAACGGATGAGGGGTATCGGTGTCGTGTTGTCGTTGGCCCTGATTGCGGGCGGGTGCGCCGCCGGCCGGGCGTTTCGCCAGGGCGACTCGGCCACGCGGGCCGGCGACCTCGACCAGGCGGTCGTGTCGTATCGGCGCGCCGTGCAAGCCGACCCCGATAATCCCCGGTACAAGATCGCACTCGAACGGGCGATGCAGGCGGCGTCCCGCGCTCATCTCGAACGCGCGCGCCAGTTCGAGCAGCAGGATCAACTCGAAGCGGCGCTCGGCGAATACCGCTTGGCGAGCGAGTACGACCCGAGCAATCGTGGCGTCGCCGGAAAAGTGGCGTCAGTCGAAAAAACCATTCGCGACCGCATCGAAGCTTCGCGCCCGAAGCCGGCCGGCCAGCAGTTGCGCGACCGGGCGCGCGCCGCGTCGGCGGAGCCGGTGCTCATCGGCGCGACCACACGCTTTCCGCTGCGTGTCAACAATACCCCGATCAAAGACGTGCTCAATGTCATCGCGAACCTGACCGGCATCAACATCACCTACGACCGCGACGTGCCGAACACCGCAATCACGCTCCAATTCGACGATCTGACGGTGGAACAGGCGCTCAATCAGATCATGTCGATGAGCCAGCTCTCGTACAAGGTCGTCAACGAGCGATCGATCTTCGTGTTCAACGACACCCAGCCGAAGCACGGCCAGTACGACGAGCAGGTCATTCAGACCTTCCCCATCCAGAACGCCGACGCGACCGAGCTGATGCAGGTGATCAGCAACGTCATCCGGCTGCAGGGCATTCCGATCCAACCGTTGCTCTTCGGAAACAAGACGGCCAACTCCATCACAGCCCGCGCCAGCACGACCGTCATGCAGATCATCGAGAAGATGATCCGGCAGAACGACAAGCCGAGGGCCGAGCTCGTGTTCGACCTGGAGATTCTCGAGGTCGATCGCGAGCGGGCAAAAACCTACGGACTCGACCTCTCGCAGTTCGCGGTGGGGGCGGTGTTTTCACCGGAAGTCTCGCCGAGCGCCACGACTACGACGAGCGGCGCCGGGACAGGTGCCGGCGCCGGAACGGGCACGACGACCACGACGACCCAGACTGGACGGTCGACGGCGCCGGACTCGGTGACATCGCCGCCGGCGTTCAACCTCAATACGCTCTCGCGGGGGATCACGACAGCGGATTTCTATCTCGCCGTTCCCGCAGCCGTGGTGCGCGCGCTTGAAACCGATACGCGGACGAAACTGCTCGCGAAGCCGCAGCTGCGCGGCGCCGAAGGCAACAAACTGACCGTCAACCTCGGCACACAGGTCCCCGTGGTCTCTACGAGCTACACCCCAATCGCTACGGGCGGCGCCGGCGTCAACCCGCTCAACTCGTTCCAGCTCAAGGATGTCGGCATCAACATCGACCTCACGCCGCGTGTCACGCTGGACGGCGACGTCCTGATTGAGCTCAACGTGGAGAGCAGCGCGCAAGGCCCGGACAAGAACGTGGCCGGCACGAACTACCCCTCGTTCACCAGGCGCGCGGTCAACACGCACCTGCGACTGCGCGACGGGGAATCCAATCTGCTCGCGGGGCTGCTGCGCGAGGACGAAACCAATTCCGTGCGTGGGTTCCCGGGCGCGATTCATGTGCCGTTGCTGAAGCAGGTGTTCTCGTCCAACACCAGCTCGAAGAGCCAGATCGATTTGATCATGCTGTTGACGCCGCACATCATCCGCACGAACGAGATCACGGAAGACGATCTGAAACCGATCTACATCGGGTCGATCCAGAGTCTCGGCATCGGCGGACCGCCACCGCTCATCGCGCTGCCGCCGACGGCCGAGCCGCCGTCGACGACGCCACCGGCCGCCGCGCCGCGATCGCCAGGCACCACACCCGGCGCGCCGGCGTCGCCGCCGCTCACGCCGCCGGGCACTGTGTTGGCGCCGCCGCCAGGCTCCTCGCCGGTTCCGGGATTGGTCGTCGTGCCGCAGCCACAGGCGACGCCGCCGCCTCAACCGGCGCAGCCGCCCGCTGCACCGCCACCGACGCCCGCTCCCGCGCCGGCCGCGACAGTCACGCCGCCCGCCACGCCGCCGGCCGCGGCCCAGCCCGAACCGGTCACGGCGGCGGGCGTCGGATCGGCGCAGGTGATCATTTCACCGCCGGGAACTTCATTCCGGGTCGGCCAGGGACCGTACACCGTGCCGCTCTCGGTTGTCGGCGCCTCGCGGCTGTCGACCGTGACGCTGACGTTGACGTTCGATCCGGCGCTGCTACGCGTGCGAACCGTACAGGACGGCGGCTTCATGCGTGCGGGTGGCGCGAACGCCACCTTCGCGCAGCAGGTGTCGCCTGGCCGTGTCGACGTCACGATCACGCGCGCCGCCGACGCGACTGGCGCCACGGGTACGGGTCTTCTGGCCGCAGTGATCTTCGACGCCGTCGCGCCGGGCACCGCGACGCTCACGCTGAGCGGGACCGCCACCGGTCCGGGCGGCACCGCCATGGGTCTGCAGTTCCGTCCGGTAACAATCACGGTTCAACAGTGACGAGCGCGCAGCACCCAGCACGCCGCACGCGGCATCCTGCACCGAGCACCAGGCGCGTTGAATCCGACACGCGGCCCGCGCCGCCGGGCTCTGCACGTTGCACCGTGCAGTCGGGTGCAGGCTACACCTTCATCGAGCTGCTCGTCGTCTCGACGATCGTGTTGATCCTTGCGTCGGCGATCATGCCGCTGGCGCGGGTCACGTCGACGAGGGCCCGCGAGGCGGAGCTGCATCGCGCGTTGCGCGAGATCCGCACGGCAGTCGACAAGTACAAGGACGCCGCCGATCTGGGCAACATCGGGGCGCTCGAGATCAAAGTGGGCAGCGAAGGCTATCCGCCTGACTTGGAGACGCTCGTCGACGGTGTGCCGGCGGCGAACGACGCCACCGGCCGGAAGCTCAAGTTTCTCCGAAAAATTCCGGTCGATCCGATGACGCACACCACCGACTGGGGCCTGCGCTCATATCAGGACAAGCCGGACACGACACATTGGGGCGGCCAGAACGTGTTCGACGTCTATACGACCTTCAACGCCAAGGCTTTGGATGGCACGAGCTATAGGGACTGGTAAATCTGGTAATTGGGTAATCTGGTAATTAGGTAATCGGATAATTGAATTGTGCGATTGAATGGCGCGTTCCACCGTCTTCCGCAGCTGGTTCGTGCAATGAGACAATCCGATTACTCGATCACCCGATTACCCGATGACCCGATTTCGAGTGAGTCCGGCTTCACCCTCATCGAGCTCCTCGTGGTGCTGTCGATCATCATCATCCTCGCCTCGGTTGGACTGGCGCAGTACAAGCACAGCGTCGTGTACGCGAGTGAGGCGATCCTGCGGGACGACTTGAGCAAGTTGCGCGAGGCCATCGATCAGTATTACGCCGACAAAGGGCAGTATCCGAGCAGTCTCGATGCGCTGGTGTCCGACGGGTATATCCGTAAAGTCCCCGTCGACCCATTCACGAAGTCATCGACCAGTTGGCAGACAGTGCCCGCCGAGCCCGATCCGAACAACCCCACCGCTCAAGGCGGCGTGTACGACGTGAAGAGCGGGTCCGATGGGGCCTCGCTGAACGGCGACAAGTACGCGGACTGGTAAACAGAACCCGCCCTTCGCGGAACGCCTCGCGATCCACCCCGACTCACAGAACGGCTCTTCCAGGCGAGCCGACGATGGTTCTGTTGAACCACGGTCCGTCGGGAATCCACTGCTCGGCGCAATGGGCCGGGCGAGAAGCCCGACCCATGTGCTCGATCGATTCGCAGGCTGAGGTTCGATCGCTACGGGGTGATCACCGTGGTATTTGTCGCTGTTCCGCCGGTCGACGTGGTCACGGTCACTCTCGCCGTCCACGTGTTGGTCCCGTGGGCGTACTGATGCGTGACCTGATTGGTCGTTGTGGTTTGTGGCGGGTCACCGTTGCCAAATTCCCACAGATAGCTGTTCACGACCGCGTTCCCGAGGCCAGTGACCGTCGCCGTGAACGTCTCGACCGTGGTCACCGTGCCGATAGACGCGGACGCATTGAGTGTGACGCCCAGCGGCACTTGGGCCTGCACGAAGACAGTGGTGATCGCCGTGCCGACGCCGCCGTTGCTGTCCTGAGCCGTCAAAGTGACGGTATAGGTGCCCGCGTTCTGGTAGACGTGGTGCAGCGTGATCGTGCCGGTGACCGCGCCAAGATCCAGTCTGCCGCCCGTGTCGCCGTAATCGATCACCACGTCCTGGATGACGGTCCCGGTACCTGTCGCCGCAGCCACGGTGGCCGTGAAGGTGATGTCCGTGCCGGCAGTTGGCGTGGCACTGCCGCCAACAACCACCGTAACCACTGGCAGCGGTTTCGGGTTGACGGTCACCGATATGGAGACCGTCACGACGTTGCCGAAGCTGTCGGTGACCGTGCCGCTGACAACGTACGTGTCGGGTGATCGAAAGACGTGTACAACGATGGCGCTGCCGGTCACCGCTCCAAGAGACTGCGTTTGTCCATCGCCCCAGTTGACGGTGAGGTCGCGAACGGGGCTCCCATTGGATGCCGCTGCGGCCACGGCGAACGTGAACGACGCCGGGAGGCCAGCGCTCGGCGCCGTCGTCGGAGGAGTAATGGTCAGCGTCGGCGCTGCGGACACGGTGACGACGACGGTGGCCGAGGCCTGGCCCGATGCAGACGGCGTGGTGGAACCGGTGCCGCCGCCACCGGTTGCCGGCGCCTGGGCGCCGACGCTCGCCGTGACCGTCGCCTGCTGGTTCGTCGTCAGCGTCGTCTTTGCCACGCCGTTCGCGTCAGTCGTCACGGTTGCAGCGGACAAGGTTCCCGCCGTCGTCGAATAGCTCACGGGCGCCGCACTGAGCATGTTGCCGTTCAGGTCGAAGACGGTCGTCGTAATCGTGGACGTACCGCCGATCGCAGGGACTGAAGCCGGGCTGGCGTTCACAGTCACGCGGCCGACCGCCGCCGTGCCGACCGCGATCTTGACGGCACCGGCCGAGCCGACATTGGCGCCACCGGACGAGGCGGTGATGACCGCTGTTCCCGAAGCGCTTCCCGCAATGAACTTCGCGGTGACGCGGCCGTTGATATCCGTTTCCGCGTCTGACGGCTGAATCGAGCCCAGCGTCGTCGTAAATGTCACGAGGGTCCCATTGTGCGGCGGCGTTCCCGCCGGCTCGAGCACCTGGGCGACGATGTCCGCCGTGCCGTTAAGGGGCAGGGCGGTCGCCGCAGACGTAATCGTGATGGTCGATCCCGACGGCGCCAGCAGCGGCACCTTTTGGCAGGCCATGGCCATCATCCATGCCGCGGCCAGCAGGATGAAAACAGGAATCCGAACGCGTGCTATCATTTGAACGCTAAACATTTTACTTCCATGAAGTTACGGGGTCAACACGGATACGCGATGGTGGCGCTGCTGGTCACCCTGAGCATCATGGCGATCATGATGACCGCCGTCATGCCGGTCTGGCGCCAGATGGCCCAGCGCGAAAAGGAGACCGAGCTGGTCTTCCGCGGCGAACAGTACGCGCGTGCCATTGGTCTGTTCCAGCGCAAGACCGGTCCCGGCGCGCTCCCCCCGAGTATCGACGTATTGGTCGAGCAGCGGTATCTCCGCAAGAAATTCAAAGACCCGATCACGAACGATGATTTCGCGCCCGTCCTGCTGGGCGCCGCCGCCCCCGGAGGCACGGCGGGCACCCAACCCGGTTTGCGGACGGGTGGTGCGCAGCCAGGCGGATTCGGACGCATCACCTCGCCAGAAGCGGGCACGCCGACGGGCGCCGGCATCACCGGCGTGACGAGCAAGAGCAAAGACAAATCCATTCGCATCTACAAAGGGCGGACTCACTATAACGAGTGGCTCTTCACGTTCACGCCACCGGCCCTGACCGCCGGTGCTGGCGGGACTCCGGGGACTGGTGGACCAGGCCAGCGTGGCGGCCGTGGCAGCCAGGGACCCGGAAATCCGCAAGGTCCGCCGCCGTTTGGCGGCCCGGGCGGTGGACGTGGACCCGGCGGCCCCGCTGGTGGTCGCGGCCCCAACGGGCCCGGGAATCCGAACGCGCCGAACATCCCGAATGGACCCGGGCGTGGTGGACCAGTATTCGGCCCCCCGGGGCGTTAAGACGTCGGAAACATGAATTTGGTCATTTGGTTATCTGGTTATCTGGTTATCTGGTTATCTGGTCATTGATTGGTCAATTGAACAATTGAAACATCAATAACCAGATAACCAGATAATCAAGTTCAGAGATCGTGCAGTGCGTCGTGAAACGCGCGGCGAAGGGCGCGCATCTGATCCAGCGTGCCGCCCTGGTGCGCGCGGTTGGTCAGCAGGACGAAATAGCGATCGCGCAGCGGATCGATCCACAGCGACGTGCCGGTGAACCCGACGTGACCGAAGGCGGCGGCCGACATGCGGGTGCCGCACGACGAGGTCGGCAGCATCGTGTCCCAGCCGAGCGCCCGCGAGCTCGCAGTCACGGTGCTCCTCGTGATGAATTGCAAGACACGTGAGGGCGACAAGGGTTCCGGCATCGCGCCATCCCCGTGAGTCGCACGCAGGGCCGCGCGCGCGAACCCGGCGACGCCGGCGGCCGTCCCGAACAACCCCGCATGGCCCGCCACCCCATCGAGCGCAGCGGCGTATGTGTCGTGCACGTCACCGACCAGCGTTCGGCCGCGCCGGACGTCGTCGTCCTGCGGCAGCGTCGGCGCCGCCTGGAGTTTCAGAGCGCCGGCCAATCCGAACGACAACGTCTCGGTTGCCAGCGCGGCTTCTGCGAGCACGAGACGCTGGCGGATCACATCGAATGCCGCGGCCAGCGATCGCCCGGCACGATCCGCCGCGAGCATGCCCAGCAGGATGAACCCCAGATCGGAATAGATGGAGCGGGTCCGCGGCTCGTATTCGAGCGGCATCGTGCAGATGTCGTGCTCGAACTCGCGGCGGCCCTCGGGGGGCGGATCGATCAGGCGCGCCGGCAAACCGGACGCATGCTCGAGCAGGTCGCGAACCGAGACCGATTCGCGATCCGCGCCGCGCCATTCGGGAAAGGCATCGGCGATCGGCTCGTCGAGACGAAGCGCCGTCGCGTCGACCAGGTCCATCACGACCGTCGTCGTCGCGATCACCTTAGTGAGGGAGGCGAGATCGAAGGGGGTTGCCTGGGTGACGGGTTCTGATTCAGCCGCGAAGGTCAGCGAGCCGACGGCTTCCCGCCACAGCACGCCGGCACTCGACCCGACATCCGCGACGGCCGCTGGAAACACCCGCGCCGCGATCGCGGCGACAAGCACCTGCCGAGCTGCATCGATACTCACCGAAACATTAACTGACAGCCAGCAATTCCTTGAGGCGCGCTTCGACGTCCTCGCCGATGGCGTCGCGCACGAAGTCGTGCGCCCGGCGGAGCCGCGTCAGCGCCCGTGGGTAGGCGAGCCCGGACTTCTGCATGACGATGGCCGCCTTCACGTTCCAATGGGCGCGCCGCAGCAGCGTGTCCGCGTCGTCGTATTCAAGACCCGTCACGATGGCGATGATGCGTCGGGCGCGGTCCTTCAGCTTCTCCGAGCCTGTCTGCACGTCGACCATCAGGTTGCCGTACGTCTTGCCGATGCGGATCATCGACGCCGTCGTCAACATGTTGAGGACGATCTTGGTCGCCGTGCCGGCCTTCAGGCGCGTCGATCCGGCGATGACTTCGGGACCGACCGCCGGCGCGATCGTCAGATCGACGAACGTCTGCAGTTCGGTGCGCGGATCGCACGTGACGAAGATGATCTTGGCGCCCACGCGCCGGGCTCTGGTGAGCGCGCCGCGGACGAACTGCGTCATGCCGCTCGCCGACACGCCGATCACCACGTCCTTCCTGGACGGCTTGAGCCGGGTGATCGCGCGCGCGCCTTCTTCGTAGTTGTCGTCAACGCCCTCGCGCGGGCGCATGATCGCCCCCTTCCCGCCGGCCATAATCGCCTGCACGAGATCCGGGCTGGTGCCGAAGGTCGGCGGCATCTCGGCTGCTTCGAGGACGCCGAGGCGACCGCTGGTGCCGGCTCCGATGAGCATCACGCGTCCCCCTTTGCGCAACGCCTGCGTGATGATCTCGACGCCGACGGCAATGCGGTCCTTCTCGCGCTGCACGGCGGCGAGCATCTTGCGGTCCTCGCTCAACATCCCTTCCACGATGTCGGCGGCGGAGAGCTTGTCAATGGCAAGCGTGTCGGGGTTGATTGCCTCGGTGGGAAGAGCCTGCCATTTCGAACGAGCAGCCATGATGGAACGACCTCACGAACAGGCGGCGGATACTATCATAGTACCTCAGTGATTGATCTCTATCTGGATCACTTACGGGTCGAACGCCGGCTCGCGGCCCACACGCTGGAGAGTTACGCTCGCGACCTCGGCGCGTTGGCGGCGTTTTCGGCCGGGGTGGCGCGCAAGCCCGAAGCGCTGGACCGTTCGGCTCTCGAGGCGTTTGTCCGACAGCGCATGGCGAGCGGACTGTCGCCGCGGTCCGTGGCGCGGTCCGTGGCCGCGATTCGGGGCTTCTACCGCTTCCTCGTCCTCGATCGCCGCCTCGACGAGAGTCCTGCTGACGATCTGACCCCGCCCCGCGCCTGGGCGGCGTTGCCCAAGTTTCTCTCGATCGAAGAGGTCGACCAGTTGATCGCGGCGCCCGACGTGTCCACGCCTCGGGGGCTGCGCGACCGCGCCATGATCGAGTTGCTGTATGCGACGGGGATGCGGGTGTCGGAGCTCATCAGCGTCCGCGCCGTCGATCTCCATCTCGATGAGCATTACCTGACCTGCATCGGCAAGGGCAACAAGGAACGCATCATCCCAGTCGGCGAGCAGGCGGCCGCCTGGATGCGCCGGTACCAGCGCGATGGGCGTCCGGCAATCTTGAAGGGACGCGCGTCGCCACGACTGTTCGTGAATCTTCGCGGCGGACCCCTGAGCCGCGTCGGCTACTGGAAAATTCTGAAAGGCCATGGCCAACGTGTCGGTCTCCCGCGATCGCTCAGCCCCCACGTCGTGAGGCACTCGTTTGCGACACACCTGCTGGAGCGGGGAGCGGATCTGCGCGCGATCCAGATGATGCTCGGCCACGCCGATCTCTCGACGACCCAGATTTACACTCACGTGCTCGAGGCGCGGTTGCGCACGATCTACGATCGCTTCCACCCACGGGCGTGATCTGCTAAACTTAACCGTTTCTGACACTTGCATTTTTCAAAACTAGAACCTCCAAACTAGAAGCTAAGGAGCAGTGCGCATGAGCGGTAACGTACGACACCTTTTCACGTCGGAGTCGGTCACCGAAGGCCATCCCGACAAGATCGCCGATCAAATCTCGGACGCCATTCTCGACGCCCTCATCGCGAAAGACCCGATGAGCCGCGTCGCCTGCGAGACGTTGGTGACGACGGGGCTGGCGATTGTGGCGGGCGAGATCACGACCAGTGCGGTCATCGACTATCAGGACGTCGTCCGCTCGACGATCAAGGAGATCGGCTACACGCGCGGCAAGTACGGCTACGACGCCGAGACCTGCGCCGTGCTGTCGGCGATCCACAGCCAGTCGCCCGACATCGCGATGGGCGTGGACACGGGCGGCGCCGGCGACCAGGGGCTGATGTTCGGGTTTGCCTGCACGGAGACCGAGGAGCTGATGCCGCTCCCGATCATGCTGGCGCACAAGCTGGTGAAGGGGCTCTCGTGCCTGCGCCGCGACGGGACACTGACGTACCTGCGTCCGGACGGCAAGTCGCAGGTGACGGTGGAATACGAAGGGACCACACCGGTGCGCGTGGATGCGGTTGTCGTCTCCAGCCAGCACAGCCCGGATGTCACCAACGAGACGATGCGCCAGGACATCATCGAGAAGATCGTGAAGCCGACGATTCCGCCGGCGATGATGGACAAGAACACGAAGATCTACGTGAACCCGACGGGGCGCTTCGTGGTGGGCGGGCCGCACGGCGACGCGGGCGTGACCGGCCGCAAGATCATCGTGGACACGTACGGGGGCGCGGCGCCGCACGGCGGCGGGGCGTTCTCGGGCAAGGATCCCACGAAAGTGGACCGCTCGGCGTGCTACATGGCGCGCTACATCGCGAAGAACGTGGTGGCGGCGGGGCTGGCGGACCGCGCCTTAGTGCAGCTGGCGTATGCCATCGGCGTGGCGGAGCCGGTATCGGTGATGGTGCGGACGGAAGGCACGGGCCGGATTCCGGAAGACACGATCACGGAGCTGGTGCGCGCGAGCTTCAAGCTGACGCCGCGCGGCATCGGGGACGAGCTGAACCTGCGGCGGCCGATCTACAAGAAGACGGCGGCGTTCGGTCATTTCGGCCGCACGGAGCCGGAATTCACCTGGGAGCGCACCGATAAGGCGGCGGCACTCAAGGCCGGGGCCAAGCTCTAGACATCGGTGAGTGCAAGATGCAAAATGCCTAATGCACACTTGCATTTTGCATTGAGCATTTTGCATCGATCGTGAAAAAGTTCCTGTTCCTGACGGCGGCCATCGTGGCCGCCGTCGCCGTTTTGGTGGCTGTCAGCCTGCCTTTCGCCCGCCTCAGGCTCGAGTCGCCCTTCGCCGACGGCACGGTTCCCGGGATCATCCACGTCCATACGAATCGTTCCGATGGTCTCAGCGCGCCCGATGGTGTGGCCGCTGCGGCCGCCCGCGCGGGGCTGAAGTTCGTCGTGTTCACCGATCACGGCGACGCAACGCGTACGCCCGATCCGCCCGTGTACCGATCGGGCGTCCTCTGTCTCGATGCGGTCGAGATCAGCACCACCGGCGGTCACTATCTGGCGATCGACATGCCGGCGGCGCCGTATCCGCTGGCCGGCGAGGCGCGCGACGTCGTCGACGATGTGAGACGGCTGGGAGGGTTCGGCGTCGTGGCGCATCCCAACTCGCCGAAGCTTGCGCTCAGTTGGCGCGACTGGAACGCCCCGTTCGACGCCGTCGAGTGGCTGAACCCGGACACGAGCTGGCGCATCAGGATGCGTGAGCCGGGATGGCGGGCGCGCTGGAACATCGTGGCGGCGCTTGCCAGCTACCCGCTCCGATCGCCCGAAACGATCGCGCGCCTGCTCTACGACACCGGACTCGGCATCGATCGCTGGGAATTGTTTGCCCACAAACGACGCGTCGTGCTGCTTGCCGGCGCGGATGCGCACGCGAAGCTGGCGTTGGCGAACGTGGACCCTGGCGACAACAGCTTCGCGCTGCCGATTCCCGGTTACGAGGCGTCGTTTCGGACCTTGTCTGTCCACGTCCGGCCGGAGCGGCCGCTCACGGGCGACGCGGTCCGCGACGCCACGACGGTCGCGCAGGCTCTGCGCCGCGGTCACGCGTATGTCGCGATTGATGGCCTCGCTTCGCCGCCGGCGTTCCAGTTCACGGCCATGAATGCGCGTGGGACCGCGAGCGAAGGCGACCAACTGGATGCCGGCGGACCGGTGACTCTGCACGTCCGCAGCAACGCCCCAACCTCATTCGTCACGATCATCTGGCGGGACCACGAACCACTGGCACGCGTTCGGGATCAAGCGGACATCACGCGGGCCGTGACCGACGTGCCAGGAATGTATCGTGTGGAAATCACCGCGCCGCCGGAACAGGGATCGATCCCGTGGATCATCAGCAACCCGATCTACGTCGGGATCACGTTTCCCGCAGCGGCGGCAGAACGCCACGCGGCATCCGAATCACGTCCGTTGTTCGACGGGCGGACGACGACCAGGTGGCGGATCGAGCCGGATGCGACATCGGTCGCCGCGCTCGACCTCGTGCCGCAGACCGGCGGGGCAGAGCTGCGGCTGCGGTACGGACTGTCGGGCGGCGCGGCCGCAGGGCAGTATGTCGCGCTTGCCGTCGAGCTTCCCGACGGCGCGGCGCCAGGCGACCGGGTCACGTTCACCGCGCGGGCGGATCATCCGTTGCGGATGTCGGTGCAATTCCGCACGCTCCATGGCGCGGCACAACGATGGCAGCGGTCCGCGTACGTCGACGAAGTCGGACGCGAGCAGACCGTCCACTTCAACGATGTAACTCCCATCGGCGTCACGCGCACGCCGTATCCGGCGGCCAAGGACATCCACGACATCCTGTTCGTGGTCGAAACCACGAACACCAAGCCGGGCTCATCGGGGCGACTGTGGATTCGACGGGTGGATCTCCAGCGATAAGCGCGTCGGAATACACTCCCAGGACGCTGCCGTCACGCGTTCATGTCCGGACCGTCAGAATCATGTACGCCGCGGCGGCGGCAAAAAGAATGTTCGGCGCCCAGGCGGCGAGCGAGGGTGAGATCAGCCCTCCCGCACCCACTGCGCCGAACACGCTCTGCATGGTCCAGTACACGATCGCCAGCACGATGCCAGCGCCAATGCCGTAGAGGGCGCCGCGCCGGCCCGTGCTGGCGGCGAAGGGAACGGCGAGCAGCGTCATGATCAGCGTGACGAAGGGAAACGCCACCTTCCGCTGCAGTTGCACCACGTAGGGGACGACATGGAATCCGCTGGCCTTCAGGCCGACGATGTAGCGCTGGAGTTGCTCGTACGACATGCGGTCGGGTTCCGGCTCGTCGGTCTTGAAGTAGCTGGGGGGCTCGAGCGGCAGCGTCTGGGCGGCAAAAGGCGCGTAGGTGACGCGGGGCTTCAGGGCGCCGCCGCGCCGCTGGGTCGAAAAGGTCCGGCTCCACCCTTGACGGCCCTGCCACACGAACAGGTGATCTTCGTCGGCGCCCGGGCGCGGGACGAGCACGACATCCCGCGCGTGGGTGAGGGAGGCAAGCCGCCACGCTTGCGTGTCGAGATGGTAGACGGTCAGGCGATTGAACCGATTGATTCGAGGATCGAAGTTCTCGTAGTGATACATGTCCCCCGTGCTGCCGATGATCCACTGCCGATCGAGCGTGCCGAAGGTTTGCGCCGGAAACCCGCGCATCACGTGCCGCACGGCTTCAGCCTTGCGGTGCCACTCGGGAACGACCCGCTCCTGAAGCCCGAACATGGCGGCGCTGAGCGCGATGGCGAAGAGCACTAACGGCACCGCCGACCGATACAGGCTGACGCCGCAGGCGCGCATCACGATGAGCTCGCTGTTCTTCGTCAGGACGCCAATCACCACCAGCGTGGAGATGAGCGCGGCCAGTGGGATGAGAAAGGTCACGAATCGCGGCGTGTCGAAGTAGAGATTCTGCAGCAGCATGCCGGTGTTCGCGGAACCGCGAAACAGGTACGTAGCCGAGTCGGTCAACGTTGCGATGTAGAAGATGCCGAGCAGCGCCACGCTCGCCACGCCAAAAATCCGGACCCACTGACGCGCAACGTAGAGATCGAGCAGGCGCGGGCGCGGCAGATTGACATGCGGGATCCTAATGACAACCCTGATCACCCGTCGTCGCGGCCGCGCTCCCGGATGACTCGTGTCCGGTTCACGTGTGGAGTTCGGCTCGAGCCGGATTGCCGACCTGCGCCCCCACAGAAAAGCCGGCAGGATGACGTGGATCGGTTGATCGGTCGATCCGGCCCGCCACAAGAGGACGACGATGCCGGCGGCGCCGGTCGCGATGTTGGGAATCCACGGTGCCATTCCGGGCGACATCCGTCCACTGAGCGCCATCGCGCGACATGTCCACAAGAGCAGGTAGTAGACGAAAATCACGCCGAACCCGAGGACGAAGCTCGCCAACTTGCCGTCCTTTCGGTTGGTGACGCCAAGTCCCAGGCCGATGAGCGCGAGCACGAGGCAGGCGACTGGAAGCGAAAACTTCAGCTGAATGAAATACGGACCGTACGACGGGATGCGATGCTTCGCGGCCTCGGCGTCCTTGGCCCGCAGCTCGGCGATCGTCATCTCGGTATCGCCCTTGAGCAGCGAGGTGCGCCGAAAGACCGCCGCGGCGTCCATGCTGAGGACCAGGCGATCGAACGAGCTGCCGTCGTGCTTGTCTGGACTGGCCAGGAATGTGGTGTGAAGGCTGCCGTCTTCCAGGAACAGCTCCACCGTCTTCTTGGTGCGATCGACAATCAATCGGCCCTGCCTGGCGAAATACACCGTCGTGTGATCGGGGTTCGTCGAGTCGGCCATGAACACGTCGCGCAAGCCGCCGGTGGGCGGCACGTCGCGCACGAAGATCGCCTGTTTCGGGAACTCCTCGAAGAAGACGCGCGGCTTGACGTCGCTCTCGGCGGCGACCGCCACCACGTTGAAGGTGATCTCCCGGAACGTCTGGTTGGCGTTCGGGATCAAGACGACCATGACGTAGCCGGTGGCGACGGCCGCGGGGATCGCGAGCCACGCCATGGGCCGCAGGATCCGGAAGATGCTGACGGCGCATGCCTGCAGCGCCACGAACTCGCGATCGGCCGACAACCGGCCGAGGCCTATCAGGACGCCCAGCAGCAACGCCATGGGGATCGTCACGCCGAGGGCCTGGGGGACCAACGTGACCAGGAGGCGGATGACCGTCGGCCACGCCACTCCCTTCTCGATGAATTGCTCGCCGTACTCGATCATCGGCGGCATCATCAGGAGGAACGTGAACACCGCCAGCCCGAGGAAGAAGGGCGGCAGGATCTCACGGATGATGTAGCGGTCCAGGATCTTCAACATGACGGTTGCGCGCTTGCGCTGATCCCTCGCTGAACTGCCACAATGGACACAAAGGACACCAAGGAAGAGACCGGGTCAGCTTTTCTGAAGACGTCTTGCCCTGGTGTCCATCGTGTCCTTTGTGGTGACTCGGCGCATCGATTCAGCTAAGACTAAGACTAACACCCATGACCCGCGTTGCCATCCTGTGGCACATGCACCAGCCGTTCTATGAAGACCTGGTCACGCACGAGCACATCCTGCCGTGGGTGCGGCTGCACGCGCTGAAGGATTACTACGGCATGGCGGCGGTCCTGCGGGAATTTCCGGACGTCCGTGTCACCTTCAACCTGGTGCCCTCACTGCTGGTCCAGATCGAGGCGTTCGCCGAAAACCGCGCGCGGGACCGTTTCCTGGATCTGAGCCTCAAACCCGCGACCGACCTGACCGACGCCGACGTCGCCTTCGTCCTGGACAACTTCTTCCACGCCCAGCGGCAGCGCATGATCGACATCTATCCGCGGTACGCGGAGCTGCTGGCGCGGCGGGGCGGTACGTTGCCGACCGCCGCCGCGGCGCTCGCCGCGGCGCGCCGGTTCAGCCGCGACGACCTGCGTGATCTGCAGGTGTGGCACAAGCTCGCCTGGCTCGATCCCTCGTATCTGGAGCGTGACGCGCGCGTGCGCGGCCTGATCGCCAAAGGCCGCGGCTTCACCGAAGACGACAAACTGCTGCTGCGGACCGTGGAGCTCGAGATCCTCAACCAGGTGATTCCGGAGTACCGCGCGGCCGCCGGCCGCGGGCAAGTCGAGCTGTCGACCTCGCCGTTCTACCACCCGATCCTGCCGCTGCTGTGCGATACAGATGTCTACCTGCGGACGCATCCGGACTCACCAATGCCGCGGCAACGATTCACTCACACGGAGGACGCGTCCGAGCAGTTGACGCGCGCGGCCGCGCTCCACGGGCGCCTGTTTGGACGCACGCCCGTGGGCCTCTGGCCGTCCGAAGGCTCGGTGTCGGACGCCATGGTTCCGCTTGCGGCCGCCGCCGGGTTCACATGGATGGCGACCGACGAGCTGATTCTGGCTCGCACGCTCGGCCTGACGTTCGGCCGCGACGGCGAGGGCCATCTCGATCATCCTGAACGCCTGTATGCGCCGTACCGCGTGAGGGCGGGACGAGGATCGATCGCGTGCGCGTTTCGCGACCATTACCTGTCGGATCTCATCGGCTTCACCTACGCGGGCTGGCCGGCTGATGCGGCCGCCGATCATTTCGTGTCGCGACTAGTCGAGGCCGGGCGCCGGTACGCGGCGCGCGCCGGCGGGGAAGAGGCGCTCATCAGCGTCATCCTGGACGGCGAGAACGCGTGGGAGCATTTCGAGGGCGGCGGCCGCCCGTTCCTGCGCGCGTTGTACGGCCGGCTGTCGTCGAACCCCGAGTTGCGGACGGTCACGATGGCCGAGGCGTGCGCCACACCACGACACGAGCTCACGAGCATTTTTCCGGGCTCGTGGATCGACGCCAATTTCTATATCTGGATCGGCCATCGCGACGACCAGCGGGCCTGGAGTCAGCTCGCCGACGCGCGGCGCGCGCTCGACGAGGTGTCGGGCATCGAGGGCGCCGACCTGGCGCGCGCGCGCGAAGAGGTCCTGATTGCCGAAGGCAGCGACTGGTTCTGGTGGTACGGCGACGACCACTCGTCAGCGCACGATCCGGAATTCGACGACCTGTTCCGCCGGCACCTGCGCAACGTGTACACGCTGCTGCGGAAACCGGTTCCCGATGAGCTGTTCGTGAGCAACATGTCGACCGGCACGCAGGCCGTGGCTGAAACGCCGCCGTCCGGCTTCTTCACCCCGACGCTCGACGGCGAGGAAACGAGCTACTTCGAGTGGCTCGGCGCGGGTACGCTCGAGATCCGCGATGGTGCGGGGGCCATGCACCGCGTCGACCGGGGGCCATCCCTGCTGACCCTCGTGCAGTTCGGATTCGACCGCGAGTGTTTGTACGTCCGCCTCGATTCGGGGGGACGCGCGGCGGATCTGCTCGCCGACGGCTACGAGTTCTCGCTCACGTTCCTGCAGCCAGCCGGCGTTCGGTTCGTCGTGCGACAGACGCTTGAGCGGCTGATCGGGTCGTTCCGGGATCGACAAGGCGACGACCGGGAGTGGGTCGAGCGCGGTATCGGGCGCGCGCGGGTTGCGGCGGGTACGATCATCGAGGTCGCCTTGTCGTTGTCCGATCTCGGCGTTCGCGCTGGCGCGTCCTGTTCATTTTTCGTGGCGGTATCCGACGCAGACCGCCACGAAGTCGAGCGCCATCCGGACACCCGACCGTTGGAGCTGACGGTGCCGGACGAGCGGTTCGAAGCGCGGAACTGGACCGCGTAGCCTAGCAGCCCGTGGCGAACGTCTGGCTGCATTCGGGGCAACGCGGCAGCCGCGTTGGGGATCCCGGTGCTCGCTGCGTTGCTCCTCCGTCAAATTCGCCGTGGTTAGGTTAACATAATATCCATTATCAGACTCACGTGGAATAGCCTCAAAAGGCGCGCTCCTCGCCGAGTCACCGCTCTTTCCCTTGGTGTCCTTTTCGTCCATTGTGGTAGTTCAGCAAGGGCATGAGCAAGCGCCAGGCGCGGGTTCAGCCGCAACGACCTGCGCGATCTGCAGGTGTGGCACAAGCTCGCCTGGCTTGATCCCTCGACAGGCGCTGGATCTGTTGTCTACGATTTCTTGCGCAGGTCGCGGAGGATGGCTTCGAGCGCGTTGATGATCTCGTCCCGCGTCGCCCGGCTCTTCGCGAACGACAGCTTCAGATTGAACGCCTTGGTCGGCGGCCGGAAGGCGAAGACGTAATGCTTCGGGCGCCCCGCCCTGGGCTTCGCCGTCGCCGCGCGGAGCTGCTGACGGGTCGCGCCGCCCTGGCTGGCGATCTGTTCGACGAGCGCGGTCATTTTTTCGGGCGTGTCTTGCCTAACGACCTGTAATAGCAGGGACTTGGAGGAAATGTCGGCCAGCCGACAGAGCGTGCGAATCTCCTCGGGCATGCTGGCGAGCGTCAGCGACTCGGTGACCGACGTCCGCGACTTCCCGAGGCGGCGCGCCAGATCCTCATGCGTGTAGCCGCACCGCTCGGCCAGGCCGTGGAGCGCCTCCGCCTCTTCGAACGGCGTGAGATCCTTGCGCTGCAGGTTCTCAATCAGCGCCAGCTCCAGCATCTCCGTCTCGTCGGCGTCGCGGATGACGACCGGCAGCTCCCGGAGTCCCACCTGCACGGCCGCCTGATAACGCCGCTCGCCGGCGACAATCTGAAACCGGTCGCCGCGCTGTCGCACGACGAGCGGCTCGAGAACCCCTTTCTCGGCAATCGACGCCATCAGCTCCGACAGATCCCCCATGACCTGCCGCGGCTGGTTCGGATTGGGGTCGATCTGCTCGATCGAAATCAGGCGCCCGATCGGGGCGCCGGCCGACGCCGCGAGCGCCTCCACGTAATGTTGGTCGTGCCGCATCCCGATGGTCTCCGGCAGCCCTCGTCTAGGCACGGTCGATGACCTCCTCACACAGGCTGTAATACTCGGTCGCACCGGTTGAATCGGGCGCGAAGGTGAAAATCGATTCCTTGTACGCCGGGCTCTCTTCGAGCCGCACGCTCTTGGTGATCACCGTCTTGAAAACCTTTCCGCCGAAGACCTTCTGGATCTGCGCCCGGATGTCGCGCGCCAGCGCCGTCCGCTTGTCGTGCATCGTGATGACGACCCCCAGAATCCGCAGCGCCGGGTTGGGGCGCGCGCGGACCTTCTCGATCGTCTCGAGCAGATCGTCGGTCCCTTCGAGCGCGAAGTACGACGACTGGATCGGAATCAGCAGGTGCGTGGCGGCGACCAGCGCGTTCACGGTGAGCAGGCCCAAGGTCGGCGGACAGTCGATGACGATCTGCGGGTAGTCGCGCCGGATCGGCTCGATCTTGTCCTTCAGGCGGAAGTGCGCGTCCATCTCTCCCACCAGCTTCGCTTCCAGCTTGGCGAGAGCGATGCGCGACGGCGCGATGGCCAGCTTCTCGAGCGGCGACGGCACAATGACGTCGGCGAGCGCCACCCCCGGATCGGCGACGGCATCGTAGACGCTCTTGGCCACCTGCGACATGTCCAGAAACGACATCGTGCTGTTGGCCTGCGGATCCAGGTCGATGAGCAGCGTCCGCTTGCCGCGCAGGGCAAGAGCGGCCGCCAGATTGATGGCCGTCGTGGTCTTCCCCACGCCGCCCTTCTGGTTGGCGATGGCAACGATCATTCGGAAAGTCGGCGGGGGGATTCTAACAGGAATCTCGAAGAAGTGAGGATGTCCTTACATCTTGTATTTCCCCAGGTCGTCCGGATCCAGGCTCTCGAGCCACTTCTGCAGCCGATCGGAATCGGCCTGCTCCGAGGACAAATCCACCGTCTTCGCGTGGTCGATGACCTCGTCCTCCACGAAGATCGGCGCCCGCGTGCGCAGCGCCAGCGCAATGGCGTCGCTCGGCCGCGCGTCGATGGCGACCGTCTCGCCGTCGAGCGACAGGTAGATCAGCGCGTAGAACGTGTTCTCCTGCAGATCGCAGACGACAATCTTCTGGACCGAGGCGTTGAGGTCGTGGATGACGTTGCGCAGCAGATCGTGCGTCATCGGACGCGGCGTGGAGACGTTCTCGATCTGGAGCGCGATGGCGTTGGCCTCGAAAATCCCCACCCAGATCGGCAGAACCTTCTGCCCCTCTTTGTCGCGCAGGATGATGATCGGCGAGTTCGTGATCGGATCCACCATCAGCCCCTTGATCATCATCTCGATTTGCATGGCACCCACCTAAACTTCCCGTCCCCAGACGCTGTGCGGACCCGCGCGCTCCACCCGCACGCGGACCGTCTGCCCAATCCGCGCCGCCGGCCCCGGCAGATTGACCACCACGTTGGTACTGGTCCGGCCGGAGAGCTCGGTCTCGCGCCGGCGGCTCGCCGCGTCGACCAGCACCTCGATCTCCTGGCCCACCAGCCGCGCATTGAGCTTCGACTGGATCTCCCGCTGCAGCGCCTGCAGCGCCACGATCCGCCTCGTCTTCTCCTCGTCCGCCACATCGTCGGGCAGACGCTTGTCGGCGAGCGTGTTCGGCCGCGGCGAGTACTTGAACGAGAACATGCTGTGATACCCGACGGCGGCCGTCAGCGAGAGCGTGGCCTCGAAATCCGCCTCCGTCTCGCCCGGGAACCCGACGATCATATCGGTCGACAGCGCGACGTCCGGCAGCGTGCCGCGGATCTTCGCGACGAGATCGAGGTAGCTCTCTCGCGTGTACCGCCGGCGCATGTCCGACAGCACTCGCGTCGACCCGGACTGCACCGGCAGGTGCAGGTGACGACAGATCTTGGACAGCCGCGTCATCGCGCCGAGAAAGCGGTCCGTGACGTGACGCGGGTGGGGACTCGCGAACCGGATCCGCTCGATCCCCGGCACGTCGTGGATCGCTTCCAGCAGGCCCGTGAAGTCGCAGCTGGGATCGTCGGGCGCCGTGTAGTGGTTCACGATCTGGCCGAGCATCTGGATTTCGCGGTGGCCGCTGCCGGCAGCGTCGCGGACCTCCGCCAGGATGTCGGCCTTCGGCCGCATCCGTTCGTGGCCACGCGTGTAGGGCACCACACAGAAGCTGCAGAACTCGTTGCACCCTTCGATGATCGTGACGTAGGCCTTCACCGGGTCGGCCCGCCGCGTCACGCCGAGGGGAAACGACACGTCTTCGTACAGCGTGAGATCGACCAGCGGCCGCCGTTCCATCGCGGCACGGTCCACCAGCATCGGCAGGCGCCGGATGGCGTGCGTGCCGATGATGAGGTCAGCGACGCCGGGTGACCGGCGGAGCAACGCGTCGCCTTCCTGCTGCGCGACGCAGCCGGCGACCGCCACGATCGGATCGTGACCCTGCTCGCTGGCCAACTGCCGCAGCTCGCCAAGCCGCGTGTAGAGCTTGTCCTCCGCACGCTCGCGCACGCTGCACGTGTTGATCACGACGATGTCGGCGTCGGCGGCGGCGTCTGTGGCTTCGAAGCCAGCCTGCTCGAGCAGGCCCGCCATGCGCTCGGAGTCGTGCGCGTTCATCTGGCAGCCAAACGTTTCGATGAGGTACTTGCGAGCCATCGGTACTAGGTTAGCTCCTTTGTGCCCTTGGGGCCTTCCTTCGCGTTCCTGCTCGCTGCCGGCGCCTTCGCTTTCGCCCTTTCGCTTTCGCCTTTCGATATAGATTCGCCTCTCCGGGCGGCCGTCGTGCCGATCGCGCCGCGGCCGAGAAGCATTTCCCGCGCCGAGGCGCGCAGGCCTTCGGTGATCGCCTCGCCGCCGAGCATGCGCGCGAGCTCATCGACGCGGCCTGCTTCGTCGAGCCTGCCGACGCGCGTCAGCGTTCGCCCGCCATCGACGCGCTTCTCGATGAGAAAATGCGCGTCGGCGTACGCGGCAACCTGGGGCAAGTGCGTGATGCAGAGGACCTGAAACGCAGATCCGAGCGCCCGAAGCTTCTGGCCGACCGACGCGGCGGCTCGCCCGCCGATTCCGGCATCGACTTCGTCGAACACCAACCCTGGCGTGGCGCCACTCGGCGGCCGGGTGTCTGCGTCGCTGAACCCATGCCGGCTGGTCGCGGTCAGCGTCTTGATCGCCAACATGATTCGCGACAGCTCCCCGCCCGAGACGATGCGCGCGAGCGGCCGGAGATCTTCGCCAGGATTCGGTGAGACGAAGAACTCTGCCGCGTCGACACCGCCCATCGTCCAGGCCGATTCAGGGAGCGGCTCGGTATTGAAGCGTGCCTCGAACTTGGTCCGTTCCATCGCGAGATCGCCGAGAAGCCGCTCGATGCGCCGCGCAAAATCGGGGGCGGACGCCCTCCGCGCATCGGACAACCGTCGTGCGGCCTCCAGATACCGGCTGCGAGCCGCCTCGTGTTCGCGCTCCAGCTCGACGCGCCGTTCATCGCCGCAATCGAGATCGGCCAATTCCCTCCGCAGCCGGTCGCGGCGCGCAAGGAGGTCGGCCAGCGTCGGGCCGTATTTCCGCTTGAGACGTTCGAGCAGCGCCAGCCGTTCTTCGACCTGCTGCAGCCGTGCGGGCGATGCCTCGATCCCCTCGGCATAGCGGTGAAGAAAGAGCGCGAGATCTTCGAGTTGAGGCTTGATCGCGTCTCGCGCCTCGAGGTACGGTTGAAACTGCGGATCGAGCGACGCCAGTTCCCCCACGCGGCGCCAGACGCCCCCGAGATGCGCCAGCACGGCTTCGTCGCTCTCGTAGAGCGCAGTGTACCCCTCCGTGCAGAGCCGTTCGACGCGTTCCGCGTTGGCCAACACCTGGCGCGTTGCGGTCAATTCCTCGTCTTCGTCAGGCTTGAGAGCCGCCCGATCGAGCTCGGCCAACTGAAACGCGAGCAGTTCCTGCCTCGCATCACGATCCGCGGCGTCGCGACAGACGCGTCCGAGCTTCTCCGCCGACGCGCGCATCACCTCACATGCGGTCGCCACAGGTATTGTCAGGGGATCGAGGCCGGCGAAGGCGTCGAGGACCGCAAGGTGGGTTGACGGATCGAGCAGCGTGTGGTGCTCGTGCTGGCCGTGCAATTCGATCAGCCGCGCCGACAGGTCCTTGAGTGCTCCGGCGGTTGCCAGCTCGCCGTTGATGAACGCCCGGCTGCGGCCCTGCGCCGTCACTTCGCGGCGCACCAGGATCTCGCCCCCGCCGCTTTCGAAGATTGCTTCGATCGTTGCGGCGTCCTCGCCCGTCCGAACCAGGTCGCCCGACGCGCGGCCGCCCAGCAGGAGGCCGACCGCCTCGACAAGGATGGACTTGCCGGCTCCTGTTTCGCCGGTGAGCACGTTCAGGCCGGGGCCGAATTCGACCTCGACGGCGTCAATCACCGCGAGACGTTTGATGCTGAGGAACCGGAGCATGGAAGAGAGGGAACTCCAATCCTAACATAGGTTTGACAGCCGTTGCGCACCGTGATACAGTTCTGCGCACCCGGCGTGGACCCACCGTCCATCCGGTGGCGCTGTCCCAGCGGCGCACTCGCGATGCCTCGGAGGACCGTTTGCACACGCTTGGAAGCTTGGTCCTTGCCCTGCAGACGCAGGGTGGGCCTGGGGTGGAAAGCTCGTCTGGAGGGATCGTCGCTCGCGTCGCCGGATCGTCCTACATCGCCCAGAGCGTTCTCCTGATTCTCGTGATGCTCTCGATCGCATCCTGGGGCATCTTCCTCTACAAGTGGTGGACGTTTCGGCGCGCGGTCCGGCAGTCCGCACAGTTTCTCGACGTGTTTCGTCGCAGCAATAAGTTCTCGGAAGTGCAATCGGTCTGCCGGTCGCTCGAGGACAGCCCGCTCGTGGGTCTTTTCCAATCCGGTTACGCCGAGTTGACCGCCCAGCTCCGTCAAATCTCGCCGGACGTCGCCAACGGACCCAATCCAGCGGGGCCCGCCGCTCGTCCTACTCTCAAGAGCTTGACGGCGGTCGACCGGGCGCTGCTGCGCGCGTCGGTGGTCGAGGTGAACAAGTTGGAACATCGCGTCTCGTTTCTGGCGACCACGGCGAGCATCTCGCCGTTCATCGGCCTCTTCGGCACAGTCTGGGGAATCATGCTCGCCTTCGAAGGAATCGCCCGCACCGGATCGACCAATCTCGGAGCGGTCGCGCCGGGCATCGCCGAGGCGCTGATTACGACCGCGGCCGGTCTGGCGGCCGCCATCCCGGCGGTGCTCTTC
The DNA here is from genome assembly GCA_023265175.1 of Acidobacteriota bacterium. Lineage (GTDB taxonomy): Bacteria > Acidobacteriota > Vicinamibacteria > Vicinamibacterales > CAVVIG01 > JAHFUI01. The sequence continues at coordinate 42,914 of JAHFUI010000005.1, forward strand.
TACAACTCCCTGACGCAGCGCGCGAAGCTGTTCGCGGCCGACATGGACGACTTCTCGATGGAATTTCTCAACATCGCGGAACGCAACTTCACCTAAATGGCGAAGCTCCATATGGCAGCCGATGCGAGCCTTCGACGCGCGGGACGCGGTCGCCGCGTCGCGAGCTCGCTCAGCGAGATCAACGTCGTGCCGCTGGTGGACGTGATGCTGGTGCTGCTCGTCATCTTCATGGTGACGGCGCCGATGATTCAGCGCGGCATCGACGTGAATCTCCCGGCCGCGCGGCGCGCGGGTGCCGTGGTGGGGGAACGCGTCGAGGTCACGGTTCCACTCGAGTACCGGCAGACGCACATGGTGTACCTCGGCCGCGAGCGCATTCGCGCCGACGTTCTGCAGGAACGCGTGCGGCAGAAGATGGAAACGACGACGCAGAAGGACGTGTACTTGCGCGGCGACGGAGCCGTCCAGCTTCAGGAAGTCATCGAGATCACCGACAAGCTGAAGGACGCCGGCGTCGAACACGTCGCCTTCGTGACGAAGATGCCCGGGGAGCGATGAGTGCCGAAGAAGCGAGCGCTTCCCCCTTTCACGCGAGGCCGAGAGTCGACGCTCGAGGCCGAGCGGACGCGTTAGATTGGCAGGCGCGTGGGGGTGGGGCCCCACGCGAGGTAAGTAATGGACGTCACTGACATCCTCCGCGATCGGATGCGCGAGCCCGCCGGGCTGCAGCGGATGGTCAGCGTGTCCCTCCTTCTGCACGGCATCTTGTTTGCCGGCCTGCTGCTCGCACCGCAGGGATTACTGAGACGTGCGAACGATACGCCACGCGCGATCATGACGATCACGCTGGGCGGCGGCGGAGCCGGTCCGTTGACCGGTGGGATGACGTCAGTTGGCGGACGTGCCGTCCAGGTACAGACGCCGCCGGAAGAAGCGCCGAAGCGTGAAGCGCCCCGCCCGCCCGCGGCGAAAACACCGGAAATGACGGTGCCGGCGCCGGGAGCCAAGACCGCGAAGGCGTCCGTGCCGGTCAAGCAGGCACCGGACGAAGCGCGCAGCCGGACGCCGACCCGCGGCGCCGACGCCCGATCGGGGAGCGCGATTGTCGAGACCGGGGCACGCGGGCTGGGCTTCGGGCTGGCGACCGGCGGCGGTCCCGGCGCCGGTTCCACGCTTGACGTGGCGAATTTCTGTTGCCCGCAATATCTCGTGGAGATGATTGAGACGATCCGCAGGAACTGGGTGCAACAAGCGGAAGTTGCCGCGACGGTCATCGTGAAATTCACGATCGAACGTGACGGAACGTTGACGCAGATCACGACTGAAAAGCCCAGCGGGAATCCGCCGCTCGACAGCCAAGCGGAGCGCGCCGTCGTCCTCGCGAAGCGATTGCGGCCGCTGCCCCCGGAGTTTCCGAACCCCACGTTAACCGTGCATTTGAATTTCCAGTATCAACGATGACCGGAACCTTTCACACCATGTGCGCCGTCGGGGTTTCCGCAGGGCTCGCCGTCGTCGCGCTGTCGGCTCGGCCACAAACGCCCGCGCGACAACCGCCGGCCTCACAGCAGCCCGCTCCCCAGCAGCCGAGCGAGCTCAGTACCGTCATTACCGCCGACGCCGGCGCCCCGCCGCGCATGGCCGTGCCCGATTTCATTGTGCTGTCAAACGACGCGGAGACGGTGGCCATCGCGCAGGCCATCGCGCAGGTGCTCTACGACGACCTGAGCTTCGAGCGCGAGTTCGCGCTGATTCCGCGCGACACCTACGCGACGATTCCGGCGGCGAAGTCGTTCGAGGACGTCCCCTTCGCTCGATGGCACGAGTTGAACGCGGACGCCGTGCTCATCGGGACCGTGCAAAAGACCGGTGCCGGCATTCTCGTGCAGGTTCGCCTGTTCGACGTGCGCCGGCCCGACGGCCACCCGCAGGCGTTCGGAAAGGAATACTCCGGGTCCGCCGCGAACCCTCGCAGCTATGCGCACGCGATTTCCGACGAGATCCATGAAAAGCAGCGAGCGCTGCACGGCGTGGCCCGCACCAAGCTGACGTTCGACACCGATCGCGACGGCGAACGGATGGGCGGCACCATCGAAAGTCGGAGCATCAAGGAGATCTACATCGCGGATTACGATGGCGCGAACCAGAGGCGCGTCACGACCGGACGGTCGTTGAGTATCAATCCCAGATGGTCACCCGACGCCCGGTCGATTGCGTACACCTCGTACCGCCGTCAGTTCCCCAATATCTTCATCTCGAACATCTACCAGGGCACGCTCGAGGAGCTGACGAAGAATCCGCCGGCCGGGGAAAGTGTTCTGCCCGCATGGTCACCCGACGGGACGCAGCTCTGTTTCGCATCGACGCGAGATCACCCCGGTAACTTCGAGCTGTACGTCGTCAATCGTGACGGATCGAATCTGCGACGCCTGACGAATAGCTCGGGCGCCGACATCACGCCGACGTGGTCGCCGTCGGGGACCCGGATCGCCTTCACGTCGGATCGCACCGGTACCCCGCAGATCTACGAGATCGGGGTTGATGGTCTCGGGCTTCGGAAAGTGACGTCGGAGTCTTACGCTGATCGGCCGACGTGGTCGCCGGCGCCGTTCAACGAGATCGCGTTCGCGTCGCGCACCGGCCCGGGCCAGGACATCAAGGTGATGGACCTCGCCTCGGGTCACGTGCGCCAGCTCACGTTCGGCGAGGGCACCAACGAAAGCCCGGCCTGGTCACCGAACGGCCGCCACCTCACGTTCACGTCGACGCGGTCCGGCAAGTCTCAGGTGTTCGTCATGGATCGATTTGGGAAGAACCTGAAGCAGATTACGAAGGACGGGAACAACTACCAGCCCGACTGGTCGAAATGAGGGTTCTGGGACGTTAGCACTTTCGTTCGCACTGTCCGGCTGTGGCCGGACCTAGCATGGAGACACACGATGGTGATGCGATCGGCGGTTGCGCGAACCGCGCTTGTTGTTCTGGTGTTGGTGGCAGCCGCGGCCTGCGGAAAGAAGACGCCGCCCGTGGCGCGGGCGGTGCCACCACCACCACCACCGCCGCCGCCCGCCTCGACGGCGGTCCCACGCCCACCGGCCCCACCGACGCCGGTGGCCGAGCCGACGGTGGTGCCGCCCGAACCGGTGCGCGACGACAGCATCGCGTCCGCCTCGCTCGACGACATCAATCGCAATTCGCCGTTGAAGCCGGTGTTCTTCGAGTACGACAGCAGCGAGATCGCCGACGACGCGCGGGGCGTGCTCGACGCCAACGCCGCGGGGCTGAAGAAGTACCCAGCCTGGACCGTGACCATTGAAGGCCACTGCGACGAGCGCGGAACCCCCGAGTACAATCTGGCATTGGGCGAGCGCCGCGCCGTCGCCGCTCGCGCGTACCTGGTGTCGCTCGGCATCTCCGCCGATCGGCTCCGTACCGTGAGCTACGGCAAGGAATTTCCGTTCGAGCCGGGTCACGATGAAGCCGCGTACGCCAAGAACCGGCGCGCACACTTCGTCATCACCGCGAAATGAGATGGTTATGAAGCCGACACTCACCCGCGCGCTCATCGCGCTCGCACTCGCCGCCGCGATTGCGCGGCCGGCGGCCGCGGCCAACAAAGAGCATCAGCAGCTCATGGCGGATATCCGGATGCTCCAGGAGCAGGCGCAGCAGCTGCAGAATCTCATCGGCTCGATGAACACGGCGCTCACCGAGGCGTTCAAAGCCGTCAACGCCCGGCTCGACGAGCAGACCAGCGGCACGCGCAAGTCGTTCGCCGATCAGAAGCTGGTCATCGACACGCTGTCGAGCGACCTTCGCGTCGTGCGCGAGAAGGTCGACGACAACAACGTGCGGATTGGCTCGCTGTCGCAGGAAGTCGACGCCTTGCGGCAGGCGCTCCAGCAGCAGACAATCTCCCGGGCGACGTCCGAGTCGTCGCAAGCCACCTCCCCGGCAGCCGGCGGCCCTTTGTCCGATGCCCCCACCGGACCAACCGGCACGTCGGCGGCTGCGGCGCCTCTGCCAGTCGGCGTGTCGCCGCAGCGCATGTTCGATGAGGCGCGCTCCGATTACACGTCCGGTCTGTACGATCTGGCCATCAAGGGCTTCGAGGCATATATCCGCAGTTTTCCAACATCGCCGGATGCCGACGATGCGCAGGTGTTCATCGGTCACGCGTACGCACAGCAGGGCAAGAACCAGCAAGCGGTGGACGCCTACGACAAGGCGATCCGCGCCTATCCGGCCGGCAACGCGATTCCCGAGGCGTACTACAAGAAAGGCGTCGCGCTGAAGGATCTCAAGCAGCTGGATCTCGCGCGCGAAGCCTTCGAGACCGTCGCGACCAAGTACCCCGACAGCGACGCGGGACGCCTCGCGAAGCAGGCGCTCATGCAGTTCAGTACGCCTCTGCGGAAACCTTGACGCTCGCGACGATGTAGAATGTCTCCGTATGGGAAGCGTCAACAAAGTGATTCTCGTCGGCAATCTCGGACGCGATGCCGAGTTGCGCTACACACCTGGCGGCGCCGCGGTGGCGACGATCAACATGGCGACCACGGAAGTGTGGAACGACAAAGCGGGCCAACGGCAGGAAAAGACCGAATGGCACCGCGTCGTGTTGTGGGGCAAGTCCGCTGAGTCGCTCGCCGAATATCTCACCAAAGGCAGGCAGATCTACGTCGAGGGCCGTCTTCAGACGCGGCAGTGGGACGACAAGGACGGCAACAAGCGCTACACGACCGAGATTCGCGGCGACCGGATCGTCTTACTCGGCGGCGGCGGCGGCCGAGGCGGAGCGGCGACCGATCGCGGCGACGCCGGTGCCGCTCACGCGCCAGGCCCGGAGGCGTCGGCCGCGCCGCTCACCGACGACGACATACCTTTCTAACGTCCGTATCTGTCTTCCAGCCTCACCACGTCGTGAAGCTCCGGCGTCGACACCTCGAAGATGTCGCTGTCCTCGATGGCCGTCATCCTGTGGATGGTCTTCGGCGTGATGTGGACGCGCTCGCCGGGGTGCATTTCTCTCGTCACGCGGTTCGCACCCTCCTGAATCTCGAACAGCAGACGCCCCGCGTGCAGGTAAATCGTCTCGTCCTTGATGTTGTGGTACTGCAGGCTCAACGCGTGGCCGGCGTTGACGTGGATCAGTTTTCCGACGTAGCGATCCGTCTTCGCCCAATGGAGCTCGTAGCCCCACGGCTTTTCCACGCGCGTCACATCGTCCGCCATCCGGGCTCCTCTATTTGGTCATCTGGTTATTTGGTTATCTAATCATTGAAGGAACCCAATGACCAGATAACCAGACAACCAGATAACCAGATAACCAGATAACCAGATAACCAGATAATCAAATAACCAGATTCACTATTCCCCAGCGTGCGACAGCCGCGCGAGCGCGGAGAACAATTCGCGTTCGATCTCGTCGACGGTCGCCATCCGCAGAATCCGGCGCGCCATCGCCCGCAGCTCGCCGCTGTGCGCCTCGGCAAGTACCTGCTTCGCGATGGGAATCGCGCCCGGCGTCATGCTGAGCTCCCGCAACCCCAGTCCCACGAGCAGCGCCAGCAGCGCCGGGTCTGACGCCATTTCGCCGCACAGCGACACCGGAATCCGGTGACGCGCGGCCGCTCTTCGCACCATCACAATCATCCGGAGGATGGCCGGATGCAGCGGCTGGTACAGTCTCGACACGCGCTCGTCGGCGCGGTCGACGGCCAGGCAATACTGAATCAAGTCGTTTGTGCCGATGGTGAAGAAGTCGACCTCACGCGCGAGGAGGTCGGCCGTGTAGGCGGCGGCCGGCACCTCGATCATCACGCCGATTGGCACCGGTGGCACCGATTCGCCGCGTCGCGCGAGCTCGGCGGCGGTCTCGGTCACGAGACGGCGCGCGTCGCGCACCTGCTCAACGCCCGACACGAACGGAAACATGATCCGCAGCGCACCGTGACCGGCGGCGCGGAGCAAGGCGCGCAATTGCACCTGAAACAGCTCGGGGCGCGAAAGGCTCAGGCGCAAGCCGCGCAGACCCTGCCGGCTGCCCCGATCTTCTTTCGCCGCCCACGCGCTGACGTCTCTGTTCGCCACGTATGACGCGAGCTGATCTTCGTCGACGTCGAACGTCCGAATCGTGACCGACCCGGGCGCCATGCCGGCGAGCATCCCCCGGTAGATCTCGTATTGCTGATCTTCGTCGGCGATGTCGCACGCGGCGCTCGTGAAGAGAAACTCGGATCGATACAGCCCGATGCCCTCGGCGCCGGCGTAACGCGCGGCGGCCAGATCGTCGGGAAACTCGATGTTCGCGTCGAGCCGCACGCGCACTCCGTCGGCCGTCGTCGCCGGCCGTCGCCGCTCCGCGTCCACGTTGACGGCCGGCCGTCGATCGTCGGCGTGACGCGCGACTCCCGCCAGCACTTCATCGCTCGGATCCACGATCAGCTCATTGCCGCTGCCATCGACCACCACCAGCTGCCCGGCTTCGATCGATCGGCTCGCGTTGTGCAATCCGACCACGGCCGGCACTTCGAGAGACCGCGCGAGAATCGCCGTGTGATACGTGCGGCTGCCGGCGTCGGTCGCGAAGCCGCGGACCTTGGTCCAATCGACCTGCGCCGCGAGCGAAGGCGTGAGCTCGTCGGCGATGAGCACCGACGATTCGTCGAGCTCGCGCAACAGGTCGCGCGGCGTCTCGAGACCCTGCCGGAGATTCATGTTCAGCCGGCCGACCAGATCGGCGATCTCGCCGCGCCGCTCTCGAAGATACGGATCGGCCACCTCATCGAACACCGCGCTGAGCTCGTGGAACACCTGCTGCACGGCCCATTCGGCGTTGACCCGTTGGTTGCGGATGATTTCGGCGGCACGAGGAATGACCATCGGGTCGTCGAGCATGAGGAACTGCGCGTCGAACAGCGAGGCCAGCTTGCGGCCGCGGCGCCGCGCCAGGCTCTCGCGGATGTCGGCCAGCTGCTGCCGCGAGCGGCTCCGGCTCTGCTCCAGACGTGAGATCTCATGCTCCATGCGTCCCGGCGGGATCTGATAGCGAAGAACCTGCGCGCGCTGGATCATGATGACCGCGCGCCCGACGACGATGCCGGGAGACACGCCGATGCCGGTCAGGCGCCGCATGCCGTGTCCTCGCCGAAACCGGATTGCACCAGTGCCGTCAGCGCGTCGACGGCGTCCCGTTCGTCCGCGCCCTCGGCAGTGATGGTGATCGTCGACCCGCAGGCAGCCGCGAGCAGGAGAATCCCCATGATGCTCTTGCCGTCCATCTGCCGCGCGTCACGCGCCACGCGCACGTGTGACTGAAACCGGGTCGCCAGATGGACGAATTTCGCCGCCGCGCGCGCGTGCATGCCCAATTGATTGACGACCGTGACGCTCCGCGAGGTCATGAGCCGGTTCTTTCTCCGCGGAGAAGATCCGACGCCACCCAGATCGCGTTCCGGCCATGATCGCGCATCTCGCGGGCGACGCCGAGCAGATCCGACGAGCTCCGCAGGCCGGCAAGCTTGATGAGCATCGGCAGGTTGACGCCCGTAATCACTTCGACGCGATCCTTCGCCAGGAACGTCATCCCAAGGTTCGACGGCGTGCCGCCGAACATGTCGGTCAACACGAGGACCCCCGCGTCCCCGTCCACCCGTTCAATCGCCTGGGCGATCTCCTCGCTCGCATCGTTGACATCGTCGTGCCAGCCGATGGAGACCGCCGTGAATCTGGGCAGATCGCCGACGATCATTTCGGCGGCATTGACCAGCTCGGTGGCCAGTTGGCCGTGGGTAACCACGACGACCCCTATCATGGCGCGCTCGACGATTGAACCACAAAGCACACGAAGACCACAAAGAAGCCTGTGTCTGCTCCGCATTCTTTGTGGCCTTTGTGGCCTTCGTGGTTCATGAATGCCCGATGTCCCGGTGTCGGACGCGCACCCGCACCCCGACATTCGCCAGCGAACGGCGCAGGCGCTCCGCGATCATGACCGATCGGTGCCGGCCGCCCGTGCAGCCAATCGCAATCGTCAGATAGCTCTTCCCTTCGGCGACATAGTGCGGCACGAGGTACCGCAGATACTCCTCGAGCCGGTCGATGAACTCGCGCGTCGCCGCGTCGCGCTCCATGAACGCCGCCACGGCGCGGTCACGCCCCGTACGGCGACGCAGCGCGGGGACGAAGTGCGGATTGGGCAGGCACCGCGCGTCGAAGACCAGGTCGGCATCGACGGGAACTCCATGCTTGTACCCGAAGCTGAGGAGCGTGATCACAAGCCGTCCGCGCGAGCCGCGCGACAACGCCATGAAGGACTGGCGCAGCTCGTGGACCGTCATGTCGGAGGTATCGATGATCTGGTCGGCGAGCTGCCGCACGGGCATAATGCGCGCGCGTTCTTCGCGGATGCCTTCGCGTACCGACCGGTCCGGCGCGAGCGGATGGGGACGCCGGGTCTCGCTGAAACGCCGGACGAGCGCGGCTGTGCTGGCTTCGAGAAAGATCAGGACTGGATTGAGCCCGCCCGTCTTGCGCAAGCGGTTGAAGACTTTCGGGAACTGCGACAGAAAATTCCGTTCCCGCACGTCGACGACGATGGCGACCTTCTCGATGCCGTCACCGCGCAGCGAGAGCTGGGCCAGCGTTGGGATCAGCGTCGTGGGCAGGTTGTCGACGCAAAAATATCCGAGGTCTTCCAGCGCGCGGATGGCCTGGGACTTCCCGGAGCCCGACAAACCGGTCAGTACGATGAACGGTTGCCGGGCTTTCGGGCCTTTCACGGCCACCCTGCCCTTCCAGTTGGTCTTTCTACGATTCCCGCGGGGCACGGCTTTCGTCCGGGGCGTCACCTCTGTCCCCCGGGCTCGAGATCTTCCTCTTCTTCATCCGGTGACGGCACACGCGTATCGTCCCTCGGCACAGCTCGCGCTTCGAGGGCCTCAAAGCGTTCTGAGCCTGTCGAAGGGCGGGACAACCCTGAGCCCGTCGAGGGATCCCGCAGCGTCCGCTCCAGCCTGGCGGCGAGCTCGCGCGCGGCATGATGCCCGCGCGATCGCACCAGCTGGTTCCGCGCGGCGACTTCGACGAGGATGGCGACACTTCGTCCCGGCGCCACCGGCATGCGGATCAGCGGCACGCGCAGTCCGAGAATCTCGTGGAACTCATCGTCCAGTCCGAGGCGTTCGTATTCCCGTGTGGGATCCCACCGCTCGAGCTGTACCACGAGCTCCACGCGCTTGCTGGAGCGCGTCGAGGCGATGCCGAACAGATCCTTCACGTTGATCAGGCCGAGCCCGCGCAGCTCCATGTGATGTTGCGTGAGCTCCGGACAGGTCCCAATCAGGATCGACTCGGCTCGGCGCCGAATGTCGACCGTGTCGTCGGCGACCAGCCGATGGCCGCGGACGATGAGGTCGAGCGCACACTCGCTCTTGCCGATGCCACTTTCACCCACGATGAGCACGCCGAGGCCAAGAATGTCCATCAGGACGGCGTGCGTCACCGTGTGTTCGGCCAGCCAGTCCTCGAGGATCGTCGTGAGCTTGGCGATCGCGGTGGGCGTGGCGATCGACGTCTTGAGCAGCGGAAGCTTGGCGCGCTCGGCCTCGAGGACGACTTCCGCCGGCGGGGTGAAGCCGCCGGTGATGAGGACGCAGGGAAAATCGAGCGTGAGCGCGAGGCGAAGCGAGTTGATGCGCGCCGAGGTTTCCAGGCTTTCGAGGTAGCGAATCTCGCTTTCGCCGAAAATCAGCACGCGTCCGGGCTTCAAATATTCATGAAAGCCCGCCAGCGCAAGGCCGGTCTTCTGGATGTAGGGGCTCGTGATGCGTCGGTCGAGCCCGGAAGCGCCGGCGAGCACCTCGAAGGGCAGACCGAAGACCTCGGGCCGGCTGCCCAGCAGCGCGCCGACGGTGACGCCTGGACTCGGAGACATATGTCAGTCGACAGTCGTCAGTCGACAGTCGTCAGTCGACAGTCGTCGGTCGACAGTCGTCGGTCGACAGTCGTTAGTCGACAGCGCAGGGCACGATCTTTAGACCCTACCCTGTCGCTTTCACGCTTCGGTCTCAATCAGCGTCAGCTCGCCGTTCTGCTGGCGGTAAAGGACGCTGACCGACGCACGCTCGGGATCGTGGAAGATGACGCAGCCCTCGCGCCGCGCGTCCAACTCGCGCGCCGCCTCGGTCACCGACATCGACTTGATCGCCTGACGCGACGAGCGAAAAATCCGAGGCATGCGCGGTGTCTCGCGCGGGGTCGGGCGCGCCGGCGCCGCGCCCGGCGCGAGAACCTCACCCGCCGCGGCGGCAGTCCTGACGCCGCGGCGCTTCCGCTCCTGCCACTTCCCTTTCACCTTCTGCGCCTGCTGCGAGATCTTCTCGATGGCCTGGGTCAACGAGGTCTCCCACGCGGTCGACGTGCTGACGCCGTGCAGGAACTTTTCGCCGCGGGCGTGCAGCGTGATCTCGGCGCGCAGACGATACTTCTCGCGCGTCAGCACCGCCTGCGCAGAGACGGCGCTGTCATTCAGCATCCGCTCCAGCTTGGCGAGTTTGGCGTCGACGAGGCGCCGCAGGGTGGGGGTGATGTCAACGTGTCGGCCGGTCAATTCGAGTCGCATCTGGTTCAGTAGAGAACTTTGCGTTGATTCGATGTCGGGATCTTGAGCTCTTCGCGGTACTTCGCGATCGTGCGCCGCGCGAGCATCAAGCCTTCCCGCTGCAGGATGCTCACGATCTTCGAATCGCTCAACGGCTTTCGCGCGTCCTCGTTCTCGATGATCTTGCGGATGCGCTGCTTGATGGTCACCGACGAGACGCTCTCGCCGTACGAGCTGCTGATCCCGCTGTGGAAGAAGTATTTCATCTCGAACACGCCCTGCGGCGTGTGCATGTACTTGTTGGTGACCACGCGGCTGACCGTCGACTCGTGCATCCCGATGTCGTTGGCCACGTCGCGCAGCACCAGCGGGCGCAGGTGCTCGATGCCGTGATCGAGGAAGTCGCGCTGAAAATTGATGATGCTGTTGGCGACCTTGTGGATCGTCTTCTGCCGCTGCTCCACCGACTTGATCAGCCACAACGCCGATCGGAACTTGTCCTTCACGTACGCGCGCGTCTCGTCGGTGTTGTCCGCGGCGCTTTTGTCGAGGAGCCGCCGGTAGACCGGGCTGATCCGCAGCTGCGGCAGGCCGTCTTCGTTGAGCACCGCGACATACTGGTCCTCGACCTTGATCACGTACACGTCCGGGATGACGTACTGCGACTGGGTCGGGTTGTATCGGCTCCCGGGCTTCGGATCGAGATGACGGATGATCTCGATGTGTTCCTTGAGATCGTCGATGGTCAGGCCCAGCTTGCGCGCAATTTCCGGGACCTGGTGGTTCTGGAGCAGGCGGAGGTGGTCGGCGACGATCTTCTCGGTCGGCGTTCCCTCGAGGCCCAGATGCCGGAGCTGCAGCAGCAGGCATTCCTGCAAGTCGCGGGCGGCCACCCCGGTCGGATCGAAGCTCTGGATCAGCCGAAGCGCGCGCTCGACGTCAGACACCGGCCACGGCCCCATCGCCGCGAGCTCGTCGAACGACGCGACCAGATACCCGTCGTCGTCCAGGTTGCCGACGATCGCCGATCCGATCTCGCGCATGAGCGGTTCGTCGGTCTGCATCGACAACTGCCACATCAGGTGATCGGACAGCGAGCTGGCGGTCGAGAGCGTGTTCTCGATCGGCGGCAGCTCTTTGATCTCCTGCGGCGCGCGCGGCCGATAGCCGTCATCGAGATAATCGCCGAAGAAGTACTCGTAGTCCTGGTCGTCCCACGTGTCGGTCTTGTCGACCTTCTCCTCGGCGTCGCTCTTTTCCGGCGCCGCCACCGCGTCGGCCGGCTGCAGTTCCTCGGTCGGTACCTCCTCGAGCATCGGGTTTTCGACCATCTCCTGATTGAGCAGGTCGGACAGTTCGAGCGTCGACATCGGCAGCAGCTTAATCGCCTGCTGTAGCGAGGGCGTAAGGATTAGCTTCTGGACGAGCTTGGTGTGGAGTTTCTGCTGAATGCCCATGGAGCGGTTGCGCGTCAGCTAAGTTGTTGTCGCGACGACGGTTGCACGAAGCGAACGCGGCCGCCTCAATCAAGAGAATGTGACACCGCGCTTCAGCGATGCAATTCCCAGGCCTCATTTTAGTCCAAGCGGAACTCAGTCCCCAAATAAATCCGCCGCACGTCATCGTCGGCGGCGAGGGTGTCGGGCGTGCCGCTTTTGAAGATCCCTCCGTCGTGCACGATGTAGGCGCGGTCCGTGATGCGCAGCGTCTCGCGGACGTTGTGGTCGGTGACGAGCACGCCGATGCCGCGAGCCTTGAGGTGAAAGATGATCTTCTGGATATCAGTGAGCGCGATGGGGTCGATGCCGGCGAACGGCTCGTCGAGCAGGATGAACTTCGGCGAGATGACCAGCGCGCGCGTGATCTCGACGCGGCGCCGCTCGCCGCCCGACAACGTATACGCCGGGGCGCGCGCGAGCGGTGTCAGGTTCAGCTCGGCCAGCAGATCGCGCAGGCGCACTCGACGCGTCGCCCCGTCGAGGCCCATCGTCTCGAGGATGGCGAGAATGTTCTGCTCGACCGTCAGACCGCGGAAGATCGACGGTTCCTGCGGCAGGTACCCGATCCCCTTGCGCGCGCGGACGTACATTGGATCGTCGGTGACGTCGCGTCCATCGAGGATCACGCGGCCGGCATCCGGCGCCGTGAGACCGACGGTCATGTAGAAGGTGGTGGTCTTGCCGGCGCCATTGGGGCCGAGCAGCCCGACGATCTCGCCGGACGCCACATCGAGGTTGACGCCTCGAACGACCGTGCGCCCGCCGTACGATTTGGTGAGGCCCTCGGTGCGGAGGGTCGACATCACATCTTCTCGAAGCACTCACCACCAAGGACACGAAGGACACAAAGGAAAGAACTTACAGCTCTTCGCCGTTGTGTCCATCGTGTTCTTTGTGGTGGTTCAGCGCCGGAAAGAAGCAAGGCAACCGTGATCTCGGTCACGAACACTTCCCGCTGCCTTTCGTTTGCGTGCGAATCTGGCCGCCGCCATCGAGGTTGACCGTATCGGTCGACTGGACAAACGTCAGTTTCTGCCCCACGCTTTCGCCGCCGCACTGGTCGACGATCGCGACCGGCGCGCCGGTGATGACGTAGGTGTCATTCGAGGTCGTGTAGGTCAATCGCGCTCCGGTCGTTTTCCGGTTCTGCTCGCGAAGCGTCAGTGCGCCGTACGCTTCGGCGCGATCGATCTCATCGCCCGCAGGCTTCAGGTACAGCTCGATCTTGTCGGAGATCATGTCACCCTGCGGGCCGCTGAGGTGCGCCTCGCCGGTGTAGGTGGCGCGGCGCAGCGATTCTTCGTACTTGAAGTCTTCCGATTTGCCAATCGACCGGACGCGGTCCCGCGGGGTTTTCGTCTTGTCGCCCTGCACCAGCATCGTGCTCGTCAGCGCGGAGCCGGACGCGACCAGGTCGCCATTCTTGTTGTCGATGACGATCGTCGCCCCCGTAATCGTCGTCTCCGTCTGCCAGAGCCTGGCGTTTCCTGAATACGACGCACGAGACACGTCGCCGTCGTAGTCCAGCTCCTCGGCGACGATGTTCACCGGCTTGTCGCCCTTGAGCATGGAGGGCATCTTCGTGTCCTTCGACTTGGGGTCCTTCTTGGGCGGCTGCAGGGCGCTGGCGACCTCGCCGCGCGCCATGAGTTTCGGCCCCGCGAGCGTGACATCCATCCGCGCCGAATCGACCCAGATGTGCTCGGTGGTCATATGGGGGCGAGGCGCCCCCGGCTCGGTCCCGCTCAATTCGAGCGTGCCCGTGTCGAGCACGTATCGCGCCAGCGCGGCGACGGCAAAGAAGCCGCCTTCGGAAGCAAAGCGTGCGTTGCGCGCGAATGTCGCTTCAGCAATTGAGCTCATGCCCGGCTTCAGCACGACGTCCATCGTGCCGGCTTTGGCCACGCGGTCCACCGAACCGCCCTTCTCGCGAAAGTCGACCTCTCCGGTGAACCGGGCATTCGTCAGTCCCTTCTTGGCTTCACCGTGTGCGTCGAGGCTCGCCGCCTTGATCGTGCGCGCCGCGGCGCCGGGTTCTGCGGGAAAGGTCAATTGCACGGCTTCACGGCCGAGGAGCGCGACCGGTGTGGTGCCGTCAGGCGCGAGCGCGATGTCCAGCGTGGTGGCCGCAATCTGGCGGCCGGGCGAGCCTTTCTGCCCCGCGATTTGCAGCACGGCCTCGCCGACGACGATCGCGTGCTCGAGTGTTTCTCCATCAGACGCGTATTTCAGCTCCATCTCGTGGCCCGTCAGTGACTGCAGCGTGCCGGGATCTGCATTGGATCCGGTGATCCTCGCGTTGCCCTGCAGCTCGACCCGCTCGACGCGCTCCTCATCGTCGCTGAGATGAGCGACGCCGCTGTCGGCCTCGACGACCTGGCCAGCGCGCAATGACTTGATGCCGCGTTCGAAGCGGATGAATTTGTCGCGCCGCGCCACGATCGCGCTCGGCGACGTGAGATCGGTGGCGCCGTCATTCCTGTCGGTTTCAATGCGGACGTGAGCTTGATCGAGGATGACGAGGACATCCTGGTTCTTGTCGTAGGTCATGCCCACGCCCGAACCGGAGAGGCGCCTGCGCGAAAACTCCACCGGACCCGGCGCACGGGCCGTCCCGTCCGCCTCTGTGTAGGTGGCGTGTTCGGTGCGCACGATCAAGCCGTCGCTCGCCATCAACGTGACGGCGCCGTTGATCGTGATCGCCGATTCATTCTGACCGACAACGCCCTCTTTGCCGGTCACGGTAAACGTCCGGCTGCCGTGACGCTCCGTGCTGATGATTTTGACGCCCACGAGGCGCGTCGAGCCGTCTTTATACGTGTCCTGTTTGTCGTAGGCGATGCTCACGTCCTCGTGAGCGCCGTTGAACCGAAACGTCTGGCCGGTGGTGCTTTCGACGACCGAGTCGGGATCGGTTCGACCGGCCGGCACGGGCGGTGCCGCCGGCCCGCGGTGCTTGAAGGCAAACACCAGCATAACCGCGAACGCGACGGCGAACACGGCGACAAGCAGGCGCGCTCTCCGCTGCCACTTGGTCATCGGAATCCGTGAGATCTGAGGATGTAAGGAGCTGAGGATGTAAGGATGTGAGAATGTGAGGATGTAAAGCGGTGAGGATGTGAGGACGTAGCGACGCAGACGTGCCGGCACATTCTCAGATCCTCACTTCCTAACATTCTCACTTCTTCACTTCTTCACTTCCTCACTTCCTCACTTCTCTTGAGGCCTGCAAGGGTCAGCTCGACGTATGTCTCCCCATTGTATTGGTTCTGCTCGAGGGAGAAGGCGACGTCCAGGGCGGCCTTGTGCTCGGTGAGATAGTCGTGCTGTTCGGCGGCGCGCCAGGCGACCGCGCGGAAGATGCGGCCCTCCTGCTTGAGGGCCATCTTGAGGTGCCGTTCCTTCAGCTTTCGCGGGCCATCGACGATCTCCACGCGCCGCGCCGCGAACACCGGGCGCGGATTGCCAGCCCCAAACGGCGCCAACGATGCGACCCCCGCGGCGACGCCACCGGTGATGCTCCGAAACATGAGGTCGCCGTCGACGCGCAGCCGCGGCATGAGGTCGTCCGGGCCAAGTGTTTCGTCCGCCACGTCGTTGACGGCCGCGCGTAGCTCATTGATTCGCCCGGCGTCCAGCGTGATCCCCGCCGCCTGCCGGTGGCCACCGAACCGGGTGAGCAGATGCGCCGAGCGCTCGAGCGCCGCCAGCATGTCGAAGCGGTGGATGCTGCGGCACGACCCATGCGCGACGCCGTCTTCGATCGACAAGACGATCGCCGGCCGGTGGAACGCGTCCACCAGCTTCGACGCGACGATGCCGACGACCCCGCGATGCCACCCTTCGCCGGCAACCACGAGAACGGACCGCGCGCCGATGTCCGGATCGGTCGTCACGATCTTCTTCGCGGCCGCGAGCGCCGCCGCTTCCTCTTCCTGCCGGCGCACGTTCTCGCCGTCGAGTTGCAGCGCGAGGGCCCGCACCTGGTCGCCCATGGCTTCATCGCTCGCCAGCAACAAGCGCGTGGCGATGTCCGGCGTGCTCATGCGGCCGGCGGCGTTGACTCGCGGGGCGAGCATGAACGAGATGTGGTAACTGTCGATGGTCTTCCCGCTCAGCCCTGAGATGTCGAGCAGCGCGCGCAGGCCGATTTTATGAGGGCCTCGCGACAGCAGGTCCAGTCCCAGCTTCGCGATCACGCGGTTCTCGCCGACGAGCGGCACGACGTCGGCGAGCGTGCCGATGGCGGCGATCTTGATGAAACCGGGCAGCCAGCTCTCGCGCCCCGCCGCGTGGCAGAGCGCCTGGACCAATTTCAGCGCGACACCCACGCCCGCGAGGTACTTGTCGGGATACGCGCAGTCCGTGCGCTTGGGATTGATGACGGCGAGCGCGGCGGGCAGCTCCGCGTCGGGCTCGTGGTGGTCGGTGATGATCAGATCCACTCCGAGCCCACGCGCGCGTCGCGCCGCCTCGGCGCCGCGAATGCCGCAGTCCACCGACACGATCAGCGCCACGCCGGCCGCGTGCAGCCGCTCGATCGCCACCGGCTGCAGCCCGTAGCCGTCGCGCAACCGCTCGGGAATGAAGTGCACGACGTCGGCGCCGAGCAATTCCAGCGCGCGGCGGAGGATGACGGTCGACGTGACGCCGTCCACATCGTAGTCGCCGTGGATGGCAATCCGCTCGCGCCGCGCGATGGCGCCGAAGATCCGATCGACCGCGATCCGCATGTCGGCGAGCAACATCGGATCGTGCAGATGATCGAGCGACGGATTCAGGAAACGGTTCGCGAGCTCAGGATCGCCGAGCCCGCGCTGGCAGAGCAGCCGCGCGACAACCGGTTCCAATCCGAGCGCCAAGGCAAGCGTCGCCGAGGCGGCTTCGTCGCACGATTGGTGGTCCCAGCGGGGAGGGATCACGCAGTCCTCAGCCGATGGCGCGCACGTTGCTTCAGCAACACTGAATCACCACAAAGGACACCAAGGACACAAAGCTTAAGCCCGTATGCGTCCGAACGAAACCAGCCACGCCGTAATCGCTGCTGCGATGAACGTACACACCGCGATCGGGGCAGGCGCCCTTGAAAGCACGTATGACGCCTGCATGTTCTACGAGCTCAATGCCGCCGGATTGCATGTTGAACACCAGGTCCGTCTACCGCTCGTCTACAAGCAGATTCAACTACCGGTCGCCTATCGGGTCGACTTCATTGTCGAAAACTGCCTCATCGTCGAGATCAAGTGTGTGGAGAAACTGCTATCTGTCCATCTCGCCCAAGTGCTGTCGTACCTAAGACTGAGCGACCTTCGGCTCGGGCTGCTGATCAACTTCAACGTGCCGCATCTGCGCCAAGGAATCCGCCGCGTGATCAACGGTCC
Source organism: Acidobacteriota bacterium (assembly GCA_023265175.1). Lineage (GTDB taxonomy): Bacteria > Acidobacteriota > Vicinamibacteria > Vicinamibacterales > CAVVIG01 > JAHFUI01. Next base: position 60,397 of record JAHFUI010000005.1, read on the forward strand.
AGAGTCCGAGCTGTAGAAGGTATAGCCCTTTGTGTCCCTGGTGTCCTTTGTGGTGGCTCAGCGATGAACCACCGAAGACACGAAGGCGGTCGGCGTCTTCTGCTTCCCCTGCGTCCTCCGCTACTCGGCGTCAACGAAATCGATTCCGATCTTCCCCATCCCCCGAAACTTCTCGTACCGAAGCCGCAGCCGGGTCTCGCGGTCGAGGCTGGTGACCTCTCCCAGCACGCGCTCCAGCACATCGTCCATGAGGCGCGCGGCGGCGGCGGGATCGGTGTGCGCCCCGCCGACCGGTTCGGGCACGATCTCGTCGATGATGCCGGCCTTGAGCAGATCGGGCGCGGTGAGCTTCAGCGCCTCGGCCGCGTCGATCTTCTTGGACGCGTCCCGCCACAAGATGGCCGCGCACCCTTCGGGCGGGATGACGCTGTAGATCGCGAACTCCTGCATCAGCACGCGATCGCCGACGGCGATGCCGAGCGCGCCGCCGCTGCCGCCTTCGCCGCTGACGAGCACCACAATCGACGTGTCGAGCACCATCATCTCGCGCAGGTTGACCGCGATCGCCTCGGCCACGCCGCGCTCTTCGGACTCGATCCCGGGGTACGCGGCCGGTGTGTCGACGAAGATGATGATCGGCCGGCCGAATTTCTCGGCCAGGCGCATCGCGCGCAAGGCCTTCCGGTACCCCTCCGGTCGCGCGTAACCGAAGTTCCGGTAGATCTTCTCCTTCGTGTCGCCGCCCTTGACGTGGCCGACGAGCAGGACCGGCTGCCCCTTGTACTCGGCAAAGCCGGTCATGATCGCGTGATCGTCGGCAAACCGGCGGTCACCGTGGATCTCGACGAACCCGGTGAACAACAGCTTGACGAAGTCCTCGAGAGACGGTCTGGCGGGATGGCGGGCGACGAGCACACGTTGCCACGGCGTCAGCGAAGCATAGAGCGCGGCGCGCACCGTCTGGATCCTGCGTTGGAGCGCCTCGATCTGCCGGTCGCGCGCATCGGTCGGCGGCAGCTGATTGAGGGCGTCGATCTCCCTCAGGACCGCCGCGATCGGTTCCTCGAATTCCAGCGTTTCCGGCGCCATAGGTTCTTCAATGGCTCCTGATCACGAAGGCACGAAGGTACACGAAAAAGAAATGCTTCTTCGTGCTTTCGTGTTTTCGTGGCAGGCAAGCGCGGCTGGTCGACCTCATCGCAGCGATACGGCCCCCTGGCCGACAATCTGCTCGACCTCCGCGATCAACGTCGACGACGGCCGCACGCGGATGTGCGCCGGCAGGTCCGCCTTCACGCGCAGCGGCTTGGGTGTCGACCCCAGCTCGATCTCCAACGACACGCGGCGATCGCCGCGATGCCTGGAGAAGACCTCACCCAGTGCCTCGAAGACACGGCGACCGGCGGGCATTCTGACCCGAATCGCCACTTCCCGGGCGAGGCGTTCGCGTACGCTGTCTATGCCGGCGATCTCCGACGCCAGTATCCGCGCCGACTCATCGTCGCGTTCGAGTTTCCCGCGCACGAGCACCATCGTGCCGGTTTCGAGCAGGGCGACGCTGCGCTGATACGTCTCGGGAAACGCAATCACTTCGACGCCGCCTTGTGAATCCTCCAGCGTGAACACCGCCATGCGATCGCCTTTGCGCGTCTTCAACTGGCGGCAGGCGGCGACGATGCCGCCGATGCTGGTGTCGGGTTCGATCGGTTTCGGGCCGCCAGCCCCCCACGCGTCGGTGCGCGAGCCGTTGACTGGCACATCGGCGAGCTCGCCGGTCGACCGCGCACCGAGCGCCTTGAGCTCGGCCGTGTATCGGTCCACGGGATGGCCGCTCCAGTACAACCCCAGCGTTTCTTTCTCGAAGGCGAGCTGTTCGGTCTCGGTCCACGGCTTAACGTCCGGTAGCGGCACGCTCTTAAGACCGCGCCTCACGGAGGCAGGGTCGGCGTCCTCAGCCGCGTTGTCGGCATCGCCAAAAGCACTGAACAGCTGCGCCTGCCCTTCGTTCTTGTCCCGTTGATGGCGCGCGCCGTGCTCGCAGGCCGCGTCGATCGCCGCAAAGAGTCTGGCGCGCAGCGCTGCCCCGGACAACGCTGGCGAGGACGGTCTTGAGCCCGTCCCGTTTCCTGCGTCAGCTGTCGCACCGAGCGAATCGAACGCGCCGGCCTTCGTCAGGCTTTCGAACACCCGCTTGTTGACGAGGCGGAGATCCACATCCTCGCACAGGGCGTGCAGCGACGCGATCCGTCCCTGCTTTTTGCGTACCTCGATGAGCGATTCGACGGCGCCTTCCCCGACGTTCTTGATGGCGGTCAACCCGAACCGCACGCCTTTTCCCGATTCCACCGTGAAGCGGAGCTCGCTTTCATTGATGTCGGCCGCCAGCAGCGGGATGCCGCGCTCCCGGCACTCGCCGAGGTACAGGGCGAGCTTGTCCGTGTTCTGCGCCTCGATGGTCAGCAGCGCCGCGGCAAAGTGCCAGGGGTAGTTCGCCTTCAGATAGGCGGTCTGGTACGCCAGGAGCGCGTACGTGGTGGAGTGCGCCTTCGGAAACCCGTAGCCGGCGAAATGCTCCATCAGCTCGAAGATGCGCGCCGCCTTCTTCTCGTTGACGCCGCGCTTCCTCGCGCCCTCGAGAAACTTGCCGCGCTGGGCCTGCATGGCCTCGACTTTCTTCTTCCCCATCGCATAACGGAGGCTGTCGGCTTCGCCCAGCGTGAACCCCGCAATCACGTTCGAGATGCGCATCACCTGTTCCTGATAGGCGATCACGCCGTAGGTCTCGGCCAGGATCGGCTCGAGCTCGGGCAGCTCGTACTTGACGTCGGTCTTCCCCTGCTTGCGCGCGACGAAGTCGTCCACCATGCCGCTGCGGAGTGGGCCGGGGCGGTACAGCGCGTTCAACGCGATCAGGTCGTCGAGCCGCTGCGGCTTGGCCTTGCGCAGGATGTCGCGCATGCCGCTCGACTCGAACTGGAAGATGCCGTAGGTCTGGGCCTCCTGGAAGATCTGATACGTCTTCGGATCGTCGAGCGGCACGTGATCGATGTCGAGCCGTTCGCCCGTCGTCCGCTCGATCTCCTTGACCGCATCGTCGATGAGCGTCAGCGTGCTCAGCCCCAGGAAATCCATTTTCAGGAGGCCGACGCGATCGATCTCCTTCATCGACCACTGGGTGACGATCTCGTCGTGCGCGCCTTTGTAGAGTGGCGCGTACTCCGTGATGGCCCTCGGCGCGATGACGACGCCCGCGGCGTGCACCGAGGCGTGGCGGGTCATCCCTTCAAGACGGCGCGCGACGCTCAAGAGCTCCCTGACCTTCGGGTCGTTCTGCTCCATCTGGCGCAGCGGCTCGCTCTCCTCGAGTGCCTTGTCGAGCGTCATGTCGAGCGCGGGAGGAATCAGTTTCGCGACCTTGTCGACATCGGCGTAGGGCATCTCGAGCACACGGCCGACGTCTCGCACGACGGCCTTCGCCTTCATCGTCCCGAACGTGATGATCTGGGCCACTTTGTCGCGGCCGTACTTCGCCGTGACGTACTCGATGACTTCGCCGCGACGCCGCTCGCAGAAATCGATGTCGATGTCCGGCAGTGACACGCGCTCGGGGTTCAGGAAGCGTTCGAAGATGAGATTGAAGTCCAGCGGATCGACGTCGGTGATGCGCAGACAATAGGCGACCAGACTGCCGGCGGCCGAACCGCGACCCGGGCCGACGGGAATCGCCCGCTCCCGCGCGTAGCGGATGAAGTCCCACACGATCAAGAAGTACCCTGGGTACTTCATCTGCTTGATCATGTCGATCTCGTACGAGAGCCGGCGCTCGTACTCGTCGATCGTGTGGCGCAGCGCGCCCGATGCCGCCAGTTGTTGCAGCCGCGTCAGACGCTCCTTGAATCCTTCCCGGACCCTATGCTCGAAGTAGTCGTCGAGGGTGAAGCCCGCCGGCACGTCGAAATTCGGCAGGTAGTTCTCGCCCTGCGGGAGCACGACGTTGCAGCGTTCGGCGATCCGCACCGTATTGGCGAGCGCGTCAGGGAAGTCCTTGAAGACCTCCGCCATCTCCTCGGCGGTCTTCAGGAAGAACTGTTTCGCGTCGTAGCGCAGGCGTTTGGGATCGCTGAACGCCTTCCCCGTGCCGATGCATAACAGCACGTCGTGAGGGTGCGCGTCGGCCTCACGCAGGTAATGCACGTCGTTCGTGCAAATCAGCGGCAGGCCAAGGTCGCGCGCGATCGCCGGCAGCCCGTTGTTGACGACCCGCTGATCCTCGATGCCGTGCCATTGCATCTCGAGGAAGAAGTTGCCCGGTCCCAGGATGTCGCGATACGCCGCCGCCGCTTCGATCGCTCTGTTGCGCTGCTGATGCGAGAGGCCTTCGGCCACTTCGCCTTTCAGGCAACTGCTCGATCCGATCAGCCCCTTCGAATACTGCGCGAGCAATTCCTTGTCGATGCGCGGCTTGTAGTAGAAGCCCTCGGTGTAACCGGCCGAGACCAGCTTGATCAGGTTGTGGTATCCCTCGTTGGTTTCCGCCAGGAGCACCAGATGGTTCGCCGTCTCACCGGGATTCCCGTTCTTGGCATGCCGGCTGCCGGGCGCCACGTACACTTCGCAGCCGAGAATCGGTTTCACACCACGCTGCCGCGCGTGGTCGTGAAAGATCACCGACGAGAACAGGTTCCCGTGCTCGGTCACGGCGATGGCCGGCATCTTCAACTTCGCCGCATGGTCGAGCAGCTCATCAATCCGGCACGCCCCGTCGAGGAGCGAATATTCGGTGTGTAGGTGCAGGTGGACGAATTCAGACATGGACCACCACTGGAAAGTGAGGAAGTCAGGAAGTGAGGAAGTAAGGAAGTACTGCTCGGACTGCCAACAGGCGCGTCAGGTCCTCACTTCCTAACTTCCTCACTTCCTCACTTCCTAACATCTTCATGTTCACTGTCACTCCCACTCTATCGTCGATGGCGGCTTGGAGCTGATGTCGTAGACGACGCGGTTGATGCCTTTGGCCTCGTTGACGATCCGCGACGAGATCCGCGCGAGGAGCTCGTGCGGCAAACGCGCCCAGTCGGCGGTCATGCCGTCGCGGCTCTCGACCGCGCGAATCGCGACGGTGTATTCGTACGTGCGGGCGTCGCCCATCACGCCGACACTCTGAACAGGCAGCAGCACCGCGAAACTTTGCCACAGTCGAGCGTACCACCCGTCGCGTCTGACCTCTTGGGCGACGATGGCGTCGGCGCGGCGCAGCAGGTCGAGGCGGGCGGGCGTGACCTCGCCGAGGATGCGAACGGCCAGGCCGGGGCCGGGAAACGGCTGCCGGATGACGAACTCCTCGTCGAGTCCCAGCTTGCGGCCCACCGCGCGCACCTCGTCCTTGAACAGTTCGCGCAATGGCTCGACCAGTTTCATGCGCATGCGCTCGGGCAGCCCGCCGACGTTGTGATGGCTCTTGATCAGGGCCGATTGGCCGACGATTGACACCGACTCGATGACGTCCGGATATAACGTCCCCTGGGCGAGGAACGCGACGTCGCCGAGCTTGGCGGCCTCTTGCTCGAAGACCTCGATGAAGGTCGCACCGATGATCTTCCGCTTCTGTTCGGGATCGGTCGCGCCGGCCAGCCGGTCGAGAAACAGCGCCGACCTATCGACGAAGATCAGCGGCAGTCGCAGGCGCTCGTAGCGCTTCCGAATCTGGACGGCCTCGTCGAGCCGCAGGACGCCGTTGTCGACGAAGATGCACGTGAGCTGATCGCCGATGGCGCGATGAATCAGCAGCGCGGCGACCGTCGAATCGACGCCGCCGCTCAAGGCGCACACAACGCGGCCGCCGCCCACCTGCGCGCGAATCTTCGCCGTCGCCTCTTCGACAAACGACGCCATCGTCCAATCGCCGGTGCAGCCGCAGACGCCGTACGCGAAGTTCCGGAGGATCTCGAGGCCGCGCTCGGTGTGGACGACTTCGGGATGAAATAACAGCGCGTAGAGCTGCCGGTCCGAATTCGCCATCGCCGCGACGGGCGCGTTGGCGCTCGTGGCGATCACGGCGAAGCCCTCGGGCGGTGCGGCCACGAAATCGCCGTGGCTCGCCCAGACGCGGATCTCGGCGGGCACATCGGTGAACAATGCCGCGCCAGCCTCTCCAGCCGCGACGCGGACCGTGGCGTGGCCGTACTCGCGCTGCGGCGCCGGCGCTACGCGGCCGCCGAGTGAAGCCGCCATCAACTGCATGCCGTAGCAGATGCCCAGGACCGGCGTGCCGATCTGGAAGAGCGCGGGATCGCATTTCGGCGCGCCCTGATCGGAAACGCTCTTGGGTCCGCCTGACAGAATGATCCCGGCCGGGTGACGCGCCCGAATCGTCCCGGCCGGTGTATCGGGCGGCCAGATTTCGGAATACACCGACAGCTCGCGCAAGGCGCGCGCAATCAACTGCGTGTACTGCGAGCCGAAATCGAGCACGATGAGTGTTTGGTGGATCACTGAAGCGAGAAGAATTAAGACTATTATAGCGGGGTGGAGTCGCGCTGGACCACAAGATGTTGTAGTGCACTTGCCCTCATGGTCGCGTGCTCCCTCATGATTGTCGGGCTGCGCGCGCAGTCTCCGGCGGGTCGTCCGCCCAAGCAATCGTCCTCCACAAAAATCTCGCCACTGTCACCGTTCCCGGGTGAAACGCGGTGGACGCTCGCGCTCAACAACGCGCTGGTCGCTCCGCCCGCCTACGAGGTGTCGACCGGATACTTTCCGATAGCCGACGACCGGATCGCGGCGTACGACGTGGCGACCGGCACGCTGCTCTGGATCGTGTCCGCGCGGCCGCGGTCGGCGCCGATCGCTGGCGATGGTTTGTTGTTCATCGAGCAGAACGACGGGATCGCGGCGTTGAGGGCGAGCGATGGATCGGTCGCATGGCGGGGTGCGCTGTCCGAGAAGCTCGCCGTGCCCTTGGCTTGGAACAGCGGCCGGCTTCTCGCCGCGACCGCGACTGCCGCCCTGGCATTCCGCGCGTCCGACGGCTCCCTACTGTGGCGCCACGACCTCGGCGCGACGACGCACGCGTCCCCGGCGCTCGCCGGCGATCGCGTGTTCATCCCGACCGAGGATGGCCGCGTCATTGCGTTGCGGGCCGACACTGGCGAGATGCTGTGGGAGCATCGGCTCGGCGCAGCGGCCAACGAGATCCTGGCGGCCGACGAGTGGTTGTTCGTCGGCTCGAACGACAATTATTTGTACTGTCTGAATGCGCAGGACGGAGAGAAACGGTGGCGCGCGCGAACGGGGGCCGATGTCGTGAGCAGGCCGATCGTGGACGGGCACCGCGTGTACTTCCTCTCGCTCGACAACGTCTTGCGGGCGCTGAACCGCAGCAACGGCGTCCTGCAGTGGAAAAAACCGCTGACGTTCCGCCCGGCGTGGGGTCCCGTCAAAGCGTTCGACGCCGTGATCGTGACCAGCATTCAGGGACCGCTGCGCGCGTTTTTTCTGAAGGACGGCACGCCCGCCGGTGAAATGCCCACGGGCGCCGACGAGCTCGCGGCGCCGGTGTTCACGTTCGAGGCGGCGGAAACGCTCAGCCTCACGATGGTGAAGGTGACGCGCAATCTCGCCACTGGCGCGAAGGTCACGGCGGCGATCCGCTCGTTCGATCCGCCGATCCTCGAGTCCGTGGCGCCACTGCCTGGCGTGGTGCCGGTCGTGGGTCCGATCGAGCGATAAACGCGTCTCTCAGGCGGGTTTGTTCAGACGGTCGGCGCTCACTCGCCTGTGGTCGGCTTCGGCTGCAAGCGGCGCGACGTGGCGTGATAGAGCGACGCGTAGGCGGCGAGCGCGGTCAGCCCGATGTACTGGAACACGAGGCCGCGCAGCAGCAGCGCGGCGATCTGGAGCGGAAACACCGCCAGACCGACGAGCGGCACGAAGGCGATGAGTCCCACACCCGACCACGCCAGCGCGGACGCGAGAGTGGCCGCCAACACGAGCGCGAAGATGACCCCGAAGATTCCGGCGACGCCGCGAAACGCTCCACAAACGAAGCGCGCAGCGCGCGCGCATCCCGCCGCGACCCCGACGTCTTCCGCGGCCACGACGATTTGCACCAGCAGGTACATCCAGTTCACCAGCGTGATCCAGATCACCAGGACGCCCGCGGCCAGCGCCGCGATGAACGTCCAGCCAATGATGAACAGGCGCCCGCCGCCGGCAGCGGCCCGGTAGCCGTAGATGACAAACATGAGATACGCGCCGCCCGATGCGCCGTAGACGACCATCAGCGCCACGCCGAGCGCGAGGTAACGCCGGAACAGCCGGCGGCAGCCGGCGATGAACCGTTCCACCGTGAATCGTGACGCGTGACGGATCGTCGTGTCATAGGTCAGCGCGTCGTGCTCGATCGGTCCGGTCGCGAGCTCGGCCGCCAGCAGCACTTCGACGGTCCCGCCCTTGACCAGAAACATCAGCACCGATCCGCCGAGCAGCACGAGGCTGAACGCCGTCATGAACGCCACGAGCGCGGCAGGCTCGGACAGGAGCGCGCCGGCAATCGTCGTGAACATCTCGCGCAAGCTGCCCCGCAGCAGCTCCGCGAGATCGCCGCCGACCAGCGCCGCCACGAGCACCGCGGCGCCGACGATTGGAACGGCGAGCAGCATCTGAAATGTCGTCTGGGCGGCAAACTGAATAGCGATGGTCGGCCAGTTGGCTGCGGCGAGGAGCGCGCCGCGTTTGAGCAGGAGCTTGAGGTTCAAATCTGTTTTACTGATTGTATGCTCTCTTGAGTGCCCAGCTGGTCCTGATGCCACACACCATGTGGCGCGTCGCACGCGCCGGTCTCGCGGCGGCCCTCATCGTCGCCGCGGCGAGTTGGGCGATCGAGCGCGCCCGCTTCGGATCGTCCGACCAGGACGCGGTCGCGCGCATCGAACGCGAGCTGCGCCAACGCTTCGCCGAAAGCGCCGATGCGCTGGGCCGCATCGCGGCGCGTGTCGTCACCCGACGGAACAACATCACACCAGCCGCCCGCGGTCAGGTCCCGGCCGGCTTCCTCTTCGACGCGGTGAGCGCTGCGCTGCCCGACGAGGAAACGGGCCGTACCGGCATCACCGTGTACGACCTGCTCGATGCACCAATCGCCTGGGCCGGGCGAACGTCCGAGCTCTCCAAGGATCGCATCAACGGACCGGCCGTGTTGCTGGTCGCGCCCGGCTCGCTCGGCCCGCGACTGGTTCGCACCGAACCAGTCATAGATCCCAGTCGTCCCACATCGGCGCGTGTGGCCACTGTTGTCGTCGAGCAGCAGCTTGGCCCGGTGCACGGCACGCCCGGCGTGGCCGACACGTTCATCATGTCGGACGCGCTCGTGCCCGTCTCGCTGCGTGTCCGGCTCGGCGACGTGTCGCCGCAAGGGGCGTACACGTTCGTCATCCCATCGCCCAGCGGCGGTCCATTGGTCGACGCCGAAGTCTCGCCGGCAGATCTCGCCGCAGCGCGAGCGCGATGGGAGGGCGGCACCTGGGCGGTTGTGCTGTCGATTGTCGGCATCACGTTGCTGCTGTCGGCCGGTCCGCTGGTCGAACGGCGCCGTCGGGCGCGCGACACGCGCGTCTTCGTCGCGGCCAGCCTCGGTCTGATCGGCGCGATCCTGATGGCCCGTGTCGTCTTCTGGTTCGCGGCGTCGCCAATCCTCGGCCGCCGCGCGCCGACGTCGCCGCTCGATCTGCTCCTGACGGCGCTCGCGTTCACAGCGATTGTGTGGATCACGCTCGACAGCGTCGAGCGCTGGCGGCTGGCTGGGCCTCGACCTCGCCTGCTGCTCGGCGCTGCCGAGGTCCTGACGTGGGTCGCGCTGGCATACGTCGCCGCCGGCATTGCCGTGACAACGATCGTGTGGGTGTACGAGCGTGTGCTGCAGACGGTCGTATCGCAGACGACGATCGATCTGCTGCAGTTTTCGCTCCACCCGCTCAACGGCGTCCGGATCGCGCTCGCCTTCGCGCTCTTACTGCTCCACGCCAGCGTCATCTGGAGCGCCGTGGGCGCGACGCGGCTCCCGAGCCTCTGGAGAACGCGCCGCGGGTTCGGCCGACAGGTCGCCCTGGCAGCGTGGATGCTTGGGGTTCTGATCGCCGTCAGCCTCGTGCGCTTGAACGATCCGGCGCTGCCGATCGCGCCGCTGCTCGTCGCCATCACCGCGGCTGGCGTCGGCGCGGTCGCCCTGGCGGCGCTCCGGCGGCGCACGCGCCGCGCCTCACAGGCGGTTCGGTTATGGGCGCTGTTCCTCGCTCTGCTGGCGCCGGCCATCGCGATGTATCCGTCGCTGCTCGCCTTCACGACGGCCGCCAAAGAGCGGCTCGTGGCGACCGAGTACGGCCCGCTGGCGCTCGGTCAGCGAAAAGAGCTGCAGAACGGTCTGGACGCGGCGCTCGCCGAGATCGATGCCCGTCCGGCGCTGGCCGATCTCGTCACCGATCTGAGCGACGCGACAATGCCGACGACCGATCGGGCGTTCGCCGTGTGGTCGGATACCGACCTGCGCACGTCTCGACTGACCTCGGCCGTCGAGTTGTACGCCGTCAGCGGCCGGCTCGTCAGCCGCTTCGCGCTCAACCTGCCGGAGTACGTCACGACTGCTCATGAGGCCGCCGGATGCACGTGGCAGGTCGTCGACGAAATCTTGCCGTTCGGATCGACTGAACGACACGTCCTTCGGGCCAGCCGTGGCATCTGTGAGCGGGGACGCAGCGTTGGTGCGATCGTCGTCAGCGTGATGCTCGACTACCGCACACTGCCTTTCATCGAGTCGCAGAGTCCCTATTTCGAGTCGCTGGAGCCGGAACGCCAGGCCGCGGCCGAAGGGGCGTTTGGCCGCGGCGTCGAGTTCGTCGCGTACGGATGGAGCCGCGCCCCGACGTATGCGTCTGGCACCAGCGTGTGGTCTCTGACCGATCCGGTCTTTCAGGCGATGGTCGGCTCGCGCGCGTCGTTCTGGGCGACGGTGGCGCGCGACGATGTGGAGTTCCGCGTGTTCTTCATGAACGACCGCGGCGGCATCTACGCGCTGGGGTACCCCGTCCTCAGGTGGTTCGGGCACCTGGTGAATCTCGCGGAGCTCGTGTTCCTGACGGCCGTGTTGTACGTGGCCTTGCTCGGCGGCGCCACGCTGCTGAATGTCCTCGCCTCGCGGACGCCGGCCAGCGGAGGCGCCCTGCTTCGCGAAATCCGCGCCAGCTTTTACCGCAAGCTGTTTCTGGCGTTTGTGGCCGCAGCGGTCGTGCCGGTCGTGATCCTCGCCATCGCGATCCGCACGTACTTTGCGACGCAACTCTTCGCCGGCCTCGAAGAAGCGGCCGCGAAGACCGCGACGGTCGCGCAGCGGCTCGTCGAGGACTACGCCGCGCTGCAACAGCGGGGCACCGGCGCGCTCACGGTGCTCGACGATCCGATCATGGTGCTCGTCCGGCGCGCGATCGATCAGGATGTCAATCTGTTCGACGGCGCCCAGCTGCAGGCGACGAGCGAGCGCGACCTGTTCGCCTCCCGCCTGTTACCGACGCGCACGCCGGCGGACGTGTATCGACGCATCGTGCTCGACCGGTTGCCCACGTTCGTCGGCGAAGAGCGGGTCGGAGACTTGCCGTATCTGCTGGCCGCCGCGCCGGTCCGGACCGGCGGCCGCGAAGGCATCGTCACCGTTCCGATCACGCTGAGGCGCCAGGAAATCGAGCGGCAGCTCGACGACCTGGATCGGCTGGTGCTGTCGGCGGCCGTCCTCTTCAGCCTGCTCGGTGCGGCCCTGGGTTATTGGATGGCGGAGCGGATTGCCGATCCGATCAACCGGCTGACGCGGGCGACACGCCGGATCGCGCGCGGCAATCTCGACGCACGCGTCGCCGCCGCCGCGTCTGACGAGCTCGGACGGCTGATCAGCGACTTCAACGGCATGGCTGAGGATCTCAAGCGGCAGCGGACCGAGCTGGAACGGACGCAGCGGCTTGAGGCCTGGGCCGACATGGCGCGTCAGGTCGCGCACGACATCAAGAACCCGCTGACGCCGATTCAGTTGTCGGCCGAGCACGCGCGGCGGGTGAACATCGATCGCGGCCGCCCGCTCTCGCCGGTGCTCGACGACTGCATCAACTCGATCCTCTCGCAGGTTCGGTTGCTGCGACAGATCGCCGCTGAGTTCTCGAGCTTCGCGTCGACGGCCACCGCGCATCCAGCGCCGACGCAGTCATCCGAATTGCTCGAAGACGTCATCGGACCGTATCGCTCGGGGCTCGCCGGCCGCATCAGTATCGACGTCCATGCGCCGGACGATCTCCCGCCGATCCATGTTGATCGGACGTTGCTCGCCCGCGCGTTCACCAACGTCATCGAGAACGCGCTCCACGCGATGCCGGGGAGCGGAACACTCTCGATAGTCGTCAGTCGTCAGTCGTCAGTCGACAGTCAAGAGTCGTCAGTCGACAATCGGGCGGTGCGTCCAGCCCCCAGCCCCCAGGCTCCAGCCTCCAGGCCCGACGCGCTCGTGATCGAGTTCACGGACACCGGCGTCGGCATGGATCCGGAATCGATGGGCAAGATCTTCGAACCGTATTTCTCGACGAAAGCGACCGGCACCGGGCTCGGCCTGACCATCGCGAAACGGAACGTCGAGCTGAACGGCGGGACGATCGAGGTGCACAGCCAGAAAGGCTCCGGCACGACCGTCACGATGACGTTGCCGGTTCGCCCGCACGCGTGAGCTTGTAGATGGGACGGTCTTTAGACCGTCCCTGTCATGCCTTTTAAGGGCGTGCCAGACGCGGCTGTCAGCGCCAATCCAGGTACGATTCGAGCCTGACATGTTCCACGAAAAAGACGCCCGACCCCTTTTTCCGTCCTGAGTCGCTCCTCCAGCTTGCGAGGCCAGCGACCGCCGTGTGAGAATGGGTCGCGCTCGCGCCACATTTCGAAGGGATACGGGACATATGCGTCGATTCTTCAACCTCACCATTGCCATGTTCGTGACGGCCTACATCGGCATCGCCGGCTTCGGCATGGCGGAACAGGCGAAAAAGGCCGCGCCAAACAAAGCCGAACCCAAGAAAGCGGCGGTCAAGAATCCGGTCGCGCCGACGCCGGAATCCATCGCCGCCGGACAGGCGACCTACCAGAAATACTGCCGCTTCTGCCACGGCGCCGACGCCAAAGGCGACGGTCCACAGGCGCCGAAGGATACGCATCCGCCGAACTTGATCGATGACAAGTTTGACCACGGATCGACCGATGCGGACATATTCGCGAGCATCAAGGACGGCATCGGGCCGAAGTTCGACATGAAGGGCCTCAACAGCAAGTTGACGCCTCAGGAGATCTGGAACGTCGTCAACTACATCCGAAGCCTCGGGCCCCAGGGCGCACCTCGCTGACGATCGCGGTTCACCACGGTGCACACGGATTCACACGGCACGTTTCTCCGCTGGGCGGTACCACTGGTCGCTGCTCTCGCGGCAATCAGCGGCTGCCGTCTCACCGAGGATCCCCCGGCCGCGTCTGTGTTCACACCGGCCCACGCGACGGTGGGCAGCGCCGTGAACGATTTCCTGAATATCCGGCCCACCGCCGAGCAACCATTTCCGTTCCCCCACAAGACGCACGTGGCCAAAGGGATTATGTGCACCGAGTACTGCCATGAAAGCGCAGTGAAAGGTCCGATTGCCGGTCTTCCCGGCGTGAAGAGCTGCATGATCTGCCACGAATCGATCGCCACGGACCGTCCGCTCATCAAAACCGTCGCCGACTACCAGAAGCGTGGCATCGACATCTCCTGGCAACGCGTGTACGGATATGCCTCCGAATCGCACGTCCGGTTCAACCACGCGCCGCACCTGCGGGCCAAAGTGGAGTGCACGACGTGCCACGGAAACATCGGCCAGCAGACGGTTGCCGGACGGAACGTTGATTTGACGATGGGCTTCTGCGTCGACTGTCACAAGAGCAAACGGGCACCCAACGAATGCTTGACCTGTCACTTTTGAGCTGAGATGGATCGCCGCGCATTCATCAAGGTCACCGCGTTCACGGGTACGAGCGCCACGCTCGCGAGCTGCGGTAATCCGGAACATCAGCTCATTCGCTTCGTGCCCGACGAAGAGCACGTACCGGGTGTGGCCGAGTGGAAGCCGAGTCTCTGTCCACTGTGCTCAGCCGGGTGCGGACTTCTCGTTCGCGTGATGGAGGGCGATGCGGAAGTCGTCCGCGGCGGGCAGAAGGGGCTCATGAAGATGGGGCTCGCCAAGAAGCTCGAAGGGAGCCCGGCTCACCCGATCAGCCAGGGCAAACTGTGCGCGCGCGGGCAGGCGGCGATTCAGATCACGTACCACCCCGATCGCGTCACGCACCCACTCAAACGAACCGGCGCGCGCGGAAGCGGTCAGTTTCAGGAAGTGGGCTGGGACGAGGCGCTGGCGCAGCTCGTGTCCAAGCTTGACGCGCTCGCCGCAGCGGGGAACCAGCACGCGCTCGCCCTCATGAAGCGGCCATCCACGGGACAACGCGACGAGCTCGTGTCACAGTTTCTCAGGCGGTTCGGGGCACCGCCGGCGCTCTCGTACGAGATATTTGGAGACGACGTCCTGCGTCGCGCCAACCTGCTGAGCTTCGGGCGCAGGCAGCTGCCGACGTTCGATTTGGCCCGGACCCGGTACGTCATCTCGTTCGGTGCCGACTTCCTCGGGACGTGGAACTCCCCCGTCGCGCAAAACGCCGCCTACGGGCGGATGCGACAGGGACGGCCCGGCGTGCGCGCGAGGCTCGTGCAGATCGAGCCGCGAATGTCCCAGACCGGGGCCAATGCGGACGAGTGGGTCCCGGTCAGGCCGGGAACAGAAGGCGCGCTGGCGCTGGGACTCGCGCACGTCATGCTCGCGGCGCGCCTTCGGCCAAGCGGCGCCGCGGGCCACGCCGGCGCGATCATCGAGGGATGGCCGGCGGGATTGTCCGAGTACACGCCGGCGGAAGTCGAGCGGCGGACCGGAGTCGCCGCGGCGCGGATCGAGCGCCTCGCGCGCGAGCTGGCCGACCAGCGGCCGGCGGTTGCGATCATCGGTGGCGCCCCGCTTGCCCACACCAACGGTCTGTTCGCCGCGCTCGCGGTCAACGCGCTGAACGCGCTGCTCGGCAGCGTCGACGAGCCGGGCGGCGTCTCCTTCATGCCGCAACTCGCGCGTCCAGGCGATGCAGGTCAATCACGAAGCGAGGACCGGCCGACGCTGCCCAAGATGGCCAGCGATATCCTCGGCGCGGATCGGGCGCCCGTTCAGGTACTCCTGATCGATGATGCCAACCCGGTGTTTTCCGCACCGCCGGCGTGGCGTGTGAAGGAGGCGCTCGTCAACGTCCCATTTATCGCGAGCTTCGGCAGCTTCCTCGACGAGACGAGCGTCCTCGCGGATCTCATCCTGCCGGATCATTCGTTTCTGGAATCGTGGACCGACGCGCGGCCGGAGTCCGGCTCGGCGACCGCGGTGGCCACGCTGGCACCGCCGGTGGTGCGGCCGCTCCACCAAACGCGCGCGATGCCGGATGTCCTCCTTCACGTCGCGGGACGCCTGGCGCGCCCGCTCACCCCGCCGCTGCCGTGGCAGACCTTCGACGAGATGCTGATGGCGGCCTTCTCCGCCCTGCCCGCACCGTCTTCGTCGATCGACGCCTGGACCAGCGCGCAACAACAAGGCGGATGGTGGGGCGAAGCTCGGGCGGAAATCGTATCGGGATCGAGTGATCGTGCAGAGAACGCGTCGGCACCGGGTGGTCGAGCGGGAACCGCGTCGGGATCTCGTGCAGGGACCGATCTTCGGACCGTTCCACATCGATACGAGGCCCCGCAATTCGACGGCGATGCCGCCGAGTACCCCTTTCACTTCCTGCCCTATCCGTCGCAGGCGTTTCTCGATGGCTCGCTCGCCCACCTGCCCTGGCTGCAGGAATTGCCGGACGTGGTGTCGACGGCGATGTGGAGCAGCTGGGTGGAGATCAATCCGCAGACCGCCGCGCGGCTTGGCGTCGCGGAAGGCGACCTTGTCGAGATCGCGTCGAAACATGGAACGCTGCGCGCGCCGACGCTCGTGTCGCCGGGCGTGGCGCCGGACGTCATCGCGATGCCGGCCGGACAGGGCCACGAGACGTTCACGCGATACGCGAGCGGCCGGGGCCAGAACCCGATCAAGATTCTCGCGCCGTTGACCGAGCGGGAAACCGGCGCGCTGGCCTGGGCCGCGACGCGCGTCCGTCTCTCACGCGTCAGCGGGCCGAACGGCGACCTGATTCTCTTCGCTGGCGGCATGGTGGAACATCC
>JAHFUI010000061.1 GCA_023265175.1 Acidobacteriota bacterium
CCGGCAACCTCACAAAGCGGCGGTCGACGGCCGATCCGAGCGGCCTCGGACGCTATCCCGATTGGACGTTCAGTTGGCCGGCCAATCGCCGCATCCTGTATAACCGCGCGTCGGCGGATGCCGGCGGGCGGCCGTGGGATCCGTCCCGCGCCGGCATCGAGTGGAACGGACAGAAGTGGGTCGGCGACGTGCCGGACTTCACCATTGACAGCGCCCCCGAGGTCGATCTGGGCGCCTTCATCATGCTGCCCGAAGGTGTCGCGAGGCTGTTCGTGCCGGGCCAGTTCGTGGAGGGCCCGTGGTCGGAGCACTACGAGCCGGCCGAGTCGCCGGTCGGAAATCCGCTGCACCCGGCGCACAGCTCGAATCCTGTGGCGAAGCCGTTCGGCACGAAGTTCGACGTCCTCGGCACCGCCGAGGAGTACCCGATCGTCTGCACGACGTACCGGCTGACCGAGCACTTCCATTACTGGACGAAGAACAACGCGTACACGATGCAGCTCCAGCCCGAGTTCTTCGTGGAGATTCCCGAGGAGCTCGCGCGTGAGAAGGGGATCGGCAACGCGGATCGCGTGCGCGTCACATCGGCCCGCGGCTCCGTGGAAGGGCGCGCCATGGTCACCCGCCGCATCAAGCCGATGCAGATTGGCGGCCGCAAGACGTATCAGATCGGCTTTCCCATTCATTGGGGCTTCGTCGGCCGCGGCGAGCAGCGCGGATCGCTCGCAAACCTCGTCACGCACACGGTGGTCGACCCGAACTCCTTCACGCCCGAGTACAAGGGCTTTCTCGTGAAACTGGAAAAGGTCTGATGGCGAACACGCTCGAGCTGCTTCGCGTGTCCGCCAGCTCGCCGCCGGCCCCAGGCGTGCGGAAGACGGCGGTCGTCACGAAGCTCGTCGACACGTCGACCTGCATCGGCTGCAAGGCGTGTGAGGTCGCGTGCCAGGAGTGGAACGACCTTCCGCCCGAGACGACCGTTCAGAGCGGCACCTATCAGACGCTGCCGGATCTGGCGCCCGGCTTCTGGAACCTTATCAAGTTCAACGAGCACGAGGACGAGCACGGCAGGCTGCACTGGCTGATGCGCAAGGACCAGTGCATGCACTGCGCCGAGCCCGGCTGCCTGACGGCCTGCCCCGCACCCGGCGCGATCGTGCAGTACACGAACGGCATCGTCGATTTCCAACAGGACCAGTGCATCGGCTGCGGCTACTGCATGACCGGCTGCCCGTTCAACGTGCCGAAGCTCAACCCGCAGACCAAGCGCGTCTACAAGTGCACGCTGTGCGTGGACCGGACGTCGGTCGGGCTGCAGCCGGCGTGCGTCAAGGCCTGCCCGACCGGCTGCCTGCAGTTCGGCACGAAGGACACGATGCTCGAGATGGCCAACCGGCGGGTCGAGCGGTTGAAGGCGGACGGCTTCGCGCAGGCGGCCGTCTACGATCCGCCGGGCGTCGGCGGCACGGGCGTGGTCACGGTGCTCGCCTACGGCGACCGGCCGGAGTTGTACGGCCTGCCGCGCAATCCCACGATTCCGCTCGCCGTGAAGCTTTGGAAGGGGCCGCTGAAGTGGCTGGGCAACGCGGCGATGTTCGCGGGGCTGCTCGCCGCCGCCGTTCATTTCGTCAGGTTCGGACGGAAAGCCGACGTGACGTGGAAGTGAAGAGCGCCGGCGGGCCGCGCGAGGAGCCGCGAACGAGCGGCACCAAGTGAGCCGCGCGAACGGAGCGGGGCATCCCCGCGAGTGAGCGCGTAGGGGGGTCCGCGGGGGCAAAGCCCCCCGTGAGTGAAAAGGGATGTCCAATAGCCGGGAGCGCCGCATCGTTCGCTACGAGTTCGGCGAGCGGCTCGTCCACTCGTTTACCGCGCTGTCGTACGTCTATCTGCTGCTGACCGGACTCGCCTTCTGGACGCCCGCGATGTACTGGATCGCCATCGTGCTCGGCGGCGGCTATCTGTCGCGTCTGCTGCACCCGTGGGCCGGGCTGTTCTTTGTCGGCCTGCTCGGCTGGATGTACGTGATGTGGCGCGCCGACATGCGCATCACGCCGGAGGATCGCACCTGGCGCAAGGCGATCGGTCACTACATCCGAAACGAAGATGCGCAGGTCCCGCCGGTCTGGCGCTTCAACGACGGGCAGAAGGTGTTGTTCTGGGCGATGACGGCCGCCAGTCTTGGGCTGCTGCTCTCCGGACTGGTCCTCTGGTACGTCACTCTCGTGCCGTGGAACCTGCGGTGGGTGCGCTACGGCGCGGTGTTGATCCACGCGATTTCCGCGCTTGTGACGATCGCCGGCTTCATCATCCACGTCTATATGGGAGTGTTCGTCGTTCCCGGCGGTCTCCATGCGATCATTCATGGAGACGTCAGCGAAGAGTGGGCCAAGGCGCATCACCTCCTGTGGTATCGCAATCTGCGGAAGCAACCCTGACCGAGCGCATCGCGCGAGCCCGCCTGCTTGCGACCGAGAGTCCGGCATCCGCCGAGCTGTTGTCTTTTTACGCCGAACTGACGGAGTTTCAGAGGAATCTCGTGTACCCCGGGGCTAACGCCGTGGGGCTCCATCTCTGCAACCACGCCGGGCCGTACAACGACGCGCTCGATCTCGAACCGGCGCTGGCCGCTGTTCCTTCGTTTCTGCGCTGGCTGTCGGCGCGGGCGCGCGCACAGACCGTGGACGCCGGCGTGAACTGGCTTGAGGCGATGCGGGCGTATGTGACCAGCGCGACAGATGGAACCCCGGGGCAACTGTCAGATGGAGCCGTCACGTTCGTTGTCGCCGCCCTGATCCAGCCCTTCGCCGAGCAGCTTGGAGCAGCGTGGCAAAAAGTGTGGCCCGCAGGATCCCAGGACTCGGCGCGCTGTCCCGTCTGCGGCGCCCCTCCGGTCCTCGGCGTTCTCCGCCCGGAAGGTCAGGGCGCAAAGCGCGCGCTGATTTGTTCGCTCTGCCTGACCGAGCATGAGTACATGCGCGTGATCTGCCCGGCGTGCGGCGAACGGCGCTTCGAGGCGCTGCCGATCTACACGGCCGAGCAGTTCGACTACGTGCGGATCGACGCCTGCGACAGCTGTCACCGCTACCTCAAGACCATCGATCTCACGAAGAATGGACTGGCCGTTCACGTGGTCGACGACATCGCAAGCGTGTCGCTGGACCTGTGGGCCCGCGAGCGGGGGTACGAGCGGCTGCAACGGAATCTGCTGGGCATCTAAAGGGTCTTAGTGGTGGATCGCGATCGGCCGACCACCTTGCTCCAGTCCGCAAGCGTGGGCACGTCCGCCTTCAGACGCGTAATCGGCACGACGAGTGTCGCCCAGCGTGTCGCCGCGTGACCAACGAGTGGCTGCTCTGACGATCCGAACGATGCGCCGGCCGGAAGGCCTACGACTCCCGTTACTTCTCCCGCAACTGATCCAGGAGCGGAATGTCCTTTGGCGCCTTGGCTGCTGGAAGCGTTTTCAGATACGCGTACAGATCCGTCAGCTCCTGATCCGAGAGAATCTTGTCCGTGAACGCCGGCATGGCTCCGGCTGGCCGGCGAACATACCGGTTGAACGCCTGCGCGTTCAACGGGATCGCCGCGATCCGCGCTCCGTCCCGCCCGCCTTGCCCGGCAGTGCCGTGGCAGTAGTAGCAGTTCTGCTGTTCGAAGAGCTGCCTGCCGTTTCGAGCATTCCCTTCCGGCGCCGTCTGACCGCCGGCGGCCACCCCCACGGATGCAAGGACGGCGACGGCCGCCAGCGACAACAGCGTTCTCATACCTTCCCCCCTACCGTGGTTGCGACACCACGTCGACGAGAGCGGGCTCACCACGTTTCACGACGTCGACGGCCTTCTTGAGTGCCGGGCCGAGGTCGGCAGGATTCTCGATGGGTCCGATGCCGAACATGCCGTACGCCTTCGCCATCGTTGCGTAGTCGATATTCGGATTCGACAGGTCGTTGCCGATGCCGACGCGCGACACATTGCGCTCGGCCCGCGCCGCCATGTCCGCCACGAACATCCGCTCCTGATGGTAGCTGCGGTTGTTGTGCATGACAGTCAGCAGCGGGATGCGGTGATGGGCGGCCGTCCACAACACGCCCGGCGCGTAGTTCAAATCGCCGTCCGACTGGATGTTGACCGTCAGGCGGCCGTATTTCCTGTTGGCGAGCGCGGCGCCGACCGCGGCCGGCGCACCGTAGCCGATGCCGTAGGCGCCGTGTCCGCCGATGAACTGATAGTGCTTCGTGAAGTCCCACAGGCGCGTCGGCCACCAGCTTTGGAACACCACCTCCGAGACGAGCGACCAGTCTTCGTTCCTGACCTGGTCCCAGATTTCCGCCGCCATGCGGGCCGTCGTGATCGGGCTCGCATCCCAGCCCCATGCGGCTTCCTGCAGAGCCCGGTTCTGCCTTAGCCTGGCGGCTTCGACGAATCCGGCGCCGCGTTGGTCGAAGACCCGCTTGCGATCGGCCGTGATCAACCGCCTGCAAGCCTCGATGAGCGACGGCAACGTCGCTTCCGCGTCGGCCGCGATTGCCAAATCGACTTCGTTGTACCGCCCCATATCCTGGTAGTTGCTCTTCGTGAGCAGGTCAAGCGAGGAGATCGAAATGATCTTCGCGCCGGCCTTCGTGAGCGGCCGCGACTCCATGCCCATTCGATTGATCGGCGTGAGCCCGTGCGTGACGTGAAACAGATCCGGCACTTCCAGGGCGAGGATGACATCCGCGGTGGCAATGGTGCCGGTGTCGTACAGCGGATGACGCGTCGGGAAGTTCATCCGCATCCGCCGGTCGGACACGGGGGCTTGCAGCAGTTCCGCCAGCTGCACGAGCAGGTCCAGACCTTTCGACGTCCGCGCCGAGCGGCCGGTCACAATGAGCGGATTCTGCGCGGCGACCAGCATCTTCGCGGCTTCGGCAACCGCACCCGGCTCGCCGGCCGGCGGCGCCGTCATCGAGAGTTTCGGCACGCGCAGACGGCGACGGTCGTCCGGGGGGACCGGCTCTTCTTGCAGAACGGCATCCGCCACGACCACGACAGGGCCCATTGGCGGAGTTGTGGCAATCTTCAGCGCGCGGACAGCAGACTCAGCGAAGTGTGTCAGCGAAATCGGCGCATCGTCCCATTTCGTATAGTCGCGGACCATCGCAGCCGCGTCCTGCACGGCGTGCGCCCATTCAACGTCGCTCCGCCGCCAGGGACCGTCGGCGACGTTGCCGAGAACGATGTAGACCGGCACGCGGTCGGCATAGGCGTTGTAGATGGCCATCGACGCGTGCTGCAGCCCGACCGTGCCGTGCGCCATGACCAGCATCGGCTTGCCCTCGATCTTGGCGTAGCCGTGGGCCATCGCGACGGACGACTCTTCGTGGCAGCAGGTGAGCAGCTCCGGCATGCGGTTGCCGCCGTAGTTGATGATCGACTCGTGGAGGGCGCGAAACGTCGACCCCGGGTTGGCGGCCACGTACTCGATGTTCAGCGACTTGATCACATCGAGCATGAAGTCCGCGCCCGGGCGATCGGTGGTGTACACGTCGGCGCGCGGCGGTGGTGGGCTCGTTTCAGCTGCAACCAGCGTGGCAGGCGGGAGGGGCGTTGTGGGGCGCGGCGCCTGGGCCTGTGGCTGTGCGGTCGACACCGAGGGGTTGGCGACCAATGCGGCGGCGCCGGCTGCAGCGCCCTTCAGAAACCCCCGCCGGTCCACAGAATCCCGCTTCAGAGTAGCCATGGCGTCACTCTCCTCGCGATTAGAACAGGCATCGCTCCGTGGGAAGTCGGGCAGTGCAGCGCCGAACATACCATGTGGGGCACATGAACGATATGGCGTAATCCGCCGCGTTGAGACCAGGCATCCTCGACATTCACCGCCGCTTGCCTTCAACCGGATCGGGAGCGCGCCTCAGGCAGCTTTGACTTCGACCTTCTGCGCTGGCGCCGCTATTGCGGCCGCCGCTGTGAGGCGCAGCATGCCGCTCCGATACTCCACCTTCACGCTGTCCGGGTCGATGTTCGCTGTTGATAGGCGCCGCAGCCCACCAGACGGACCGGCGGATGACGCTGCCAGCCGAAGTTGCTGCCAGCGACATCGATGCCGGCGCTGAGTCAACGGAAGCTGGGCGGCCTCACTTGCCCAACGCGGTCAGTCGTTCAGCCGCTTTCTTCTTGAGCTCGTTATCTTCCGGGATCCACTCGAGATCCGTCGGTGCGTCAATGACACGCTGCAGCAGCGCGCGCCGCTCGTCAAGCCGGCCGTCTGCCGCGACAAGGTCGGCCAGAAACGACAAGGCAACGCGGCTGTCCGGGTTGTATTGGAGCGCGCGACGGAGGTATTCCTCTGCTTTCGCGCGGCTGCCGCCAAAGAGCCTCGGCACTTTGAAATACCACTGACCGAGGGCAGCTTCTGGCGAGCCGCCCTGCCACCCCGGCGCAATCGCGATCACATTCTCGAGCTCGCGTTTGATTTTTCCGCGATACTTCATCCCTTGTACCAGGCCGAAAGATTCGGCCAGCGCACCCATGTTGGCCGCCATCCAAAAATGCCCTTCCGGCCGTCCGGGCGCTGTGCGAACCGCTGTCTCACCAGCGTGTACGCCGCGCTCGAGTGCGGCGCGCCGTTTGGATTCGGGCGCATGTGTACCGAGCCAGTAACACACGCGGGACAGCTTCCACGCCGCATCGAAGTCGGCGATGGCATGTGCCGCCCACAGGCCGGCGGCACGTTCTGCGCTCGCCAGCTCTTCTCGGTGCCCGTACAGCTGATCCGGGTCGTCAGGTTCAACGGCGCGCGACGATCCCGGCTCGATCTGCCGGAGCGTCGGCGTCACATCGCCGTTACCTCTTGGTTGCTGCGACGGCGCCGCGAGCTGAATCGCACCGCCCGCAGACGGGGCACAGACGAGTCCGAGCACGACGGCCCAGCGCACGATTCTCCAGGTGGTCATGACGCCGACAGCATAGACACGCAGGTACACGAATTCCCGAGTTTACTGTCTGAACACGCTGTTCCGCCTCACCGATCTGTTGCGCCAGTCAGTCTACAGCCGGTTGGCTGGTGGCCTCGACGTTGCCTCGGCTGGAAACGAAACGCGGACCATCGTCGTAGTTGACGGTAGAGATCACGCATGGAACAGCGCATCACTGCGTGCCCAAGGTGCCTTTCCCGCCGGTTCGATCCGTCTGACATCGGCTGGTTCGAGCTCCCGCTGACGTGGCTGTTGTCGCGACGGCCCTATCGGTGCGGCAAGTGCAGCAGGCGCGTGTGGCTGAAGGGGCCTCCTCCGCCCGCATTCGAGGGGTCCCAGCGGCCAAACTGCTCTTAGTCTCTGCGACGTCGCGCTTCAGTCGAGTGTCGCGCGCTCGATACACCTCGCCCGTCCGCCCGCGCCGAGTGGGCCTGCCACTTCGTAGACGCCAAGCCTGGTGCCGGTCGGAACGGACCTGGTCCGTGGAGATTATCTACGAGCGCGGCGTCCGTTGGGAGCGATTCGGCAGGACGCGGACGCCTGGGAGATGAAACAACTGGCAGTCGGCCGTGACGAGCGTCAGGTCGAAGACTCGGGCGGTCGCCGCCAGGAACCGGTCCACCGGATCCCGATGGCGCGTGGCCAGCGCCCGGGTGGCAGACGCCACCTCTCGCGTGACCGCGGCATCCTCAATCGACGCGCGATCGAGCGCCCCGCGGATCCATTCGTCGGCCGGCCGGTCGACCGTGAGGCGGCGCCGCTCGATCAGGAGCAGCGCTTCCCACACGCTCAACGGCGACAGCCATCGCCGTACCCCCTCGGCCGACAGCGCTGACGCGACACGGCGAGAGATCCGCTCGGGTTCGAGCAGGCTCCAGAGCCAGATATGCGTGTCGAGCAGGAGATTCACCGAACGGCCGTCCACGCGCCGACGTCCTCGGCCGGCGCCACCAGGTCGTCTGCGGCGCGGCCGCGGCCGCGCATGGCGCCCATCCACGTCGCGACCGGCTTCACATCTGCGGCGGCATGACGTCGGCAATCGGCTTGCCGAATCGCGTGACGCGGAGCGGCCGACCGGTCCGGCGGACGCGGTCGAGCACGGCCAGACACGTGGTCTTGAACTTCGAGATCGCCATTTCGTCCACGCGGAGATCATACCATGGTCAACAACCATGGTCAGACCCGCGTGCCGCGTCCTACCGGCGCACGTGCGGGATGCAGGTCGCGATGAAACCGGCGTCCTTGATGTCGCAGTCTCCCGGGCGATAGAACGTCAGCAGCCGTCCGCACACGATGACGGCCACCCACAGGCACAGCGAGGCCGTCGCCACCGCCTTTGCCGCCCGCGGCGCGTCGGCGCCGGGCTCCGTCTTCCACATCCCGTGGTACACCACCAGGTAGAACACCAGGATGTTCACGCCGGCGAGCGCCATGAACGCGAGCTTGAACTGAAACGCCGGGTTGTAGATGTATTGATCGGGCTCGGTCACGAGAAACATCAGGCCGGTGGTGATGTTCAGGATGTACCCGAAGACGCCCCAGGGCACAAGCCGGTGCAGCGCGACGATGGAGACGCGTCTGGCCATGCCCAGCAACCGGAGGTCGAAAGTCGCGATCGTGCCGACCAGCAGCGAGAGGCCGAGAAAGTGGACGCTCTCGCACGCCGGCCATCCCCACCGGGAGTGCATGAACGTGGACACGATCTTCACGCTCAGGAGCGTTTTCACGAGCCAGACTTGAAACGCAGCCACCGTTCGCCTTCTAAATCGACATCAGCTTCACCCACGTATACGCGAGCAGGCGGCCCGTCGTAATGGCGGAAGCCCAGAGCACCAGCGACGCGACCGCCAGCGCCTTCCCCGGCATCGGCACGACGTGTTCGTCGGCCACGCCGTCAGGCAGCACGCGGCGGCGAATGAGCGTTTGCGCGACCAGGCCGAGCGCGATGCACGTGAGCTTGCCGTAGAACATCGGGTTGGTCAACGCCTTGGTCGGGTAGCCGATGAGCAACACGACGCCCGACACGGCGTTGAGCCAGAAACCGAACCACAGCACCAGGAACACGCGCCGCGCCTCGCCGAGCGGCACTTTCGGGGCGAAGCCCAGGATCCGCAGGTCGATCGCCGCGTTCATGCCGGCGACGATACCCATGCCGATGGTGTGGAGCGAGAGGATGGACGGAAAGGCGAAGACCGACGGCGACTCGCGCACCCAGGCGCTGAATGCGCTCGATTCGATCCAGATGAAGAAGGCGTTCACGGTCGTACCACTGACCGAGAGCATCAGGGCGGTTCCTGAAGTGCCAGCGAGGCGGAGCCTCAGGGGTCTGGACGGAGCCCCGCTAGCACTTCATGGCTGTCACCGTTACCGGCCGAGCGATTTCAGGATGTCTGCGCGCGTGGCCAGGCGATCGGGGTTCAGCGAGTGCACAGACAACAGTCGCTCGGGTTCGAGTTTCAGCCGCTCCATGTTCTGCTCGAACACGCCCGTGCCGACGACCGGTGGGTTGGGGACAGGGTCGTTCGCCGGCGGCAGGTTGAACATGTCCGCGTAGGCGAGGATCTTTTCCTTGGGCAGGTACGCGATCAGCATGCCATCGGCGTGCGGAAGACCGGTGATGTGATACAGCTCGACGAGGCGGGTCTCGTCCTGCAGCACGCGCTTCTCGGCCACCGTCTCGATCTTCGGCTTCTTCCCCGATTTCGACATCGCGTCCGGCGCCAGCGTGCGCGGCGCATTCAAGGCCTTCTCGAGGAACGCCTTGTTGACGTCCTGCGTGATGATGGTTGCGCCCTCCGCCACGATGGCGGGCAGCCCGCTCGAATGATCGAAGTGATGATGCGTCAGGATCGAGTACCGGATCGGCTTGTTCGGAATCACCTTCTTCGCTTCCGCGATGATCGCCATGGCCCGCGCCTCGTTCTGCGGTCCGCCCTCGAACAAGACGATGTGATCTTTGAACTCGATCGCTATGGCGTTGTACGCACCGTTGATGCGGTACACCCCGTCGGCAAGCTTCTCCGACGTCGGTGCGGCCACTTGCTGCGCCCCGCCTCGACCTCCAGCCGCCGGGGCTGCGGCCGCACCGCCGCCGCGCTGCCCACCCGCGGGAGGCGTGACCAACTGCGCGATGTTCGTGGGATTGGCGTTCACGCCGAGGATCTGCCCTTCGAAGGTCGGCTGGCCCCCGCGCTTCTGCACCATCATCGCGGGATATTTCAGACCGTTGGCATCGCGGTACTCGCTGTAGAGTGCCTCGACGAGCATGTCGCCGAAGATCGGGTTCTCGATCCAGGTCTCGACCTTGTCCACGAGATTTTGATCATTGATGTAGCCGACGACTTTGTACGACTGGCCGGACGGCGACTTCTGCGGAGTCATCCAGGTCACGACGGTGTATTTCCTCCCGGCGATCGTCTGGGCCTTGGCCGTCGCAGTGTTCGCCGCGGCGCCCTTGAGAAATCCCCACGGCGTGGTCCAGATTTCCAGCTGCTGCGCCCACGTGTTGTTGGCCGGTAGGATGTTCTGTTGAAACGCGCCCTGCACGGCCGGACCGCCGGTGACGGGCGCAGCCCACGTCACCGCCGTCGCGCGCGATGCCGGCTGCGTGAAGTCGATCGACCGAACGTAGTCGTTCAGATTGGTCCGGGGCCACGCGCCATTCGCGTTGTTGGACTGCCCCAGACCGAAGTTCGCGCCCGACCCGTAAAACGTGATGGAGGTCAAATTCTCCGAGCCCATGGCTTTGGCGGCATTGCCGATCACGGTTTTCGCGTCCTGGGCAACAGCGGGCGACGCCAGCACGGCCAACAGCGCGATCGCACCGAGACATTTTCCGGTCATGAATCCCTCCGATGAATAGCCGCCACGTGATGCTGTGACTCCGGCACGTGACCGGCGCCCATTATCGCCGCGGTTGCACGCTGTCACAAGCCGGCGGCCGCGGACGGTCCGGCGCTCGTTTCTCTGGCGGCGTCCCGCTCCCATCCCGCCAGCTCCTCGTAGATGCGTGCGGCGCGTCGCACGAGGGCGGCGTGACACGCAGCTCCGTCACCGCCCGTGGCGAACACCGTGCAGACCGGCCGGCCAGCGTCGATTCGCTCGCCCGGATGCGGCACGTCGCGAACGGCCACGTCACCGTCTGCACCGCCGTCAGGCAGCCACGCGCGGGTTTCACCGACTGTGACGTCTCGCCGCGCGAAGACCACCGCCTTGCCCACGGCGTCCAGGCCGCGCCGCGCCCGCACGAGATCGAATGCGGGCAGCGCCGCGTCGCGGCACGCGGCTGCATGCGCGCCGAATACCGACAAACCGTAGGCGCGCTCCACGAGCTCCATCGACGCGGACCACCGCGGGTTCACCTCGATGGCGTACGGGATCCCGTCGCGGGCGACGAAGTCG
Organism: Acidobacteriota bacterium; assembly: GCA_023265175.1. Taxonomy (GTDB): domain Bacteria; phylum Acidobacteriota; class Vicinamibacteria; order Vicinamibacterales; family CAVVIG01; genus JAHFUI01. Next base: position 11,357 of record JAHFUI010000061.1, read on the forward strand.
ATCCCGTTGACGCCGACGAGGCCGAATTCCTCGGCCACCGAGCCGGCGAGCGCGCACGCCCGCTCGACGAGGGACTCCTCGCGCGCGAACTGCTCGTCGCCGGCGGGCGCGAGGATGTTCCCGCAGTACCGGTAGCCCGGCGCGCCGAACGCCTGTTCGCCGACGAGCTGACAAGACACGCCGAGCGGCACCGCGTGCCCGCCGGCGGCGACGAACACCACCGATCCAGGCGTCCCTTCGACACGTTCCTGCAGATAGCAGCCGCGCGGCAGAGTCGCGCGATGCCCACCGGTGGGGCGCCAGGGCCGCACGCGATGGCCGCCTCCGGAAGCGAGCGGCTTCACGAGCCAGCGCCCTTCGGCGAGCTCCGCCGAAGCTTTACGCGAAGGCGGAAAGCCGGACACTACGTACGTCTGAACGTACACCTCGGGGATCGCCATCCCCCGCCGCCGCAGCGCGTGCATGACGAGCATCGGATCGCGCACACGCCGCAGCACCGCGGGCGCATTTCCCCACAACGCGCGACCCGCGGCGAGCCGGCTGACCGCGCGGGGATGATTCTCGAAGCTCGAGAGATACGCGACCGCGTCGCATTCGACGCGTGCCACGCTAAGCGCCGCGGCATGCGCGGTGAAACGCCGTGAAAGCGAGAGGCAGCGGACCGATGGATGCTGGTCGAGATCGCCAAACGCGTCGACCGTCGTCACCACGAAGCCCGCCCGTGCCGCCGATTCAGCGGCCGCTCGCGTGGAGACGCCGGCGATCAGCACGCGTGTATTGTTCACGGTCGTTGAGCAGATTAACCCGGGCCACGAAAGCACGAAGCGGTTGCATCTAATCCGCCGGCGCGAGCTCGCGAGCAACTTCGGCGATCGTCTCGGCATCGAGGACGAGATCGTTGCGCTCGAACAGACGGCCGATGCACGTCTTGTGGATCTTCATCTTCAGGTTGCCGACGCCGAGTGCCCCGAAGACTGTGACCCCCTCTCGCTTGACGCCGTCGTCGGTGACTTCGATCCCTTCCACGCCGAGCGGCGGGACGGCGTTGAGATCAGCGACAGCGCGTAGACCGGTAGGTCCCGACCAACCATCGCGCGAAACGAGGCGGACGCCGGCCGGGCCCGCGTTGAGCAGCAGCTCGGCGCCGCCAGCACTGATTACGGCGGCCGCCCCGGAGCTATCGGCCATCGTCACCGCGCGCACGGTGCCGCCAAACCGCTGGCGAATCTGTTCGACGACGTGCGCACCTTGCTCGGCCCGGCGAGACGTGATCGTGACGTCGGCGCCGGCCTGAGCGAGGAGGCCGGCCGCGCGCATCCCTACCGGTCCCGTACCGGCGGTCACCACCGTGCGACAGCCTTGAACGGTGCCGCCGGCCGCCTGCTGCAGCTTCGCGACGGCGGCGGAGGCCGTGGTGTTCGATCCGTTCGAGTCGAGCATGACCGACACACGCAGCGGACCGAAGAACGCCTTGCACACGGCAGCCACGAGCCGCTCCCCGGCGGCCATGTCGGTTCCGCCGACGAAGATGGCCGTGTGCCGTAGATCCTTGGGGCCGCGCGTGAACATCGCGCCGTGCACCAGATCGCGCACCGTGTCCTCCGTCACGCCGCCGTAGCTCATGACCTCGTCGGCGCCGCCGTCAAACGCGACGACGCGGTCGAAGACGCTCGGATGAGGCGAGCTGTCGAGCTGAAGCAGAAGGTTTTTCACACGCGCGTTAGCCCTCGGCGCCGCCCGCGAACGGGTGCTTCGCCGTCTTCGCTTCCCTAACGACCTCGTCGACCTTCGGGATGCCCTTCAAGGCACGGCTGATCGATTCCTTGGTCGCCTTGTAGTTGAAGTCGAAGATCTTCTTGTCGTCCTTCGCGTCCCAATGGATGAACACGCCGACGAGCACGCAGTAGTCGTCCACCTTGTCGCGCGGGATCGTGCCGTCGGCGACCGAGTCGACGACCGCGCGCGCAACCGCCGCCTGCGCCGGACCGAACATCTGCACCGCCTGCGTGGCGCCCTTGATCGTGACCTTGTTGAAAAGGATCGTGTCGGGCTTCGCCGGCAGGTTCGGTGTGACGACCGCGAGGAGGGTGCTGAAGCCGTCCTTCTGATTCGAGAGAGCGTGGGTGAAGGCCGAACCGGCAGCTCCCGACTTCGATCCGATGATCAGATCGATGTGCGCGATCTCGTTGCCGTCGCCGACCAGCGACTCGCCGATGAAGAAGTCCGTTGCCATGTGGAACCACTCCCTTCAAAAAAAATTAGTAAGGTCTTGCTGAGAGCTGGCCGTGCGTGGTCGCGATGCGACGGAGTGGCACGCCAAGCGCGGGAGTATATCACCACGAGCGCGGGGTGGAAATCTCCCACGTGGACCATTGATGTATCGCGACGGCGGTTCGGATGAAGGCGATATAATCCGTCCCCGTCCGAATTCGCGATTGCGAAGCGAGGTGACATCGTGAAAGTCCCGGTCAACATCACCATCAACGGCCGTCGCTACCAGCGCGACGTCGAACCGCGCCAGCTCCTGGTGCATTTCATCCGCGACCTCGGTGGCGTCACGGGCACCAAGATCGGGTGCGACACCAGTCAGTGCGGCGCGTGCACCGTGCTGCTCGATGGCATCGCCGTGCGATCGTGCACCTGCCTGGCCGTGCAGGTCGACGGCAGCTCGGTCACGACCATCGAAGGACTGGCGCCGGCCGGCACGCTGCACCCGATTCAGGAGGCCTTCTGGAACACGCACGGCCTGCAGTGCGGCTTCTGCACGCCCGGAATGATCCTCGCGTCCCACGAGCTGCTCCGCCAGAATCCACAGCCGAGCGACGAGGAGATTCGCCACGGTCTGGAAGGCAACCTGTGCCGGTGCACCGGGTATCAGAACATCGTGCGCGCGGTCCGCGAAGCGGCTTTCGGGCGAGGGCAGTAACCATGAGCGCAAGAATTTTCGGCTCCGGGATCCGGCGGCGGGAAGATCCGCGGCTCATCACCGGGACCGCGACGTACACCGACGATCTGGCGCTTCCCGGCATGCTGCACGCGGCCATGCTGCGAAGCCCGCACGCGCACGCGCGCATCAAGCGCATCGACGTCAGCCGCGCGAAAGAGGCGCCTGGCGTCCTGGCCGCCTTCACGGGCGCCGACATCGATAGGTTGAAGCCGGTGCCGTGCGCGTGGCTGCTGCCCAATGCCAATCTCAAGATCGCCGGCTACCAGTGCATGGTCAAGGACACGGTTCGCTATGTCGGCGATATCGTCGCCGTCGTCGTCGCCGAGACCGCGTATCAGGCGCACGACGGGCTCGACCTCATCGACGTGGACTACGAGGCGTTGCCCGCCGTGACCGATCCCAGGCACGCTCTGCAACCAGGCGCGCCGCAGCTTCACGCCGACGTGCCACGCAACGAGGCGTTTCATTGGGTGGTGGCCGGCGGAGACATCGATGCCGCGTTCAAGAACGCTGACGTGATCGTGAAAGAGAGGATCGTCCAGCAGCGTCTGATTCCCAACGCCATGGAGCCTCGTGCCGCGCTCGCGCAGTGGAGCGGCGCCTCGGGAGAGTTGACGCTCTGGAACACCACGCAAAACCCGCACATCGTTCGCTTCCTCTGCTCCGTCGTCACCGGGGTGCCGGAAGACAAGCTGCGGGTCGTCGCCCCGGAAGTCGGCGGCGGATTTGGCAGCAAGATCGCCGTGTATCCGGCGGACTTCATCACCTGCTTCTGCGCGATGACCCTCAACCGGCCGGTCAAGTGGACGGAGACGCGCAGCGAGAACTACCAGGCGACGACGCACGGGCGCGATCACATTCAGGAAGTGGAGCTCGCCACCAAGAAGGACGGCACGATCCTGGGACTTCGCGCAGAGGTCTGGGCAGGCATGGGCGCGTATCTGTCGACGGCGGCACCCGGCATTCCCACCATCTTGCACGGCCTGATGTTGTCGGGCGTCTACAACCTGCCCGCGGTGAAGGAAGACGTCCACGGGATGTACACCAATACCACACCGGTCGACGCGTACCGCGGCGCCGGACGGCCTGAAGCGACGTTCATGATCGAGCGCGTCATGGACAAGCTGGCGAGCACGCTCGGGATGGATCCGGTCGACGTGCGGATGAAGAACATGATCCCGCGCTTCGAGAACGGCCATACGGTCATCACCGGGCTCACCTACGACAGCGGCGACTATCCCGCGGGGTTGAAGAAGCTTCTCGAGCATGTGAAGTACGCCGAGCTGCGCAAGGAGCAGAGCGAAGCGCGCAAGGAGGGCCGGTACATGGGCATCGGTCTCGCCTCCTACGTCGAGATCTGCGGCCTCGGTCCGTCCCAAGTGGCCGGTGCGATCGGGTTTCAGGGCGGACTCTGGGAAAGCGCGATTGTGCGCGTGCACCCCACCGGAAAGGTCCAGGTCTTCATCGGCGCGTCGCCGCACGGTCAAGGAGAGGAAACGACATTCGCGCAGCTGGTCGCAAGCGAGATTGGCGTGGACGCAAACGATGTGAAGGTCGTACACGGCGACACGGACAACACGCCGATGGGCTGGGGCACCTACGGCAGCAGAACGACGGCGGTCGGCGGCGCGGCGCTGATCCTGGCGACCCGCAAGGTGAAAGAAAAGGCCAAGGTCATCGCGGCGCACCTCCTCGAGGCGGCCGTCGAGGACATGGACTACGCGGACGGCAAGTTCTTCGTCAAGGGCTCTCCGGACAAGGCGAAGACCATCCAGGACGTCGCGTTGATGGCCAACGTCGCCTGGAACATGCCGGCGGGCGTCGAAGCGGGACTCGAGGCGTCGATGTTCTACGACCCGCCGAACTTCACCTATCCCTTCGGATCGCACGTCGCGGTGGTCGAGGTCGATCCGGAAACCGGACAGATCGCGCTCAAGCGGTACGTCGCGCTCGACGACTGCGGCCCGCAGATCAACCCGGTCATCGTCGAAGGCCAGGTGCACGGCGGCGTCGTGCAGGGTCTGGGCCAGGCGCTGTGGGAAGAAGCGGTGTACGACGAGAACGGTCAGCTCGTGACCGGGTCGATGCTCGACTACGCGCTGCCGCGCGCCGGCGCGCTCTGCGACATCGAGGTGATCTCGACGGTCACGCCGTCCCCACATCATCCGCTGGGACTGAAAGGGATCGGTGAAGCTGGCACGATCGCGTCGACCGTGACCGTGTACAACGCGGTCATGGACGCGCTCGCGCCGTTGGGCGTCGCGTCGCTTCGGATGCCGATGACCCCGGAGCGCGTGTGGCGCGGGATTCAGCAAGCAAAAGGCTAGCTCTTCAACCGTTCAGCGGAGGCAAGATGTACTCATCACCGTTCGACTACTACCGGGCCGCGACGGTCGACGAAGCGAGCGCGCTGTTGAAGAAGCATCCTGGCGCCAAGCTGCTGGCCGGCGGGCACAGCTTGATCCCGCTGCTGAAGCTGCGTCTGGCGGCGCCGCCTGCGCTGATCGACATCGGACGGATCGCCGAGCTCAAGGGCATCACCGTCAAGGACGGAACGATTCGCATCGGCGCGCTCACCACACATGCCGATCTTGCAGCCTCGACAGCGCTGCGCGAAAGTTGCCCGGCGCTCGCCGAGGCGGCGAAGCAGGTCGGGGACCCCGCCGTGCGCAATCGCGGAACGATCGGCGGCAACGTCGCCCACGCCGATCCCGCGTCGGACCTGCCGACCGTCCTCACCGCGCTCGGCGCACGGTTCACGGTCACCGGTCCGCGCGGAACGAGGACCATCGACGCTGGCGGGTTTTTCACCGGCATGATGACGACGGCGCTCGAGGACCGCGATCTGCTCAGCGCGATTGAGATTGCGGCCAGGCAGAAGGGCCAGGGCATGGCGTACGTGAAGTTCTCGCATCCGGCATCGCGCTACGCCGTGATTGGCGTCGCCGCGAGCGTTACTGTGAGCAGCGGGACGTGCACAGCGGCGGCCGTCGCGATCGGCGGCCTCGTTCCCCGCGCCACGCGTGCGGCGTCGGTCGAACAGGCGCTGATCGGTCAGACGCTGTCGGCCGGGACGCTTGCCAGGGCCGCGAGCGAGGTGGCGCGGGATCTGGGGACCGACATCCTCGGCGATCTCTACGCGTCGGCTGATTACCGCAAGGCGGTCGCGCCGGTGTGGGTGAAGCGGGCGCTCGCGGCTGCGGCCGCTCGGGGCAAGTAGTCGTCAGTCACCAGTCGTCAGTCGTCAGTCGTCAGTCGTCAGTCGTCCGTCGTCCGTCGTCCGTCCACGTTCTGACTGGAGACCGGCGACTGAAGGCTGATGACTGCTCCAACTCCCATGATCCTTACCTCGATCGACGATCTCCAGTCGCTCCTCGCGCAACACCTCTACGTCGCCGATCGCGGGCTGGCGACCGCCATCTATCTCGCGCTGAAGCTGCAGCGTCCGCTGCTGCTCGAGGGAGAAGCCGGCGTCGGCAAGACCGAGGTCGCCAAAGTGCTCGCGTCGGCCTTCGACACCGATTTGATCCGGCTGCAATGTTACGAAGGCCTCGACATCAACCACGCGGTGTACGAATGGAATTACGCGCGGCAGCTGCTCGAGATCCGCTTGATGGAAGCATCCGGCGCCGTCGATCGCCAACACGCGGCGGGCGACTTGTTCGCCGAAGAATTTCTCATCAAGCGTCCGCTGCTCCAAGCGCTCTCAACTCGCGGCACACGGCCGCCCGTTCTGCTGATCGACGAATTGGACCGGGCCGATGAGGAGTTCGAGGGGTATCTGCTCGAGCTGCTCGCGGACTTTCAGATCACCATTCCCGAGCTCGGCACGATCCGCGCTGACACGCCGCCAATCGTCATCATCACGTCGAACCGGACCCGGGAGCTGCATGACGCGCTGAAGCGGCGCTGTCTGTATTGCTGGATCGACTATCCGGACTTTCAGAAGGAGTTGCGGATCGTCACGACGAAACTGCCGAACGCGCCCTTACGGCTCGCCGAGCAGGTCACGGCGTTCGTCCAGGAGCTCCGCGCAACCGATCTCTACAAGGCCGCCGGCGTCTCCGAGACACTCGACTGGGTGGCCGCGCTCGTCGCGCTCGACCGCCAGGAGCTGGACGCCGCGGCGATCGAACACACGCTGGGCGTCCTGCTCAAGAACCAGGAAGACATACAGCTCATGCAGGGCGCGCGGATCGCGGAGCTTCTCGACCGGTCGCGAATTCCTAATTCCTAATTCCAAATTCCTAATTCCAAATTGCCTGCTCTTCTCCACAACCTCCTCCACTTCGGCCGACTCCTTCACTCGCTCGGTCTCGACGTGCATGCCGGACGCATGCTCGATGTGGCCGGCGCGCTGGAACAGATCGACATCGGTCGACGATCAGATTTTTATTTCACGCTGCAATCGCTGCTGATCCACCGCCAGCAGGATCTGCCGATCTTCGACGAGGCGTTCCGCGTGTTCTGGAGACCGCCGCCCGATGCCTGGTCATCGACCGACTTGCGGGCGGTGGGTGAACAACGCCGTTCCGGAACGCCACGGGTCGATGTGCCAGCGGCGCAACCCGATTCGTGGGACGACCCCTCGCCGCCAATGCTGACCGAGACGGTCCAGCGCGTCGCGCCGAGAAGTTACAGCCCGCGGGAGGTGTCGCGGGTCAAGGACTTCGAACAGTTCAGCGAGGAAGAGCTCGAAGCGGCGGCGACCGTGATCGCGGAACTGAGGTGGGACCTTGGGACGCGGCCGACCCGCCGCTACAAGTCCGGCGAGGGCAAAGTGCTGGACTTGAGGCAGGTCGTGCGCCGCAATCTCCGCTATGGCGGCGAACCGGTGACGCTGCCGAGGCGCGACCGGGCGATCAGGCGGCGGCCGATCGTGTTGCTGTGTGATGTCAGTGGATCGATGGAACGATACGCCCGGCTACTGCTGCATTTCATTCACAGCCTGACCGGTGGTCTCGAACACGTCGAAGCGTTCGTATTCGCGACCAGACTGACGCGCCTCACGCGTGATCTCGGGCGTCGCCGAAGCCGCGAGTCGCTGCCGACGATTCCGCGGCGCGTGCCCGACTGGGCGGGCGGTACGCGCATCGGAGACGCGCTGCGGACATTCAACGTGCGATGGGCGCGGCGCGTGATGGCACGCGGACCTGTCGTGCTGCTGATTTCCGACGGATGGGACCGCGGGGAACCGGATGTGCTCGCCCGCGAGATGCGCCGTCTCCAGCGAAGTTGTCATCGTCTCATCTGGCTGAACCCGCTGCTTGGCGGGGCAGGCTACCAGCCACGGACGCGCGGGATGCAGGCGGCATTACCCTTCGTCGACGACTTTCTGCCGGTTCACAACCTCGAAAGCCTGGAAGCGCTCGCCGCCCATCTCAACACGCTGTCCGCTCGCCGCGCGGCGCGAACACACCGGCCTTTGTACGTAGTGTCCGGCTTTGGCGGGCTTTAGCGGCTTAGCCCTTGGCCCTTTCTTGGAGGCACCCGAAGAACCGGTCCATCATCATCTTCGACACCGTGCCGAGCAGACGCTGGCCGACCCGCGCGATCAGGCCGCCGACCTGGCCCTGCCCTTTCACGTTCACGATCGTCGTCTCGTCCTGTTCGACGAGCTCGACCGTCGCCTCGCCTTTGACGAAGCCGGGCTTGCCGGTGCCTTCGACAACCAGTCGATATGAATGCGGCGGCCGCTTGTCGAGAATCGCAACCGTCCCCGCGTACCGACCGCTGACGGACGCCACGGCCAGATTCAACGAGGCTCGGTACTGGTCCTCGCCGATCGGCTCCAGACGCTCGCACCCGGGAAGACACGCGGCGACGACCGCCGGATCGATTAGCAGGTTCCAGACAGTGGTTGGCGCGGCAGCGAACGTGTACGAGGCGGCGAGATCCACCACGGGCTGCTAAGGCTTGGTGTAGGTGTAGTCGGCCGGTACGGTAAATAGATCGTCCGCGATCGGTGCCACCGAGACCTCGGTCACCTTGTTGATCATCTTCACGGCGGCAAATTGCTTGATCATGTCGATGATCGGCGCGGTGCCTTCGAGCGAGGTGTCGGCTTCCACCAAGTACGGTATCCCTTCGGGCCTGGCGAACAATCGCATCGTCTGGTCGACGCTTCCCTGTGCAGCGCCGAGCCCCGGCAGCGGCGCCGTACCCGACAGCAGATTGGCGGCGATCGCCGCTTTCTGAAACGCCGCATACTCGGCCGCGCCGGGCGCATTCTTGGCCAGGCACATCACGCCCTTCGTGGCCAGCTTGGCGTTCTTGAGCACCTCGGCCGCTTCCTTTGGAATCTGCGGCGCCTGCGCGCCCACCTGTGACAAATCCGCCGACATCGAGAACCTGAACTCGTCGCAGCGCTGGCCGTCGATCGTCTGCATGCGACCCGTTGGTTCGAGCACGGCATCGACTTTGGGCACTCCGGCCGTTGAGCCCGCACGCGCCGCCACGCTGGCGGCATCCACGATCTGTGCGGTCTTCCGCGCAGGCATCAACACCACGGTCTGCCTGGTCGCCAGATCAACGATGGTCGACAGCGTCTGACCCTGAAATTCAAGGTCCGTGCGCGATTTCATGCCTTTGATCCGCGTGATCATACGCGGCGTCGCGCCGTTCATCATCGCGGCCAACGGTCCCTCGATGGCCATCATCGTCGTGACGGTGACGTCGGCGCGCAGCGCGACCGAACACAGAGCGATGAGCGCAACGGTCGCGACTGAACGCTTCATCTCCTACCCCTGACTGACGACTGTCGACTGACGACTGTCGACTGTCGACTGTTGACTGTCGACTGACGACTGTCGACTGACGACTGACGACTGTCGACTGACGACTGTCGACTGACGACTGTCGACTGACGACTGACGACTGACGACTGTCGACTGACGACTGTCGACTGACGACTGACGACTGACGACTGTCGACTGTCGACTGAGCCTACGTCATCGGCAACAACCAACCCCAGAGATTGCCGTCGGGCGCCTGCTCGCTGTGAATCTGAATATAAAAACGGCTGCGTCTGACGGCCTCCGCCTGTTCGGCGGTCAGCATGAACATGCCCGTGATCGTTCCGCTCGTGCCCTTCGTCACCATCAGGTTGAACATCACCGGTCCGCGAACGCCGCGCGGGCCGAGATGAATCTGCGCGATCGTCGCGGCGGTACGCATCCCGTCGAAGGTGCCGCGGACCGACAGACTGCGGCCTGTGAGGACCGCGGTGGCTGATCCCGATCCGGTGATTCCGGCAAGCGTTGAATTCTCGATCGGGACCCGCGAGAGACGCGCCTTGTACGTCTCGCTCTGCGCCAACGCGATCCGTCCGAACGACACCGTCGCAGTCACGATCAGGATCCCGGCAAGAATTCGCTGCATCATGATTCCTCCCGAAGCGGCCTGAGAGCGTGAGAAGAAAGCGGGAACCACAAAGAACACGAAGACCACAAAGGCTCTTTCTTGAAGAGAACTCGCTTTGTGACCTTTGTGTCCTTCGTGGTTCACTGTTTGCCAGCGGATTAATTCATACTCTGAGTCTGTAACCGGATCGAGGTCTGTCAGGTCAGGTGAACCAGCGCTACCCGGCCAGTTTCGGCTTCCGCGTGTGCCAATCGGTCGCCTGCTCGTACGCGTGCGCGAGGGCGAGCACGGTCGATTCGGCAAACGGCGCGCCGCTGATTTGAAGACCGATCGGCAATCCCGACGCCGAGAAGCCGCACGGAATCGAGATCGTCGGCAGACCGAGGATGTCGAAGACCGCGTTGTTGTTCCCGCCGCCACCGGCCGCGCCCGGCGCGTCCAACTTCGGCGGCGGCGTCTTCATCGTCGGCGTGATGAGCAGATCGACGTTTGCGAACACGCTCGTGATTTCCCGCCGGAGCGTTTCCACCTGGCGCCGCGCCCGCACGTAGTCGGCCGCCTTGGCCTGCATCGAGCCCTCGAGCGATCGGCGGGTGGACGGCTGGTACTTCTCCGGAGACTCGGTAATCCATGTGGTGTGATAGACGAGCGCTTCGGGACCCCAAATCGTCCCGGGATTCGGCGTCGCCGACAGTCGCACGTCGGTCATCCCGGCGGTGAGCCTGCGCAGCACGTCAATCGCGGCGTCCGCGGCGTTGGCCACTTCCGGATCGAGGTTGTCGTAGAAGGGCTTTCTCGGAAAGCCCAGTCGCAGCTTGGAGGTCGGCATCTTCAGCGCGCGCGTGTAATCGGGCACCGCGCGGTCGGCGGTCGTGGGATCGAGATCGTCGTACCCGGCAATGATGTTCATCATCACCGCGACGTCCTCGACGGTCTTGCACATCGGCCCGACGTGGTCCAGCGTCCACGAGAGCGTCATCACACCGCGGGTGCTGACGCGGCCGTAGGTTGGCTTGAGTCCTACGATGCCGCAATGCGCGGCGGGCATGCGAACCGAGCCGGCCGTGTCGGTGCCGAGCGACGCGAAACAGAGATCGGCGGCGACGGCAACGCCGGGCCCTCCCGACGATCCGCCGGTGACATGATCGAGTGCCCACGGGTTGTGCATCGTGCCGTAGGCCGTCACCGTCGATGATCCGCCGTACGCGAACTCGTGAAGATTCAGTTTACCCAGGAGAATGGCGCCGGCATTCTTCAACCGTCGCGCCACTTCCGCGTCCTCCGTGGGGACGCGGTCCTTGAACACCTCGCTGGCGCCGGTCGTGCGGACGCCCGCCGTGTCCATGTTGTCCTTGAGCGCGATCGGAACCCCATGGAGCGGCCCTCGCCACTTCCCGCGCTGCTGTTCCGCCTCCATCTCGCGCGCGGCGGCGAGCGCCTGATCCGGCACGACCGTAATGAACGCGTTGAGCGCGGAGTTGTACTGCGCGATCCGCTTCAGGCACGCTTGCGTGAGCTCAACCGGGGAGGCGCCTTTGCGGCGAATCAGGTCGACCGCCTGCTTCAGGCTGAGCGACGAGAGCTCGGGCTCGGCAGCCGCGGCGGCGGGGGTCGCGGCAGCAATCCGGTCCAAGCCGGACCCTGCGTACGACATGGACGCGGACGGCGCGAGGACGAAGGAGCCGGCTGCGGCCGCTCCGGACGCAAGAAATTCTCGTCGCTTCACGCGAAGACCACAACTGCGGCGACCGTCGTTCGGTCGGCCGCCGCCTGGTACGCTTCCCGCGTGCGATCCAGAGGATAGATGCCGGTCGCAAGCGACTTCGCGTCGAAGAGGCCGGCTTCAATCAGCTTCACGTACCGCGGCAGATCGCGCATCGACTGCGCCCCCGCGAGGTTGCCGGGATGATGGTTCTTGCTCCCGTCCGCCCACTGGTTCGCCGGGAACGACACCATGCTGCCCGCCGGATGACCGATGCTGGTCGTGACCAGGTGTCCGGTCGGCGAACACAGTTGCCAGGCCTGCTGCAACGAGAGGATGCCCGTCGGATCCGGACCGACCTCCACTTTGGGTGGAAATAAATCGCCGCCGACGGCTTCGATGACGAAGTCGGGCCCGGCAGTACCGCCGCCGGCCAGGAATCGATTCGTCGGCCGGTTGCACAGTTGCTGGATCTTCTGCACGAGCATCGTGCCCTCGACGTTCGGATCGAGCGCGGTGGTCGCGCCGAGCTTGAGCGCGAGCTCGCGGCGGTACCGAACCGGTTCGACCGCGATGATCCGCGCGGCGCCCTTGATGCGCGCGCCTTGCACGGCACTCAATCCGAGCGGACCACAACCAAGCACCACGACATCCGACCCCGGCTCCACGGGAGCCACCGTCATCGTCGCCGCGAGGCCGACCATGCCGACGTCGTGCAGCATGGCCAGCTCGACGGCCGAGA
>JAHFUI010000218.1 GCA_023265175.1 Acidobacteriota bacterium
CGGGACGCCGGCTGCCGCGGTCCGTTCCGGAGCGCCACCCGTCAGCGCAGCCCATGAGACCCTCGGCGCGAGCGTCACGAGCGCCCGCAGACGCGAGGGCAACACATTGAAGATCCGCGTCCGGCTGAGCGCTCGCAGCGCATGCCCCAGGATCACCAGCGGCGCGAGCGCCACGCGAAGACGTCGCGGATAGGGAAGAACGCCGAACAGCGCCGCGCGAAACAGCCGGTCCGCAAACGGCCGGCGGTGATGGCGCTCGATCTGCGCTCTGGTTCGCTCGATGAGCGGGCCGTACTGAACGCCAGACGGACAGGCCGTCACGCACGCCATGCAGCCGAGGCACGCGTCGAAATGCCGGACAAAGGACGACGAGATCGTCGTACGGTCCTCGAGCGCCGCCTTCATTAAGTAGATGCGGCCCCGCGGAGAATCCATCTCCTCGCCCCACAACAGGTAGGTCGGACAGGTGGGCAAACAAAACCCGCAGTGGACGCACTTGTCCATCAGCGCTGATGACGGGGGATCAATGGCGTCAAAGGCGGACATATCTCTAAACGGGTCCCCGTCCCGCGTTCAGAATACCGGCCGGGTCGAGCGCGGTCTTGACGGCCCGGAGCAGGGCCACGGCGTCGCCGGGCGGACCCCACACGTCGGCTCTCTCCTTCACCGCAAGATCGGCGCGCAGGACGACGACGTTGCCGATCACGTCACGCTGGGCGCGGAGATGCTCGACAGCGCGCACCTGAGTGGTCGTGTCGCCGCTGACTCGAACCGAGCCGGCTCCGACGCCCGCGCGCCCGACAAGCTCGATCGCGCTCGCGCCTTCCCGCCCGATGCGCTCGACGAGCGCCAGCACGCCCTCGAGCGCGGCTGGCGGCCAACCGACCCGCACGACGGCGCCCGCCGCCGTCCACAGGCGACGCGCGTGATCGCGCCACAACTCGCTTTCGTGAGCACCGGTGACAAGGTCAATGTGATCGGCGGCCAGGAGCCGTCGTGCGTCGTCGATCTGCGCATCGATCGCGGCAGCCGTCGTCGCGAAGCGAATCAGGAGTGTCAGGTGTGGAGCAGGACCGGATTCGTGCGCGACGTGCAGATCAAAGGCGGCAGGCTCGAGCTGACTCGAGCCGACGGCCGAGACGGCCTGGGCCATCGCCTGGCGATCGCGAAACGTGGCGACCAGCGTCGTGGACGCCGGCGGCAACGGCGCAAGCTTGAACGTCGCGCTCACGATCGCCGCCAGGCTGCCGAACGATCCGCTCATCAGCCTTCCGAGATCGTACCCGGCGACGTTCTTGACGACCCTGCCGCCGGCATTCACCAGCAGTCCATCAGTGGTCGCGAGCCGAATGCCGATCAGCAGATCCCGCGGCGTCCCGTGCCGGTGCCGCACCGGACCGCTCTCGTTGGTGGCAATCATTCCGCCGATCGTGGATCCGTCGAACGAGGTGTCGAGGGGCAGCCATTGGTGGTGGCGCGCCAGCTCGCGATTCACGTCGCCGAGCGTCGCGCCGGCCTCGACGGTCGCGGTCAGATCACCGTGCGCGTGCGCCAGCACCCGATTGAGCCGGCGAGTGCTGACAATCAGATCGATGCCGGCCGGCCGCCCTCCCCACCCGAGCTTCGTGCCACCGCCGCGCAGCACGATCGACAGCCGCTCGCGCGACGAGCAGGCCAGCAGCTCCGCCAGCATCTCCGGCGAATCGGGCTCGACGAGGGCGCGCGGCTGAACACCGTCGATCGCGTCGAGGGGCCCCGCTTCGCGGACCCCGCCGGATTGCAGGATTGCAGGATTACAGGATTGCAGGAAGGAAAGGACGGAAGGGAGGGACATCAGAATCGTTCCGCCGACCCCGCCTGCTCGACTGGACGCTGGCGATACGTGCCGGGCACTTCACCGCACAGCCGCGGCGCCGGAAAGATCTTGCCTGGGTTGCACAGCTTCCGCGGATCGAAGGCCGCGCGGACGCGCTGCATCACCTCGAGATCCCCGGCCGTGAACATCTTCCCCATCGACTCCGTCTTGTCCGCTCCCACGCCGTGCTCGCCGGTAATCGATCCGCCGGCTTCGATGCAGTACGACAGAATCTCGGCCGCGACCTCCACCGCCCGATCCCCTTGGCCGGGCACGCGCTCGTCGTAGCAAATCAGCGGATGCAGGTTGCCGTCCCCGGCGTGAAATACGTTGCCGATCCGGAGTCCCGATCGCGCCTCGAGCGTTCGAATGCGCCGGAGGACTTCGGGCAAACGGGTGCGGGGCACCACGCCGTCCTGCACGTAGTAGTTGGGCGAGACGCGTCCCATCGCCGCAAACGCCGCCTTTCTGCCCTTCCAGATGCGCGCGCGCTGCTGATCGTCGGCCGCGATCTCGATGCCGGTGGCCCCCTGTCTCCGACAGGTCTCTTCGACGATTTGGAACAAGGAGCGGACTTCGGCCGCGGGACCGTCGAGCTCGACGATCAGGATCGCATCGACAGAAGGAAATCCCGGATGGACCGCGGCCTCCGCGGCTTGGATCGCCAGCCTGTCCATCATTTCCACCGCCGAAGGAATGATGCCCTCCGCGATGATCGCGGAGACCGCGCCGCCCGCGGCGTCGATGCTGTCGAACGCCGCCAGCAGCGTCTGCACGCTCTCGGGTCTGCGCACAATCCTGACGACGATCTTCGTGGCGATGCCGAGTGTCCCCTCGGATCCGACGAAGAGCCCGACCAGATCGGGACCGGGCGTGTCGGCCATCGGACTGCCGAGGTGCACGATCTCGCCGTCGGGGAGCACGGCATCGAAGGCCAGCACGTGATGCACGGTGAACCCGTACTTCAGACAATGCGCGCCGCCCGAATTCTCGGCGACGTTCCCGCCAATCGAGCACACCTGCTGGCTGGATGGATCCGGTGCGTAGTAATACCCGTCGGGCGCGACCCTCCGCGTGATCTCGAGATTCGTCACGCCCGGCTCGACCGTGACCTGGCGGTTGGCGAGATCGACGTCGAGAACCCGGTTGAGGCGCGACAGCGCGATCACCACACCGCCGGCCACCGGCAGCGCGCCGCCGGACAAGCCGGTCCCATGGCCGCGCGCGACAAACGGCATGCCCGCACGGTTGCACAACCGCACGACCGCCTGCACTTGAGACGCCGACGCGGGCAGGACCACGAGCGCCGGGAGCATCCGCAGATGCGGCAGCGCGTCACACTCGTAGGTGAGCAGCTGTAACGGTTCGTGCAGCACGCCGTCAGCGCCGCAAATTCGCACGAACTCACTCAGCAGACGTTCGTCCATCGGCATCTCTTATCGTATATGCTTTCGGCTTTCTGACACGCATGGGACTGAGGCGATGCCGACTGTCTAGAGGCTGGGGTCTGGATTCTAGAGGCTGGAAGAACACCGAGGCTTTCTAGCCTCCAGCCCCTAGCCCACCCTCTGCTGAGACTCTTATGTGGCAGCACAACTACATTCCTGTCGGCGGGAGCCTCGGCTTGTCGGCGCCGGTCGCCGCGATCCCCATCCTCGTGCTCTTCATCATGCTGGGGGTGCTGCGGAAACCGGCCTGGATGGCAGCGGTCGCCTCGCTCGTCTCGGCGCTGGTCGTGGCGCTGGCGGCGTACGGCATGCCGCTGCAGCTCGCCGTGATCTCCACGCTCTACGGCGCCGCATACGGCCTGTTCCCGATCGCGTGGATCGTCTTCTCCTCGATCATGCTGTACCGGCTGGCGGTCGACACCGGCAAGTTCGAGATCATCAAGGATTCGGTCGGCGGACTCACCAGCGACCGGCGACTGCAGGCGATGTTCATCGCGTTCTCGTTCGGCGCGTTCATCGAGGGCGCCGCCGGATTCGGCGCGCCCGTAGCCGTGTCCGGCGCCATGTTGGCCGGCCTCGGCTTCTCGCCCTTCTACGCCGCCGGCATCTGTCTGCTCGCCAACACCGCGCCCGTCGCGTTCGGATCCATCGGCATTCCCGTCGTCACGCTCGCCAACGTGACCGGGCTGCCGCCCGCGGCCGCCAGCGCGATGGTCGGACGGCTCTGCGCGATGATCTCAGTGTTCATTCCCGGCTACCTCATCGTCGTGATGACCGGATGGAGGCGCGCGCTCGAAGTGCTGCCGGCGATCGTCGCGTGCGGCGTCTCGTTCGCCGGCATGCAGTTTTTCGTGTCGAACTACATCGGCCCCGAGCTGACCGACATCATGAGCTCGCTGACCTGCATCGTGGTCATGGTGCTGGTGATGAAGTTCTGGAAGCCGAAGACGATCATGCGCCTGGACGGCGAGGGGCCGGCCACTCTGGCGATGAAGGGCCACACGGGCAGCGAGGTCTTCATGGCATGGGCGCCGTACCTGCTGCTCGTCGTGTTCGTGCTGCTGTGGGGCGCCCCGCAGATCAAGCTTGCGCTCGATCAGTGGACGAATGGCCTCATGCCGTCCTTCCTGCCGAGGAACGCGACGACGCTCAACGGCATCAATGTGCCCGGGTTGCACAACCTGATCACGCGGGTGCCGCCGGTCACGCCGCGGCCGGCGCCCTACGCCGCCGTGTTCACCTGGAACTGGCTGAGCGCGTCGGGGACCGCCTGCTTCTTCGCCATCCTCGCGACAGCCCTCGTGCTGGGCGTGCAGCCAGGGCGGGTCGTGAAAGCGTATGTCGACACCTTCCGGCAGTTGTCGCTGGCGATGGTGACGATCGCGTCGATGCTGGGCCTCGCCTACCTGATGAACTATTCGGGCATGACGTCCACGCTGGGGCTCGCCCTCGCGGCGACAGGCGGCGCCTTTCCGTTCTTCAGCGCCGTGGTTGGCTGGCTCGGCGTCTTCCTCACTGGCAGCGACACGTCGGCCAACGCGCTGTTCGGCAACCTGCAAGTCGTCACCGCCAACGCGCTGGGCCTCAATCCGGTGCTGACCGCGTCGGTCAACTCCGCGGCGGGCGTCATGGGCAAGATGATTTCGGTTCAGAGCATCGCGGTGGCGGTCGCCGCCACCGGCATGTCCCGCACCGATGAGAGCCGGCTGTTCCGGTTCACCATCAAACACAGCGTCCTGCTGATGGTGGTCATGGCCATCCTTTCAATGCTGTACGCGTACGTCTTCCCGGGCCTGGTTCCGACGGTTTGATTCAATTTTCCGGATTTCCTATAAGTTTTGGGTCGCGGTCGTGCGACGTGGCTCGTTACGGCGTTGACCGCGGCCCGGCTGGCTAATACGATTCGACTATATTGAGCAACAACAGGGCAGGATCGACGATTAAAGGAGCTCCCATGCGTGTGTTGAAACGGATTCTCTTCGTGCTCACCTGGCTGGTGATTCTTCCCGCATCGGCGTACGCGCAAGCGACGATCACAGGCGTCGTGAAGGATGCGTCTGGCGCCGTCTTGCCAGGGGTGACGGTTGAAGCCGCGAGCCCGGTGCTGATTGAAAAAGTCCGCTCGGACATCACCGACGGCAGCGGGCAGTACCGCATCCTCAATCTGCTTCCCGGCACCTACAGCGTCACCTTTACGTTGACCGGCTTCAGCCAGGTCAAGCGCGAAGGCATCGAGCTGAGCGGTTCGTTCGTGGCGGCGATCAACGCCGACATGAAAGTCGGCGGCGTCACCGAGACGATCACGGTCACCGGTGAGACGCCGGTGGTCGACGTGCAAAGCGTCCGGCGTCAGACGACGCTCAGCAACGACGTGCTGACGACGGTCCCCACGGCGCGGTCGTGGGCAGCGACCGCCGTGCTGATTCCAGGGATCATCATTCAAGCCGGCACCAGCGCGGACATCCAGGTGACGCCCCAAATGACGGTGTTCGGCGGCGCGGGCGGCCGCGCGAACGAGGGCCGCATGCAGGTCGATGGCCTGAACACCGGCGCCGCGCTGAACGGCGGCGGCGTGTCCACCTACGTCGCCGACATCTCGAACGCGGCCGAAGTGGTCACCACGACCTCTGGCGGTATGGGTGAAGCAGAAGTCGGCGGACCCTCGCTGAGCATCGTGCCGAAGAGCGGCGGCAACACGGTCAAGGGCCAGATCTATCTCTCGGGCGTCAGCAGCGGGATGGTCGGCGACAACTATCAGAAGGTCCCCGGATTCGCCGTCCCCGGCAAGCTCCTGCAGCAGTGGGACTACACCGGCGGCGTCGGCGGACCGATCAAGAAGGATCGCCTGTGGTACTACGGCACGTTGCGAGACGAAGGACAGCACCGGTCGATTCCGGGGATTTATCCGAACCTGAACGCGGGAGATCCGACGAAATTCACCTATCTGGCCGACACGACGAAGACGGCGCAGGGCGCCGAGAGCTTCCAGCTCGCCAGCATTCGCCTGACGTTCCAGGCCACGCCTCGCAACAAGTTCAACTACCATCAGGATCTGCAGCGGCCGTGCAACGGCTCGGCGGTCAACACGACTGCGGACGCCTGCCGCAACCAGCCCTCCGCGGGCGCCGTCGTCGGGTCGCTCGGGCTGGGCGGGTTGACGGCGACCTCGTCGCCTGAAACCGCTGGCTACCTGCATACCAACGTGAAGAACACCCAGGTCACGTGGTCGTCGCCCGCGACCAACCGGTTGCTTCTGGAAGCCGGGCTCGGGTCATATCGGGCCGCGTGGGGTCCATTCGAAAGCCCCGGCAACGCGACGCGAGGCCTTGCTCGCATCACCGAGCAGCAAGCCATCAACGGCGCGCTCGCCGGAACAACCTATCGTTCTCAGAACTGGGCCCAGGACTGGGACAACCCGAACACCTGGCGCGCGACGATGTCGTACGTGACCGGCGCCCACACCATGAAGGTCGGGTATGTCGGCGGCTACCTCGTTGAAGACATCCAGAACCACGGCAACGATCTCAACCTGGCGTACACGTTCAACGGCGGCAGGCCGGCGTCGCTGACCGAGAGCCTCAGGGTCTTCACCCAAAGCGATCGCGTCAGGTATACCGCGCTGTACGGGCAGGATCAGTGGACGATGGGGCGGATGACGCTGCAAGGTGCGTTGCGCTTCGACAACGCGTGGAGCTATTCGCCGGCGCAGACGATTGGTCCAGCCCTCATCCTTGGGCAGACATTCCTGTCGACGCCCT
>JAHFUI010000219.1 GCA_023265175.1 Acidobacteriota bacterium
GCGCGCGGCGCTGTCGTATTGGTAGCTCATGGCGGAGAGGCCGACCATGTCGGGGCGGAAGTCGCGCAGGAGCTCGCGCACGAGGCGTCCGGTGTTCGTGTACGGCACCACCAGGTCGACGAGCTTCACCTCCACGCCCTCGGGAAGGTTGCCCGCGAGGGACGCGATCCCGAGGTTCGGAATGTCGCCCACACGCTTGAAGCAGAGCGCCGTGTCGGGCATGGCGCACAGGAGCACCTTGAACTTCGGCATCCGATGAAGCTCGTTTTCGATAGGGCGGTGGACAACCCCCGCCGTACGGGTTTCCTTGGACCCCGTGCGCACGCAGAGACGCGCGCATCAACGTCCACCAGCTTAGCCGATGCTGACGCCGACCACCGACCCACGCACGGACTCAGGGGAACGAGTCCTAGATGTGGCGACCGGGACAGGGGATCTTGCAGCCCTGGCAGCCGCTGCGGTGGGGCCAAGCGGCCAGGTCGTCGGAGTCGATTCTTGCGAAGCCATGCTGCGCGTCGCCCAATGTCGGAACCGAGAAGCAATTGTGTTTCGAGTTCATCTAGTGTCCTGTCCCAGTCAAGCGTTGACAATGTTCCGGAGCGCGGCGCCCGGCTGACAAGGCGGGAGGAGCGAGCATGTCGGGAACATGTGAGCGACGAGCAACGCAGTCAGCCGGGATGCCCCGCCCGGAACATGTCAAGGTTTGACTGGGACAGGACACTAGCTCGTCGACGCTGAAAAATGGCTCGCCCTCGACCTCCGTGGTCTTCTCCGATCCGCCGCTACTTTTGCCTCAGGAGGTTGCAACCATGAAGGCGTCTCCTAGAATCAACACGCGCCCTGGGACCGAATCCCAGACGGCGCGCGTGAACTCCGTGAGATCATCGGCATGGTAATATCGGTGTATTACCATGCCAACGATCACCGTGAAACTCGATAGGAAACGCGCCGCGCGTCTGACCCGGTGGGCGCGGCGTAGGAGAGTCCCGAAGTCGGAAGTCATCCGGACTTTGATCGACTCGGCCGGGCCGATCGAGACGGGAGATGATCTGATCGAATGGGTTAAGGCCTCGGAGGGCAAGAGCTTGGGCCTCGCACAGAGAAGACTTTGAACCGCCCGGTCTTACTGGATACCTCCTTTCTCGTTGCGCTGGAGCGGGAAACCGCCAGGGGCGAAGAAGGTCCGGCGCGACGGTCTTTGCCCTCGCTGCGCGGGCGTCGGCTGGTGGTTTCCATTGTCAGCGTGGAAGAGGTCTTGGAAGGGGCGGCCGATGAGGTTGCTGCGCTGGCATCACTGCAACGGTTCGCCATTCAAGGCTTGCATCTCGCGCAGGCGCGCCGGTGCGCGCTGCTACAACGTCGCACTCCGCGGCGGATGGGCGAGAACGACGCTTGGCTCCTTGCGACTGCCCAGTCACTCGACGCGGACGTGTTGGGAGCGGATCGCGTCGCGTTCGAGCGGCTAGGTGCGCGTTACTTGCGCTTCCGTTGAGGTTCTCGGTCGGCTTCACAGTTTCTTGTTCGCCTCCGGCCACGCGGCGCCAGGATGATCGAGACCCACGATGGAACCTAGGCAAGCACAGAGCACGCGGCCGATGCCGAGAGCGGTCACCCGGAAGCTGTCCCGCCTGCACAAACCGCCCGACATGTCCCTCGAGGCGTGGCAGCGGGAGCTTCGCCGCCAGTTCGGACGCGAGCAGGCTTTCAACCTGACGAACGCCGGCACCGAGCCCGTCTTCTCCGACTTCCACGTGACCAACCCGCGAAGCGGCAGCACCTATCGTGTGGCCATCCGCGGGCCGCATCCGGGCGACAACTATTGCAGTTGCCCGGACTTCGCCACCAACGCGCTTGGCACCTGCAAGCACGTGGAGTTCGTCCTGCGGAAACTCGAGGGGCGCTCCAACACGCGGGCGGTGCTCCGGCGCGGGTTCCTTCCACCGTACAGCGAGATCGTCCTCCAATACGGCGCGAAGCGGGACGTGCGCTTTCGACCGGGCACGTCGTGTCCACGAACGCTGACAGCGCTGGCCTCGACGTATTTCGACTCTCAGCAGATCTTGCGCGCCGACGCCTATGCGACGTTCGAATCGTTTCTCTCACAGGCCGCCAAGGTCGACCATGATCTTCGATGCTACGACGACGTGCTGGGGTTCGTCGCGGAGGTGCGCGACCGGTCGCGCCGCGAGCAGTACATCGCCGACGCGTTTCCTCGGGGTGTCCACGACCCGGGGCTCCGCACGCTGCTCAAGGGCGAGCTCTACGAGTATCAGTGCGAAGGCGCGCTCTTCGCGGCGCGCGCCGGTCGCTGCCTCATTGGCGACGAGATGGGTCTGGGCAAGACGATCCAGGCGCTGGCGGCGGCCGAGATCATCGCGCGCCAGTTCGGCGTCGAGCGCGTGCTGATTGTCTGTCCGACATCGCTGAAGCACCAGTGGGAGCGAGAGATCGCGCGCTTCACGGACCGCCGGGCGCTGGTGGTCGCCGGGCTGCGCGCCCGACGCGAGCAGCAGTACGCCGCGCAGGACGGCTTCTTCAAGATCACCAACTACGACACCGTGCACGCCGACCTCGACCTGATCGCCAGATGGTCGCCGGACCTGGTGATCCTGGACGAAGCGCAGCGTATCAAGAACTGGAACACACGCACGGCCCGGAGCGTGAAACGGATCGCCTCGCCCTACGCTATCGTCCTCACCGGCACGCCGCTCGAGAACCGGTTGGAGGAGCTTGTGTCGATCGTCGCGTTCGTCGACAAGCATCGGCTCGGGCCGACCTTCAGGTTCCTGGCGGATCATCAGGTGCGCGATGAGAATGGCAAGGTCGTCGGCTATCGAGACCTCGACCGCATCGGCAAGACGCTGGCGCCGGTCCTGATCCGCCGCAGCAAGGCGCAGGTCCTGAAACAACTGCCCGAACGGCTCGACAAGAACTTCTTCGTGCCGATGACGCCGCAGCAGCGCATTCATCACGAGGAGAACCGTGAGGGCGTCGCCAGGATCGTGGCGAAATGGCGCCGTTACAAGTTCCTCTCGGAGGCCGACCAACGCCGGCTGATGATCGCGCTGCAGAACATGCGGATGAGCTGCGACAGCACGTATCTGCTGGACCACCAGACGGACCACGGCGTCAAAGCCGACGAACTGGCGACGCTGCTCGACGAGCTGCTCGAGCAGGCGGGCTCGAAGGTCGTCGTGTTCAGCCAGTGGGTGCGGATGCTCGAGTTGCTGGTCAGGCGGCTGAAGAAGAAGCGCATCGAGCACGTGCTGTTCCACGGCGGGGTCGATGGCACGCGGCGAAAAGGACTCATCGATCGCTTCCGCGAGGACGATCGGTGCCGCGCGTTCCTGTCGACGGATGCCGGAGGCGTCGGACTGAATCTTCAGCACGCGTCGATCGTCGTCAACATGGACCTGCCGTGGAATCCGGCCGTGCTGGAGCAGCGCATCGGCCGAGTCCATCGTCTGGGCCAGAGGAAGCCGGTTCAAGTCATCAACTTCATTGCCGAAGGCACCATCGAAGAGGGCATGCTCTCGGTGCTCACGTTCAAGAAGTCGCTCTTCGCCGGCGTACTCGATGGCGGCGAACGAGAGGTGTTCCTCGGGGGCAGCCGGTTGAGCCGCTTCATGGAGACGGTCGAAAAGACGACGACGGTGACTGCCCAGCCGCCAGACGTGAGCGGCGATCGCGTACGTGAGGCCAAGCCGCCCGTTAAGTCCGAACCACGAATCGCGGTGGCGACCGCAGCGTCTGCGGCCGGCTCAGCGAGCGGCTGGGCTGCGCTTGTGGAAACCGGCGTGGCGTTGCTCGAGCAGCTGGCAGCGGCTTCCCACGCGCCGGGCGATGGTCGCGCCGAAGGGCTCCGCTTCGTCCATCGCGATCCGCAGACCGGAGAGGACTATCTGAGGCTTCCGGTCCCCAGCTCCGACGTGCTGGACCGGGCCCTCCAGACGATCGGCACGCTCATGGATCGGTTCAGACGATAGTTTGCCCGCCTTCGCCCAAGGCTGCGGCGAGGCTGATCGCCAGCTCTGGACCGTGGTCGACGCAGCCTTTCCGCACGTCGCGGCTCTTGTGACCTCGGAGCGGACGAACACGTCTCTACTGCTCGCCGCGATCGATGCCGAGCTGGCCGTTAGGCTCGCGCCACCACTTGGAGCGCGTCCGGCAGGACGAATTCGTGTTCGGGATTCCTCACCGTCAGCACAGGACAAGGAGCGGTACGCACCACGCGTTCCGCAACGCTCCCCATGAACAGATGTGCCATCCCACCACGACCGTGGGTGCCCACGATAATCAGGTCGATGTGAGCATCTTTCGCGTAGGACACGATCGATAAGGCCGGCGTGTTCGAGGTCCGTACGACCGTTTTCGCGGCAAGTGTCCGCCGGTCTTCGTCACTGACCGCCCCGTCAAGCTGCTTGCGCGCGGAATCCTCGACTTCCTGCTGCACGCTCGTAAGATCGGTGACGTAGCCCTCGACTCCCATTGCGCTTGCGGCGACGTCCCCGGCAACGTGCAGCACGTGCAGGGTGGCTCCGCCCAGGCGGGCGAGCTCGCGCCCGTACGCGAGAGCAGTCTCGGATGCCTCGCCAAAATCAACGGCGACGAGAATGTTCTTGAGCGTGATCATGTGAGGGCCTCGTTTGGAAATCTGATCGACAGAAGGCGCTTCGGAAGCGCCTTCAAAAGTCCCTAACTGTGCTCTTCGCCTTCGATCTGCCGCGCAAGGTACCGCTCGTACCCGAGCTGTTCGATCTGGTGCATCTGGGTTTCCAGGAAATCGACGTGGGCTTCTTCGTCCTTCAGCAGCCGCTCGAACAGTTCCCGTGAAGTGTTATCGCCGGCCTCCCGGGCGATCTTGATGGACTCGTTGTACATCACCACAGCGTTGAGCTCGAGGTTGAGATCGTTCTGCAACTGTGCCTTCACGTCGTGCCCGATCGTCAGGGGCAGCGGCTCCATCTTGGACGTGCCATCGAGAAAGATGATGCGCTCGAGCAGCTCCTCGGCATGCTTCATCTCGCCGATTGACTGCTTCCGAATGAGGTTGCCCAACCGGTCGTACCCCCAGTTGTGACACATCTCGGCATGGACGAAATACTGATTGATCGCCGTGAGCTCCTCACGAAGGGCTTCGTTGAGCTTCGCAATGACCTGCTCGTTGCCGCGCATCGCGCCTCCTGCTCGGTGCCCGGACTGCGTCGGATTGGACCGCCGAACCAGTGTCCGAGGCCGGGTATCGGGTGGGATTCTACCACGGGGATGAAACCCGCCTCCTTACGACTCGAGTTTCGCGACCAGTTTCAGGGGGGGGCCGGCGTGCACGACATCAAGGATCTCCTGCACGTGTTCCGTTTCCACCGCGATCTGCTTGCGGATGAAATCCTCCAGCACGGGGTCGCCCATCACGCGCGGCAGAAAGTCTTTGTAGGCGTCCAGCGCCTGCTGCTCGACATCGAGCGCCTCCGCCAACGCCTCCTCCGGGCGCATCGGGCCGCCGCCGAGCGAGAGATGGATGTGGAGCGTCGGGATGTGCCCCAGCGAACGAATCTGCTTGGCGATCGCATCCGCATGTTCCAGGGTTTCTTTGAGCGCGCCCTCGAAGAACTTCTCTGCGGTACGGCGATTCTTCCCGCGCAGGCGGAAGCGCATCTGGAAGTACCGCAAGAACGCCTCGGCCTCCTCGGCCATGAGGCGATTCAAATCCTCCACGACTTCGCTTCGATTTCCGCTCACGCCCGTTTCCTCTTCTAGATGGCGCGTTCCAATTCGTCAACCAGACAATGCCCCTTGCACACGTCGCAGGTGCGGTTGTCAGGGCATTCACCGCGAACACCGCGAAAGCGTTCGAGGAATTCCGTTGCCACGGGATCTCCAGACCCCAGAAACCGCATGAAACGAGCAAGCCGCTGTCCCGTCGAATGGGCGATGAGGTGTTCGATCTTGCAGCTATCAATTTCGGCCTGCGGATCAGGTGTGCCCAGCACGTCGGACAGGAAGGCTTTGACCACAACCCGTTTCGCCATCACCGACTGCGCCGCCTTCAAGCCTTTTGCGCAAAGCCTGACCATGTGATGCTCGCCGGTCTCGATCCACTCACGTTTCTTCAGGGCGCGCAGGTTGATCGACACGCTGCCGCGCGTGATGTCGAGGTGGCGGGCGATGTCCGATACCCGCGCCCAGCCACCGTATTTCAGACCCACTTCGTAAATGGCGACGAGATGATGGGCCGCGCTGTGCGTCAGCTCGTTGGCCTCGAACTCTTTCCAAGTTTCCATGACATGTTTAGTATACGTTACGCGTGATTGACATGTCAATCATCTGATGGTATCGTGCTCGGCAACAAAGATTTGACGAGGTGGAGCCTCGTCGAAGGGACGCAAAGAGAAAGAAAAAGCCCGCCAGGTGCTGATAACACCGGCGGGCCCGGTCGAACGCAGGTCCGGACAGACCCTATCACGCGCTCGCGCGCCTGACGCGTCCGACGTCCCCATTGTACTCACGGGGCCGGACGCGTCGACGCAACAGCCTGGAGGCCACTGATGCTGCTGCGCCGTGTACTGTTCCCGCTCGTTTCTCGACGCCGCTTTCTGCAGATCCTGAGCGGAGTCGCCTTGATCGGCCGAGGGTTCTCACCGTTGGCGGCGAGCCAGGTCACGAATCGTCGCCCACAGGGCCACAGGCCGCGCAGTCGGGCCGAGCAAGGCACTCGCGGACCGCTCGCTAAGTTCGTCGATCCTCTGCCGCTTCCCAGCACGATGGACCCGGTGAGCGTCTCCAACGGGACGCCGGTGTTCGAGGTCACGATGTCGCAGTTGCGGCGCAAGCTCCATCGCGACCTCGCGCCCGCGACCTTGTGGGGTTACAACGGCCAGTATCCGGGTCCCACCTTCGAGACGCGGCGCGGACAGCCGATCCTGGTGACCTGGAGGAACAACCTCCCGGCGGCGCACTTGTTCCTCAGGGATCCCACCATCCACGGTGCCGAACCGCCGACCCCGGAAGTGCGCACTGTGGTTCATC
>JAHFUI010000220.1 GCA_023265175.1 Acidobacteriota bacterium
CGGCCGGCGAGCGCCGCGGTGTCGCGCTCACCATTCGCAAAGGACTGCCTTTGGCCAGCGGCCTCGGTGGCAGCGCCGCGAGCGCGGCGGCAGCGGTCGTGGCTGTGGACGCGCTGTTCGAGCTGCATGCGTCGATGGAGACGCTCGTGGCGTGCGCCCTCGAAGGCGAAGCACTGGGCGCGGGATCGGCCCACGCCGACAACATTGCGCCGGCGCTGTGCGGCGGGTTCGTCCTCGTGCGCGTCCCTAATCCACCCGACATCATTCGGCTTCCAGTCCCCGCCGGGTTGACCGCTGTCGTCGTGCACCCTGATCTCGAGATTGAAACCTCGGGCGCACGTGCCTTGCTCGGCGACACGGTTCCGCTGGCGGCTGCCATTCGCCAGTGGGCCAATCTGGGCGCACTGGTCGACGGGCTGCATCGCGGCGATTTCGCGCAGATCGGACGCGCCCTGGAAGACACGATCGCCGAGCCGCGCCGCGCGCCGCTCGTGCCCGGACTCGCCGCGATCAAGCGTGCCGCATCCGACGCCGGCGCGCTGGGATGCAGTCTTTCCGGTTCGGGGCCGTCACTCTTCGCGCTGTGCCGCGGCACCGCCGACGCGGACCGCGTCGCGCTCGCCATGACCGCGGCCGTTCGCGCTGAAATCGGGGGCAACCCGCAGACCTACGTGTCGTCAATCGCTCCGCAGGGGGCGCGCGTCGTATGCGCTTCGTAACGACGCGGGGCCGGGCGCCCGCCACGTCGCTCGAATGGGCGCTGTTCGACGGCCTCGCTCCCGACGGCAGCCTCTACATGCCGGAGTCGATCGATCGCTGGGCACCGGAGGAGCTGGCCGCCTTGCCGTCGCGATCGCTCGTCGAGATCGGCATTCGCACGCTCCGCCCGTATACGGCTGAAGAGATCGATGAAGCCACGCTGGGGTCGCTCGTCACCGACGCGCTTAACTTTCCGATTCCGCTGGTTGAGGTCGAGCCCGGCGTGCACGCCCTCGAGCTCTTTCACGGACCAACGCTCGCGTTCAAGGATATCGGCGCGCGTGTGATGGCGCGTCTGATCTCGGCCCTCCACGATCGCGAGGCCCCCACCTCGGTGCTCGTCGCCACCTCCGGCGATACCGGCAGCGCGGTCGGACACGCGTTTCACGGCGTGCCGCACACGCGCGTGATCGTGCTGTACCCGGCCGGACGCGTGAGCCCGCGGCAGGAAGCGCAGTTGACGATGTTCAATGCGGAGCCCAGCTCGAACGTGCGGGCGTACGCGATCGCCGGCAACTTCGACGATTGCCAGCGGCTCGTGAAGGCCGCCTCGGCCGACTCGGCGCTCCTCGAGCGGCTCCGGCTGACATCCGCAAACTCGATCAACATCGGCCGCCTGCTTCCGCAGATGGTCTACTACTTCCACGCGGTCGCGCAGTTGGCCCGGCGGACCGGATCGGACCGCACGTTCGTCTCGACCCCGAGCGGCAACTTCGGCAACCTAACGGCTGGATTGATGGCGAAGCGGGCTGGATTGCCGATCGAGCGGTTCGTCGCGGCGACCAACGTCAACGACGTCGTCCCCGTGTATCTGACGACAGGCCGGTTCGAGCCTCGTGCGTCGAAGCAGACCGTCGCCAACGCGATGGACGTCGGCAACCCGAGCAACTTCGATCGGATGTCGTGGATGTACGGCGGGGACGTCGGAGCCATGCGCCGGGACATCGTCGGCAGCTCGCATGCCGACGATGAGATCTCGGCGACGATTCGACGTGTGTACGAAGAGCGCGGGTATCTGCTCGACCCGCACAGCGCGATTGCCTATCTCGGAATCACTCGGAGCGGCTTCGATGTGCGGTCGGTGCCCGGCATCTTTCTCGCGACCGCGCATCCGGCGAAGTTTCACGACGTTGTCGAGGCGGCGATCGGCCACGCGGTCGACAAACCGGCACCGCTCGTCGAGGCGCTCTCGCGGCCGAGCCATGTCATGCGGATCGACGCGTCACTTGACGCGATCAAGGAACGACTCTTTGACAGTGATCGAAATTCGTGAGCCCGGTGGTCCCGATGTGCTCGTGCCTGCCGAGCGTCCGCGTCCCTCGGCTGGTCCCGGTGAAGTGCTCATCAAAGTGGCGGCGGCCGGCGTCAATCGGCCGGACGTCATGCAGCGGAAAGGGACGTATCCGCCGCCCAAGGGCGCGTCGGACATCCCGGGCCTCGAAGTCGCCGGCACGATCGAGGACATGGGACCGGGCGTCGACGGCTGGCGTGCCGGCGATCGTGTCTGTGCCTTGGTGACGGGCGGCGGGTACGCGGAGTACTGCGTCGCGCCAGCGCCGCAGTGTCTGCCGGTTCCGGGCGGCATGGATTTCACGAGCGCCGCGGCGATTCCCGAAACGTTCTTCACTGTGTGGACCAACGTGTTCGAACGCGGCCGTCTCTCGTCCGGCGAGTCGGTCCTCATTCACGGTGGGTCGAGCGGCATCGGCACGACCGCCATCCAACTGGCGCGCGCGTTCGGCGCGCGCGTGTTCGCGACGGCAGGCTCGGCAGAAAAGTGTGCGGGCTGCGAGCGGCTCGGCGCCGAGCGCGCAATCAACTACCGCGACGCGGATTTCGTGTCCGCCATTCGTGACCTGACCGGCGGCCAAGGCGTCGATCTGATTCTCGACATGGTCGGTGGCGACTATCTGCCGCGCAATCTCGACACGCTCGCAGTCGACGGCCGGCTCGTGCAGATCGCGTTAATCGGCGGCGCGAAGGCCCAGATCAACATGGCCGTCGTCCTGCAGCGGCGGTTGACGGTCACCGGCTCGACGCTTCGCCCGCGCTCGGTCGCTGCAAAAGGTGCGATCGCCGTCGCCCTGCGCCAACACGTCTGGCCGCTGCTCGAGTCGCACACGGTCGCGCCGATCATCTACCAGACCTTTCCGCTGCGCGAGGCCGCGGCCGCCCACCGCGTGATGGAATCAAGCGCCCACATCGGCAAGCTGGTGCTGACGGTCACGTGATAGGTCCGCCACTGGAGACCGTGGGATAGAATTGCTGACTATGCACCGACGCGCGATTCTGCTGTTCATGATCGTTGGCCTGTGGATCTCTGCACTCGCCTGCGCGCAGGAGAAGCCGGCCGCGGGAGCTGAAGGAATGAGCAACGTCACGAGCCTCCAGATCACTGACACCAGTGTCGGTAGTGGTGCGCCCGCGACCGCTGGCAAGGAAGTCACCATGCACTACACCGGCTGGCTCTACGACGACAAAGCAGCCGATCACCACGGCAAGAAGTTCGACAGCTCCCGCGAATCGCATGGCGAGCCGTTCGTCTTCCGCCTCGGCGCCGGCATCGTGATTCGAGGCTGGGATCAGGGCGTGGCCGGCATGAAGGTCGGCGGGACGCGCACGCTCGTCATTCCGCCCGATCTCGGTTACGGCGCGCGCGGCGCCGGCGGCACGATTCCGCCGAACGCGACGCTCGTGTTCGACGTCGAGCTCGTCGACGTGAGGTGACCGTCCCCGTTGCCTTTTCCCCGGAAATCGTTCGTCGCCCTTCGACATCGCAACTATCGGCTGATCTGGGTCGGGATGCTCGCGTCGATGATCGGATCGACGATGCAGAACGCGGCGCTGCTCTGGCACGTGTCGCTGCTCGTGTCGCCCGAGCGAAAAGGCCTCGCACTCGGGATGGTCGGCCTCGTGAAGGTCGCGCCGATCATCTTCTTTTCCATGGTGAGCGGCGTCGTCGCCGACGCGTGGGACCGCCGGCGGCTGATGCTGTTCACGCAGACCGGCTCGGCGGTGGTCGCGGCGGCGCTCGCGCTGCTGGCCCTGAGCGGCGGCTCGGCGCTCTGGCCCGTCTACGCGCTCGCGGCGCTCAGCGCGGCGGTGAGCACGTTCGACCTGCCGGCCCGCCAGGCGCTGGTCCCGATGCTCGTTCCGCGCGAGCACCTGCCGAGCGCCATCAGCCTCAACGCAATCATGTTTCAGACGGCGTCGGTCGTCGGGCCCTCGTTCGGCGGTCTGTTGATCGCGGCGCGCGGCGTGGCGTGGGCCTACCTCATCAATGCCTTGTCGTTTGCGTTCGTCATCGGCGCCCTGTTGATGATGCGTGACGTGCCGAAACGTGAGCCTTCCCAAGACGGCTCCCGCGACGATGTGTCGTGGCACGCGGCGCTCGAAGGGCTCCGGTTCGTGTTCCGCCAGCCGCTGATTCGATCGACGATGCTCCTCGACTTTTTCGCGACGTTTTTCTCGTCGGCGACGGCGCTGCTGCCGATTTTCGCGCAGGACATTCTGAAGGTCGGACCGCAAGGCTACGGCTGGCTCTATGCCGCCCCGGCGGTCGGCGCCGTGGCGTCGAGCGCGGTGATGGTCCCGGTCACCCCTCGCATCGACCGCCGCGGACCGGTCCTTCTCTGGGCGGTCGGCGTCTTCGGGCTGGCCACCGTCGTGTTCGGCGTGTCGCGGTCGTTCTGGCTGACGTTTGCGTGCCTGGCGGTCACGGGCGCCGCCGATACCATCAGCATGGTCATCCGCAATATCGTGCGTCAGCTCGAGACGCCCGATCGCCTGCGCGGGCGGATGATCGGCGTCAACATGGTGTTCTTCATCGGCGGTCCGCAGTTGGGCGAGTTCGAAGCGGGCGCCGTCGCGAGCTGGCTCGGCGCCACGTTTTCCGTCGTCAGTGGGGGAGTGGGATGCCTGATCGCGACGGGATGGGTCGCCGCGTCAACGCCCGTGTTGAGGCACTACCGCACGGCTGAAACGGGTGTGAGGCACGCTGCCACGGAAACCTAGTCGCAGCAGGAATCAGACCTTCGCAGCTCGGCCGGCCGGGTAGTGTGCAAGTGAAACCCAACTGGCTGCAGTATGATGACCGGATGCATCCGTTCGCGGCTACCGAAGCTCCAGCGGCGCCAGCCTTGCGCGACCGCGCCGACATCCCCGAGCGTTTCAAGTGGAACCTTTCGCATATCTTCGCCGACTGGCAGGCGTGGCAGGCCGCCCACGACGAGCTCGACGCGCAGATCGCCGCGTTCGCGGCGCTGCAAGGCAGCCTCGCGGGCGGCTCCGAACCTCTGCTAGGGGCGCTCCGACTGCGGGACGACATCGGGCAGCTCGAGTACAAGGTGTGGTACTTCGCGTCGCTCTGGCACGACCAGGATCAGCGCGACAACGCGATCAACGCGAAACGCCAGCAGGTGCAGATTCTTTTCTCCAAGGCCGCGCAGGCGTCGGCCTGGTTCGACCCCGAGCTGCTGAAGATTCCGTTGGCCGAGGTCCAGGTGTGGATGGCGGAGAATCGCGACCTGGCGGTGTATCGATTCGCGATTGAAGACCTGTACCGGCAACAGGAGCACGTGCTCGATGACAAGGGCGAGCATCTGCTGTCACTGGCGAGCCACTTCGGAACCACGCCGTACGACGCGTACTCGGCGCTGTCGACGGCCGACGCGAAGTTCCCGACGATTCGTCTATCCGGCGGCGCGGAGGTCACGCTCACGTACGGCCAGTATCGCGCGATCCTCTCGACGAACCGGAACCAGCAGGACCGCGCGACGGCGTTCACCGCGTTTCACCGGCTCTACGAAGCGAACGCCAATACGTATGCCTCGCTCTTCAACGGCGTGATGCACCGCGACTGGTTCGTGGCGCAGGCGCGCGGCTACCGGTCGACGCTCGATATGGCGCTCCACGGCAACAACATCCCGCTCGCCGTCGTCGAAAACCTGATTGAGACGACGAAACAGGGCGTCGAACCGTTGCGGCGGTATCACCGTCTGCGCAAGCGCGTGCTCGGCCTGTCCTCGTATCACTCCTACGACACGACGATCCCGCTTGTCGATTTCGATCGCAAGTATCCGTACGACGCCGTGCAGGAGTGGCTGCCGGCATCGACGGCGCCGCTCGGCGCCGACTATCAGCGGCGGCTGCGCGACGCGCTCGCGGCCGATTGGATTGACGTCTACGAGAACCCCGGGAAACACAGCGGCGCCTACTCCGCGCCGGTGTACGGCGTGCACCCGTACATGCTGCTCAACTACAACGACACGCTCGACGCGGTGTTCACGCTGGCGCACGAGATGGGGCACTCGATGCACACGCTGCTGTCGCACGAGCACCAGCCGTTTGTGTACGCCGGCTACACAATCTTCGTCGCCGAAGTGCCGTCGACCCTGAGCGAGGCGCTCTTCCTGGACTTCATGCTCGCGCGCACCTCGGATCCGCGCGAACGCATCGTGCTGCTGCAGCATGCGCTCGACGGCATCGCGTCCACCTTCTATACCCAGGTGATGTTCGCGGACTACGAGCTGCAGGCGCACCGGCTCGTCGAGCAGGGGCGTCCGGTGACGGCCGACAGCCTGGGCGAGATCTATTTCACGTTGCTCAAGACCTACCATGGAGACGCGCTCGACTACGACGAGGCGTCGCGCGCGACGTGGGCGCGCATCCCGCACTTCTACAGCACGCCGTACTATGTCTACCAGTACGCAACCTGTTTCGCGTCGAGCGCACAGTTGATGAAGCAGTTGATCAGTGGACCCGAGACCGAGCGTGCCGCGGCGATCGAGCGATATTTGACGTTGCTCAAGTCGGGCGGCAGCGATCACCCGATGACCTTGCTTCAGAGGGCCGGCGTGGACCTCAGCCAACCCGAAACGGTCCGCGCCGTCGCGGATCACCTCGACGCCCTGGTGTCGCGGCTGGAACGGGAAATCGACGCGATCGGCTGACCGGGCTGGCCCCTGCAGGCCTGCGCTGCGTCACCGGACAGCTGCAGTGCAGGCTCTTTAGGCCTGCCGTCTCGGGCGCGCTGGATGCTCTTCTTCACGGGCTCTTCAGCCTCGTGATCCCCACATGACTCGACAATCAGAGCAACGCAGGCGAGCTTAGATTCGATGGGTTGCGTCGATTTCTGCGGCCGCCCGGCGTCCGCTTTCGACGGCCCCATTCATGTACCCCTGCCAGCGCACGCTCGTGTGCTCCCCGGCGAAGAACAGTCGCTCAAACGG
>JAHFUI010000221.1 GCA_023265175.1 Acidobacteriota bacterium
CGAGGAACCAGAACAGGTGCTGCCACAACAGCGGCGACCCGCCGGTGTTCGGGAGCAGCTTGTTCCCCACGATCAGGCCCGACGGCAGGAAGAAGCTCGTGCCGAGATGGCGGTCGAGCAGCAGCATGACGGCGGCGGCTGTCAGCGGCGGAAACGCGAGCAGGCCGAGAATCGCCGCGATGAAGTACGACCACACGGTCAGCGGCAGGCGCATCATCGAGAGCCCAGGCGCGCGTGTGCTGAACACGGTCGCAACGATGTTCAGGCTCCCCATCGTGAACGAGACGATGAACAGCGCCATGCTGAGAATCCATATGGTCTGGCCCATTCGCGATCCTGGCACCGCGCTCGCCACCGCGCTGAGTGGCGGATAGGCGGTCCAACCCGCAGCCGCGGCGCCTCCCTCGACGAAGAACGACGCGAGCATGACGATCGCGGCCGGCAAGGCCACCCAATAGGACAACATGTTCAGGACCGGAAACGCCATGTCCTTCGCGCCGACCTGTAGCGGAACCAGGTAGTTTCCAAAGCCGCTGACCAGCACGTAGGAGATGAAGAAGAACACCATGATGGTGCCGTGCATCGTCACGACCGCCAGGTAGAACTCCGGCGTCATGACGCCGTCGGGCATCCCCTTCGGCAGCAGATGCGACAGAAACACCCATTGGTGCTCGGGCCATCCGAGCTGGAGTCGAATCAGCGCCGCCAGCGCCGCGCCGACCACGGCCATCAGCAGCCCTGTGAAGATGTATTGGATGCCGATGATCTTGTGATCCGTGCTGAAGATGTAGCGGCGGACAAATCCGTGGTGTCTACCGGGTCCGGTGTCGTGCGGGCGGGGCGGCAGGTCGACAGCTATCGGACCGGTCATCGTTCTCGTCCCCTCACTTTGCGCTCGCGGCGGCGGCCTGCACCCGCAGCCAGTCATCGAACTGCGGTGCGCTCAGGACGTGGAAAAAGCCGCGCATGCGGTAGTGGGCGAGACCGCAGAGCTCGGCGCATGCCAGCTCGAACTCGCCCGTGCGCGTCGGGACGAACACGACCTCCGGCGTCATCCCCGGAACGGCGTCCTGCTTCACGCGGAAGTTGGGAAGAAAGAAGCTGTGGATGACGTCTTTCGAGCGCAGCTGGATCCGCACCGGCCGGTTCACGGGCACGGCAATGTCATTGAGCGTGACGATATCGTCCTTCCCGGCGGGGTCGTCGCGCACGAGGCCGAGCGGATTCGTCGTATCGTCAACGAGCTGCGGATCCGTTTTTCCAAACCTTCCGTCGGGTCCGGGGTACCGGACGTTCCACGCGAACTGCTGCGCGGTGATGTCGATGGTGACTGCGTCGGGCGGGACGGCGGAGGCGAAGTACTCCTGCCACACCGGCATGCCAATCGCAAGCACGCCGCCCTCGGCAATCGCCGCCATGGCGAGGCCCAACGCCCCTGACAGGAACCGTTCCGTCTTACGGCTCGCGAAACGCGGACCGATCGCCGTGCGGCGGCTGCCGCGCCAGATCAGGTATCCCAGCACGAGATAGCCGGTGCAGAACAGGCCGCCGACCGTGACGAGCAAGTAATGCAGCATCGCGTCGATGCCGGCGCCGTGCCGGCTCGCCAGCTCCGGCATCCAGGTGCGCGCGCCGTACACGACGCCGCCGATGCCAAGGCCGGCAAAGAGCAGAGACACAAGCGAGCCTTCGAGTTTCTTCATCATCTGGTGTCCGCCCGATGGCAGTCGCGCCGGCGAGCCCACTGCAACGCGCGTGCCGCAGGAACGATCCCTTTCTTGGGATGGCTATCGCGCAGCTGCACGTGCCTTCACGCCTCGTCCTCCTCGCCGTAGGAGGCTGCCGCCCGCCGTGCGGCGATGTCGGTGCCTGCGGTGGCGGCTGCAGCCAGATTTCCGTCACCCTCGTCGGACTCTTTGGCATCGGACCGGGTGATGCTGAGGCCCATGATCGCGTTCGCCGCAGCGGCGACCTGTTGGTCAGTGGCACCCGGAAATCGACGCGTCAAAATCGCTTCCACTTTTTGTCGATCCAACATGACGCCCTCAGATTTGAGCCCTCTAAGCCTTGCTTTATCGATGCGCGTGCGAAACCGCTGGTGTGTTCGGCAACGCAAACACGATGCCGTCCTAGGAGCCCGTCCGAGTAATGCCGACGGGCTCCTAGTAGGCGCGCTGCGCGCGGTCCGCTCCAAATCATTGGCTTTTTCGCCGGCGAAGCCGGCCTACTAGGAGCGTGTTCCGGTTACTCAGACACGCTCCTAGCCGCCGAAATTCCGTCCGCGACGTTGATAGGAGTCGACGAAGGGCTGCTCGAGTATTCTGTCGTGGATGTATCATCTTGGTGTGACGCTGCCCAAGGTCGAGCCCCACTACATCGAATTCAAGGATTGGGACCTTAAGGCTGGGGTCGTGTATGGTCCGTTCCGCACGCGACGCCACGGGAATTCGCTGGGCATCAATCTCCTTCCATCGATGCGCAAGCACTGCACGTTCAATTGCGTCTATTGCCAGTGCGGCTGGACGCGCGAGGCGGTGCCCTGGCGGCCGGAGGATTTCGTCGACTACCCGAGTCCCGCGCGTGTGCGCGATGAGATCGAGTGTCGCTTTGGCGAGCTGCTCGTGGAGGGAAACGTCCCTGACGCAATCATCGTGAGCGGGAACGGCGAGCCCACGCTGTACCCGCGGCTCGAAAAGGCCATCGACGTCATTCTGGAAGTGCGCGATCGCTTCTTCCCGAACGCTCGGACCGGCGTTCTCACCGCGGGAACCCAGCTGGGCCGCCAAGAGGTTCGATGTGCCGTCGACCGCCTCGACGAGCGGATGGTGAAAATCGACGCGGGGTCGGACAAGCTGCGCAAGAAGGTGAATCTCCCTCTCATCGACTTCGACCTCGACCAACTGGAGCGGTGGGTGAAGCTCCTCCGGGATTGCATCGTACAAAGCTGCTTCGTCCGGGGCCGGATTGACAACACGGCGGAGAAGGACGTGGGCGACTGGGTCGCGTGTGTTGCACGGATCCGTCCGAAGTGCGTGCATGTCTACAGCCTCGACCGGACGCCTCCAGCGCAGGAGCTGCTAAAGGTGGATCGCGTTTCTCTCGAGCGGATCGCGTCGCGGCTCCACGCCGAGACGGGCATCGAGGCGAAGGTCTATTGAGTAACGATTTCGTCGCCGGAACGTCGGCAGAGGGACGCCGCGAACTCGGCGGCAACGCCGAAGATCCGGCGCGTCGATCGTGGGAAAACCGTGTCTGGCCACCAGAGGGGCGGGCAAACACGAGAGCCTTGGAACTGAGCACCGACATCTCGCTTGCAAGATGCGAACCGACCTCCACGAAGACGCTCGATGCAAACGAGGCGCGCCTGCCGAGGCGGAGCAACTCGCCGAAACCGGCCGCCTTGCCGCCGCACCCGCTCATCAAGACTTTCGAGATGTTCGCCGCACATCGTCGTAGCCAGCGGCGTGTAGCCGTAGAGCTGATACGGGATGCGGCTCTTGTCACGTTCAACCTACCGTCAATACGAGCGATCGCGAGACGTCAGCCACGACGATCGCCCCGACTGGGACCGCATAGAAGAGCGAAAGAGCGTCCGTGACGCCGATTGTGGAGGCAACCGTGATGGACCGAAGCATCTCTGCCCTGCGCACGCTGCGGCCTGATTTCGATAACAACATCTTCTGGTTCAGGGACGATCTGCACCAGCCGTATCCTATTTCGCCAATGGGCATGACCACCGTCCAGAAGCATCATGCGTGGGGATACCACGTCGCCGCGGAGGAGACGCAGCTTCCGCCGTCGAAGGGCGCGTACGTGAAGATCCACAAGGGAAGGGTGTATCTGGGCTTCACCCTGATCGACGACAACGAGGAGGTGGCCCGGCGCTCCGAATCCTTCAGCAAGCTGATCGAGTACTGCAAGGACCACTGGGGCAAATACTATCGAAAATACATCGACGAGATCGTGGCGAACATTCGCGTCCTTAAGGTCGACGAGGCGGACAGCCTGTCCACGCCCGAGTTGCTGGAGCATCTCAAGAAAAGCGAGCAGATGAACCGCCGCGCCTGGGAGATCCACTTCATCCTGATGTACCCGGCCGACGGACTCTACCTTGGATTCGAAGCGTACTGTAAGACGTTCGGGATCGAGGAGCAGGAGTTCCTCGCCATGCTCCAAGGATTCGACAGCATGCCGGCGAGGACCGACGAGGAACTGTGGAAGCTGGCCCGGATGGCGGAAGAACGAGGTCTCAAGGAAATCTTCGTCAACACGCCCGCGGACTGTCTGCTTCACACTCTTGCGGGCAAGCCCGCGGCCAAGGGCTGGCTCGAACAGTTGAACCAGTTCCTGGATGTCTACGGGAACCGGATCAGTGCCGCCCATCTCGACGTCCTATTTCCCACGTGGAAGGAACAGCCGAGACCGGTCCTTGAAACGATCAACAGCTATTTTCAGCGCATGGACGAGGGCTGGGACTTGTTCGAGGTCCGCCGCGCCGTCGTTCGCCAGCGTGACGCGGCGATCGAAGCCTGCGAACGAAAACTCAAGTACGAAAGGAAATGCACGAGAGCCGACATGCGTGAGTTCCGGAGGTTTCTCAAGGCCGCCGAGCGGATTTACGCCTACCAGGAGGACCACGGCTTCTACATTGACCAGGGCTGTACGGCCGCGCTCCACGATTCGCTGATGGCGTGCGGTCGCCGGCTGCAGAAGGTCGGCCTGTTCAAGGAAGCCAACGAAGTGTTCTTCCTGACCTTCTGCGAGCTCGTCGAGATCCTCGGCGATCTGGCGCGTGATGAAAAGATCGGGAGCTATCACTACCAGACGCTGGTGCCACCCCTCGTCCGCGAAAGAAGAGAGGATTGGGAGGAGGCGCGCGGGCTCGATGCGCCGCTGACCATCGGCAACATCGCCGAGAAAATGACCGACCCGATCGCCATCAAGATCTTCGGCATCGTCGACGAGGTGCTCCACCCGACGGACGAAAACGAGGATGTCGAACGGATCGAAGGCTTCCCGGGTGCGCCCGGCACGGCGGAGGGACCCGCCCGCGTGATCACGAGCTTCGAAGAGTTCCCAACCCTGCAGTCGGGCGAGATCCTGGTCTGCCCCTATACCGGCACAGCGTGGACGCCGCTGTTCCTGAAGATTGCGGGCGTCGTGACGGACACCGGCGGCATGTTGACGCACGCGGCCATCGCCGCGCGCGAATACGGGATCGCGGCTGTGGTCGGGACGTGGAAAGCCACTCATTCGATCCGCAACGGGGACTTCATCCGGGTGGATGGTGACGCTGGCGTCGTCGAGATCATCAGGCGGGCGTTCCCAGGACAACTTGCAGTCGAACCGGCGAGCTGAAGCAGTTCGCTCGCGCCGGCACAGCGACAAGAATAGGTCCGCCGGGCCGTTCCTGTGGTAGAAACCATCAACGAACATGAAACCAAGAAATCTCTCTGTTCTGGGTGCGATGGCCCTTGCTGCTGCGGCGGCGGTGCTGCAGTCGGAACCGGCTGTTCGCGCCCAACAGGCGCAGCAGCCGGCGCCGGCGATCGAGATTCTGCCCGTGCACGGACAGGTCTATTTGCTTGCCGGCCCGAGCAGCAACACCACCATCCAGGTGGGCCCTCAGGGAGTGCTGGTCGTGGACACGATGCGCGAGCAGGACGCGGACGCGCTGCTCGCTGCGATCAGGAAGATCGCCGGCGACAAGCCGATTCGCTACGTCGTGAACACTCATGCCCACGCCGATCACACCGGCGGCAACCTGAAGATCGCCCAGGCCGGCTCGCAGCTCGTGGCCGGCAATTTCGCCGGCCAGGTCGGTCAGGCTGCGGCCAACAGTGCGTTTATCGTGGCGCACGAAAACGTGCTCAACACGATGAGCGCGCCGACCGGCAGACAGGCGCCCACGCCATTCGCGGCGTGGCCCACCGATACCTTCTTCCAGGCCGAAAAGGACATGTACTTCAACGGCGAGGGCGTCCAGCTCGTGTACGAGCCTGCCGCCCACACTGACGGCGACATCCTGGTGTTCTTCCGCGGTTCGGATGTCATCAGTACGGGAGATATCTTCAGCACCGTCAGTTATCCCGAAATCGATCTCAAGCACGGCGGTCACATCAACGGGATCATCGAGGCGCTCAACCGCATCATTGATCTCGCGATCTCGGAGCAGTTCACGGAAGGCGGTACGCGGATCGTGCCGGGGCGCGGACGGATCTGTGACGAGTTCGACGTGGTCGAGTACCGCGACATGGTCACAATCATTCGGGACCGGGTGGATGCCATGATCAAGAAGGGCATGACCCTCGAGCAGGTCAAAGCGGCACGTCCAACGCTGGACTATGAGCCGCGCTATGGGTCGACCACCGGCCAGTGGACGACTTCCATGTTCATCGAGGCTGTATATCAGAACTTGCGCGGCTCGGCCGGCGCCACTGAGCGGCGGTAGCGGTGAGGAGAAGGGACCATGACGCGTCATCATCGATGTGAAGTCATTGTAGGTATCGTTCTCGCGTCGGCGACGCTGTTCGGTACTCCCGCCTTTGCGCAGGCCGATCTGACCGGAAGCTGGGGCGGCGTCTTTCACGAAGACCAGCCCGAACGAATTCCCGGTCCCAACCTCGGCGATTACTTGGGCCTTCCCATCAACGACAGTGCGCGGGCATTCGCCGAGGCCTGGGATCCGTCGCGACTCACCGTGCCTGAGCATCAGTGCCGTGCGCACTCTGCGCCCTACATCCTGCGCGGCCCGCTGAACATGCGGATCTGGGAGGAACGCGATCCGCAGACCCAGGAGATCGTGGCGATTCACATGGACATTAGCAACTTTCAGCAGCGACGCACGTTCTGGATGGATGGGCGGCCGCACCCCTCGCCGAACGCCGAACATACATGGATGGGCTTCTCGACGGGCCGCTGGGAGGGCGACACGCTGGTGGTCA
>JAHFUI010000222.1 GCA_023265175.1 Acidobacteriota bacterium
TAGCATGCGGTAATAAGTGGCAGCCCCGAGCCCTTCGCTGCGAATGCCCGTCAGCCTAAACCGGTCGACCCCGATGGGGCACAGGCCGGTTGGCGTCCAGCTTCACTGGCAACCGATCCGCAGGACTGCGCACACCCAACGGCCCCCGATTCGACACATGCGCCTGCATCATCGTGCTCACATCCCGATGACCCAAGTCTTGTCGTTGAATTCGACGACGCCTTCTTCAGCGCGGCTTGAAGGTCTCGGCCGATCCGCGCGCCGTGAAGTCGATCTGCCGGCCCGCGACCGTGCCTGTGACGTGGTACGCGCCGCCGAGCTGGAAGAAATTCAGTGGCGTGCCTCCTGGCACGGCGGTCGTCGCCATCGTCGTCCGGACCGTTTCGTCCGCGGTAAAGGTCAACTGCAGCGCCACGCCTGTGCTCGTCGCACGCACGTTCACACGGCCCGTGCTCTCATCGTCAATGACCACGTTGGTGGAAAATCCCTACGGACCGGCTGGACCGAGCACGGCAAGAAATCCGGGCACGCGCGTGGGATCGGCGACCTCCGCTGGTGGAAACACGCGGCCGTAGACGACAGACACCTGGTCGTGCGCCACCTGTCCCCATTGCCAGCGGCCAGCCTGGTCAGACCACGTCGTATTTCTACGGCTACTCCAAGCTGCTCGAGCTGCGCAAAGACGTCGAGACGAGAATGGGCGCGCGGTTCGACCCGCAGAAGTACCACGACTTCATCCTCGTGCAAGGACTCCTGCCGCCCGACCTCCTGCGCAAAGCCGTCATGGGCGGCTTCGTAGGACGTTAGACACCGCGCGCCGCGATTCGGCCCGCCATCCCCTTTCGCACTTCGAGGTGTCTAAGCACCCGAAGTCGCAAAGGAGGTCCTGGTGGCTGACAACATGTTTGGTGATGTCGTGGCTTCGTCTATCACGCTCGGAGGGAAACGTCGATACGCGGTGCCGCTGTCGATCGTCGCGCACACGCTGATCATCGTGGCCGCGATCATCGCGCCGCTCATCGCGACCAGTAGCGCGATCCTGCCGACGCCGCCCGCGATGCTCGCGTTCGTCAGTACGCCTGCGCTGTCGCCGCCACCCCCACCGCCCGCACCACCGCGGGTCGCGCCGCAAACACCTCTGCCCCTGGCGGCCAGTTCAGGCGCCGCTCCCATTGAGGCGCCACACGAAATCACGCCGGAGCGCCAGGTCCAGGCGAATCGAGAACTGGTCGGTGCCATCGAAACCGGCACGGGCGTGGTGCCCGGCAGCTTCATCGAACGCTCCTCGACGCCTCCGCCGCCACCAACGCCGGCGGTCGTCGCGCGCCTGCCCGTCCCAGTCGGCGGCAACATCAAGCAACCGGCCAAGGCGAAAGATGTCCGGCCGTCGTACCCGCAGATCGCACAGGCCGCTCGCGTGCAGGGTCTCGTGATTATCGAGGCGACCATCGGACCGACGGGGAAAGTGCAGGATGCGAGAGTGCTGCGGTCGATTCCGCTGCTCGACGCCGCCGCGCTCGACGCGGTGCGTCAATGGGAGTACTCGCCGACGCTGTTGAATGGGATTCCGATTGCCGTCGTGATGACCGTGACCGTCGATTTCAGGTTGCAGTAACCCCTGGCCGCCTGCGCGGGTCGTTCTTCCGAATGTGCTTCGTCATCCGCGGGTGGGCAAGGCGACCACTTCGCCGATGAGGACGTCCGGCATACCGTCGTAGAAGCTCTGGATGTCGCCCATCACTTCGCCGATTCGCGGACTCTGCATCGCGTTCTGCAGCCCTGCCGCCGATTCGAAGTACGCAGAGAACATCACTTGGTATAGCGGTTTCGACATGTCCGCGGTGGTCGTCATCTTCACCATCTCGACGTTCTTTGCGCCGTACGGACCCATCACGCTTCCCACGAGCGGCAGGTGTTTCGAGACGTAAT
Organism: Acidobacteriota bacterium; assembly: GCA_023265175.1. Classification (GTDB taxonomy): domain Bacteria; phylum Acidobacteriota; class Vicinamibacteria; order Vicinamibacterales; family CAVVIG01; genus JAHFUI01. The sequence goes on from JAHFUI010000222.1 coordinate 1,930, forward strand.
AACCCTCATCAAACCGGACGCCGTGCTTGTAGCAAACTCTTAAGACTGTCATTACGTGCCTCCAAGGGGAAAAGGCGATCCCTCTGCTCGAGCCCAACTCTTGTTGTCGTCTCAATGACGCGGTACGCGCCGCTCAGCCGCGAGCCGCGCGCGATCGTTTCTTCGGCTTTGTCCGAGCGCTTCGTGCGCGTCTCGCCGGCTGCAACGTCTGGTCAGCCCGGCTCACAACTCGGGCGTCTGCTCACGTCGCCATTTCGAAAAGTCACGAGCTCCGTGAAGAAACGCGCGGATGACAATTCGGTCTTCGCGATCGAGGCTGCAATCGTCCGGGAGACGATCGAGAAGCGCGCGAACCGTGTCTTTCGCTGTCATGAGGAAACCCCGTTGTTCACGCCAGAATACGAATTCGCCGGCCGAAACTCAACCCCCGCTTGAGCGACACGTTGGCTCAGCCGGCTAACAAGTAGTCGGCACAACTCAAGAGCCCAATACTCGAGCGGCGGCCGCAGTGTAGCCTGGCAGCCGGTCGGACTCAATTTGTTCGGAAGTGACAGCACCATCGCCGATAGCTTGTCGTTGAATTCAACGACCCCTTTTCAGCGCGGCTTGAACGTCTCGGCCGATCCGCGCGCGGTGAAGTCGATCTGCCGGCCGGCGACCGTGCCTGTGACGTGGTACGCGCCGCCAAGCTGGAAGAAGTCCAGCGGCGTCCTTCCCGGCACGCCTGTCGTCGCCATCGCGGTCTGGACCGTTTCGTCCGCGGTAAAGATCAACTGCAGCGCCACGCCTGTGCTCGTCGCACGCACGTTCACACGGCCCGTGCTCTCATCGTCGATGACAACGTTGGTGGAAAATCCCAACGGACCGTCTGGGCCGAGCACGGCAAGAAATCCGGGCACGCGTGCGGGATCGGCGACGTCGGCGGGTGGAAACACGCGGCCGTAGACGACAGACACCTGGTCGTGCGCCACCTGTCCCCATTGCCAGCTCACGCCTTCCCAGAATCCCCAGTTGTGATCGTGATAGCCGGCCGCTTCGTCGAACGTCACCACCTCGTGCCCGACGCGGAGCGTTCCGCGCATCGTGCCCGCCAGCGCCGGCACGACGTACCCGGAGACCCATCCGCCCGCGCCGCGGATCGATGCCGGCGGCAGCGATCGTCCCGGCTGCGCCTTGAGCACGATGTCGCCGCTGACGCCGGACATGGCGAGAGCGATCCGGTAGGTCACACCGTCGAGACGCACCCGGTTGCCGGCGACGTCCAGATCGGGCGCGCCGTCGATGACCGACCGCTCGTCAACTTCGCCGGCCGCCGCATAATTGGTCGAGCGTCCGTCGCGCTCGAGCTGCAGGCGGACGCCGGCGCGCCTCTTCCCCGCCGTGTCCGCGCGCGGCCCGACCAGAAATGTCAGATACACACGCAGTCGTCCGTCCCGCGTGCGGCCGTTGAAATAGAGCCATTCGGCCCACGACGCGGCCCGCGCAGGAACATCCGGAACGACGTGGAAGCGATCCATCGCGCGAAGCACGCCGGCGGAATCCGGGTGCTTCCACCGTTCATCGCCGGGCGCATCGATCCAGGACGAGACACCCGATACTTCCGAGTCGCCTACAGATTTTTCGAGGCTGGGAATGCCGCCTTTCGCGGCCACCGCGATTGGCCCATTCGACGTCATCAAAAACAGGCGCGCCTGCCTGGACGGTGACACGGTTTTCACCTGGCGCGCGAGATCGGGCGCGCCCAGGACGCTCGACATGACGAAGCGCGCGCTCGGCACGGACCCGAACGGCCCGTACATCCGCACATCGCCGCCGCCGCTCAAGGCCGGGGCGTGCGCCTGCTCGAGAATGACCTGCCCAACCCCGAGCAGCTCCGCCATCACCGCGATCCCGAATCCAAATCCGGCCGCCAGGACCGCCGCGCGAACGGGACGCGTCATCAACGATCGCCACGCGACCCGGAACATCATGACGTCATGACGGGGGCCGCCGATTCCACCGTGCCCCGTTTCATCGCCAGGTGTCGCTTCGCGCGTCCGGCAAGCAGCTGGTTGTGCGTCACGACGATGATGGCGGTCCCGTCGGCGTGGACGCGGTCGAACAGATCGGCGATCTGCCCGCCGGTGTCCTCGTCCAGCTCGCCGGTCGGCTCGTCCGCGAGCAGCAGCGCCGGGCGGTTCGCGAGCGCGCGTGCGATCGCGACCCGTTGCATTTCTCCACCGGAGAGCTGGGACGGCCGATGATGCGCGCGATCGCCGAGGCCCACGTACTCGAGCAGCTCGCGCGTGCGCTGTCGCCGATCCTGGGAACCGACGCCGATTTCCGCCTGCGGCAGCTCCACGTTTTCCCACGCGTCGAGCATCGGCAGCAGGAAGAACCGCTGGAAGATGAACCCGATCCTCGTCAGCCGGATGCGGCTTCGCGCTGATTCGCTGAGCCGCGACACATCGTGCCCCTCGAACAGCAGCGATCCGCTGGTGGGCGCATCGACGCAGCCAAGCAGGTGCAGCAGCGTCGACTTGCCGCAGCCGGACGGTCCGGTGATGGCGACGTACTCGCCCGGCGAGACGTCGATCGACACCTCGCGCAGCGCGGTGACCGGTCCCGACGGCATGGGAAACGTGCGCGTCAGCCCGCGGCCTTCCACAATCGGCGTCACCAGCCGTGCTTGCGCTTCCGAAAAGTGTGTCAATGAGTCAACCATCCCCGCAAGCCCGGCTTAGGCGAGCTGGGAAGCTTCGTTACAACGTCTCCAGACGGAGCGTGGCCGCGATCGGCAGCCGCGTGGCAATCCACACCGGATACGCCGCCGCTGCGAGTCCGGTAGCCGCCAGCAGCCCAAGATGCACCGCGGCGGTGGCCGGTTCGAACACGAAGAAATGCACGCGCTCCGAGATGCCCGGCATGTCGCGCAAGATGCGATCGAGGACGGAGGCGAGCGCCCAGCCCAGCGGGATCGACAACAGCCCGCCGACGCCGACCAGCAGCGCTGATTCCCACAGCAGCGTGGCGGCGATCCGCCGGCGAGGAATGCCGAGCGCCCGAAGCGCCGCGACTTGGCCGAGCTGCTGGTTGACCGAGACGGTCAGCAGCGTTGCGACCAGCAGAAACGCGAAGCCAAGCGTGATCGACGAGAGCACGAACGAGATCTGGCGGAAGTACGCGAACCCGTTCTCGTTGATTTGAGCGACGAGCTGCTCGTTCGAGTACGCGCGCAGGTCGGGCCGGAGCCGCTGGATCGCCGCGGCAGCCGCCGCGGGCCCAAACTCGGGCCGAGACGCCACGAGCAGCACTTCCGCCTCGTCTCCGGATCCCGCCGCCTTGGCCCGTACGAAGCCGCCAACGCTGGTTGACGCCGTGAGATCGTCGGCGGTGTCGAACAGGAAGTCGCCGATCCCGACGACGCGAAACGGTACGGCCGGCAGCGCGGACGCGGCCGCGAGCGCGACGCGCACGCGGACGATCGAGCCCGGCGACAGCGACGCCGCTTCGGCGAGCTTCCGGTTGACGACGAGCGGCGGCGGTTCGATCGCCTGTTCATCGGGACCAGGATTGCTGCCGGCAACGATCCGCCACGCATGCCGCTCCGCGCCGGCAGATATGCTCAGCAGCGTCACATCCTGGAGCGAGCGGCCCGACGCAAGAACGGCGGCGCGGGCACGGCGCAGGATGGCGACCTCGCGGATCTCCGGAAGGCGCTCGATCGCGCCGGCGATCGCCGTCGCATTGGGAATGGGCATCCTCACGATCACGTTGTCGGTCGCGACGACGCGCACGTCGTAGCCAGCGCTCTCGAGCAGCGCACGGTAGGACACGAGGAGGCCGTGCGACAGCAGGAGCATGTCGAACAGCAACGCGCCGATCACGGCCACGCCGGCGATCGCCAGTCCCCCGCGCGCGCGCTCCGCCGTCATCGTCCGCCACGCCAGCGCCCGCGACGTCATCGGCGGATCAGCGACACGACCTGCCGGCGAAGCAGTGCCCATGAGGCTGCCAGGCCCGCCATCACACCGAGGGGGACGGAAAACGCCGCCGCTTTCCAGGCGATCGAAGCGGTCACGCGCACGAACACCAGGGGAGTGTCATAGCGCCATTGAAAGAACCGGTTGATGGCGCCCTGCGCCGATGCGGCGACGACAATGCCAAACAGCGCGCCGGAGGTGGCGATCAACAGTCCCTCGATCAGGACTTCGACCAGAATCGATCGCGGCGGAATTCCCATCAGGCGGAGGATGCCGATGATCTCGCGCCGTTCTTCAGCCCGCATCACCATCAGCGCGAGCAGAAAGGCGGTGCTGCCGATCACGGTGACGATGGCGATGGCCCAATGAAAGCGATCGAGGACGGCGAACGGATCGTCGCGATCGGTCGCGGTCGTCGGCTCGACGAGCACGCCAGGAACGCGAGCGGCGATGAGGGGCATGACCCGCTCGGCGTCTTTGGGGTTCGCGAGCGCCAGGTTGAGCGCGTCGACCGATTCGGCCGACAGCGGATCGTCAGGATCGGCCGTGAGCGCAATCAGATCCGGCAGATGCAGGCGCGCTTCGAACCGCTGCGCCGTGAATCTCCTTGGATCCGCCATCGGCTCGTACACGCCGCCGACGCGGAACCTGGCCGCGCGACCGCCGCGAGGATCCGTCGCGAGCGTGACGATGTCTCCGACGTGGATCTGGCTCTGGCGCATGACCTGACGCGACAGCAGAATCTCTGATATGACGGTAGTGTCCGGCTTTGACCGGACCGTCTGCGCATACGCGGTCGCAGCCACGAGACACGCCAGACAAACAGGAATGAGGGCGCGAGCGGAGGGACGCACGGCTGCCACGTTACACCACGTGGAGGGCGAGCTCCTTCTTCAGGGCCCGGCAAGGAATAAGGTGACCATCTGGAGACCCCAGATTTGAGGCGGCTGCAAGGCGCGCCGAGCGATGCAATGCCAGCGCATTGTGAGCGAGAAGCAACGACGCAGCCGCCCAAA
>JAHFUI010000062.1 GCA_023265175.1 Acidobacteriota bacterium
CTGCGCCACGAGACGACGAGCTTGATTCGTAGGGACACGTTCGGACCGCCACCACCGCGACCGCCGCCACGACCGCCTCCGCCTCCGGCTGCACCGCCACCGCGGCCGCCCGCGTCGCCGCCACCTCCGCGCCCGCCCCCGCCCCCGCCTTCGCCTTCACCGAGTCCACCGCCACCGAGGACTGGGGGAGTGGCGGGGATGCTGACGTTGCGCGACCAGGGCGAGTCGGTCAGCACCTTTTGCAGTTCCTCGGCTGACCACATCGAGAACGGCTTCGTTTCCCAGAAATCAGCGGCCACGAGGACCGCGCCGGCCAGTGCACACAGCACGACTGCTCCGAGCAGATTCCGCATCACACGTCACCTTCCCTTGCCGGTTTTCACCTATGCGTCGAGGCGCTGCACAGTCTACTCTTTTAGGCTTGAACTCTTGCCCTCCAACTTCTACCTTAACTTTCGACTTTCAACTTTTAGCTTTTCACTTCCGATGTGCCCGGCATGGCGTCCGGGGAGCAGGAGCCGGTTGAAGATCATCGAAGGCCCGTCCGCCGCCTCGCGGCTCGATCGGGCGGCGCAGTTCCTCGCCGGACGTCCTCCGGCAGCCCCGCTCGTGGTGGTCGGCGCGTCGCGCGGCGCCGCCGACGATTTCGCGCGCACGATTGCGCGGCAGCGCGGCGCGACATTTGGCCTGACCCGTTTCAGCTTGACCGAGCTGGCCGCGCGTGCGGCGGCCGCCGGCCTGGCCGGCGCGCGTCGCGCGCCGGGCACGGAAGCCGGTAGCGAGGCGGTGGCCGCGCGGGCGGTGTTCGATGCGGTCGCCGCCGGCGAGCTCGTGTACTTCGCGCCAGTGGCGTCGATGCCCGGCTTCCCGAAGGCGCTCGCGCGGACGGTGCACGAGCTGCGCCTGGCGGGGATCGGGTCCGATCGCATGGGTCGGTCCGACAACCGCACGCCGGATGAGAACGCGCAAGCCGATGAGAACGCGCAAGCCGATGAGCGCGCGCAAGCCGACATCGGCCGCCTGCTTGCCCGCGTCGAAGCGCAACTCGATCGCGCGGCCGCCGATGATCGCGCCGCGCTCTTTCGCCTCGCCACGGATGCGTGCCGGGCTGGCAAGGTGCGATGGGCCGAGCTCCCGCTCCTGTTGCTCGATGTCCCGATCGATTCGCGAGCGGAGCACGACTTGGTGGCCGCGCTCATCGCACGCTCGCCCGACGTCCTCGCGACCATTCCCGACGGCGATCAATTCGCCCGCGACGCGCTCGTCGAACTGGGTGGAACGGTGGTCACTGAGACGTCGGACTTGACACGTGAGGCTTCCGATCTCGCGACGCTCCGACGCTACATCTTCACCATCGACCGCCCACCAGTACGCGAGCGGGCTGGCGACGTCAGGCTCTTTTCAGCGCCTGGCGAAGGACGCGAGACGGTGGAAATCGTCCGGCGTGTGCTCGACGAAGCCGCCCGCGGCGTGCCGTTCGACGAGATGGCGGTGTTGCTGCGAGCGCCGCAGCAGTACGTCGGCCTGCTCGAACACGCATGCGCGCGCGGCGCTGTTCCGGTGCATTTTGACCGCGGCACCAGGCGTCCCGATCCTGCCGGACGCGCGTTTGTCGCGCTGCTGTCGTGCGCCGTGGATGGCCTCTCGGCGAAGCGATTCGACGAGTACCTGTCGCTCGGTCAGGTGCCGCAGATCAGTCAACAGTCGTCAGTCGTCAGTCGTCAGTCGACAGTCGTCAGTCGACAGTCGACAGTCAACAGTCAACAGTCAACAGTCGACAGTCAACAGTCGACAGTCGTCAGTCAGCAGTCGACAGTCGAAGACACCGATGAGGTGGCCGACTCCGATGATGAGGCGGTCGTAGCCGGGACGCTGCGATCCCCGTGGAAATGGGAGGAGCTGATCGTCGAGTCGGCGGTCGTCGGCGGACGTAACCGTGCGGACGGCCAGGCGCGCTGGCGTCGCCGGCTCGACGGCCTCGCGGCCGATTTCCGGTACCGCATCGACGCGTTGCGGAAAGAGGAGCCCGAGTCTCCGCGCATGGCGAGGTTCGAGCGCGATCTGAGAAACCTCGTCCACCTTCGCCGATTCGCGTTGCCAATCGTCGACGAGCTCGCCGGGTGGCCGGAGCGCGCCACGTGGGGAGCGTGGCTGGATCGATTCTCAGCGCTCGCGACCCGGGCGATCAGGCAGCCGGCGCGGGTGTTGCAAACGCTGGCGGACCTGCGCCCGATGGCCGCGGTTGGGCCCGTCACGCTTGAAGAGGCGCGCAACGTGCTTCACGACCGCCTCGTCACCCTGGACTGGGATCCGCCGGCGCGACGGTACGGCCGGCTGTTTGTCGGAACGCCGCATCAGGCGCGCGGCCGGCGCTTCCGCGTGGTCTTCGTGCCTGGACTTGCCGAGCGCGTGGTGCCTCAGCGTCCGCGTGAGGATCCGTTGCTGCTCGATGCCCGGCGCCGCGCGCTGGATCCGGCGTTGATCCTTCAGGACGGACGGGGAACGGCCGAACGCCTGCTGCTGAAGATCGCGATCGGCGCGGCGAGCGAGCGGCTGTACCTGTCCTATCCGCGTCTCGACGTCGCCGAAACGCGTGCGCGCGTACCGTCGTTCTATGCCCTCGACGTCGTACGTGCGATCACGGGCCGCGTACCCGATCACCGCGTGCTCGCGCAGGAAGCGGCGGGGGAAGGCGGCGCGATTCTCGCCTGGCCGGCGCCCAAGGATCCCGATCGCGCGATCGACGATCTCGAGCACGACCTCGCGGTCCTCAAACCGTTGCTCGACGATCGCGATCGGCCGTCCGTCAAAGGGCACGCGCACTATCTGTTGGGGCTCAACGATGCGCTGCGACGATCGGTGATCAGCCGATGGTCGCGCGGGCGGACGGCTTGGTCGTCAAGCGATGGACTAATCAAGGTTGCGCCCGGAACCGAGACGGCTCTCGCGAGTCACCGGCTGAACCGGCGTCCCTATTCGTTGTCGGCGCTCCAACGCTTCGCAAGCTGCCCGTATCAGTTCCTCCTCGCGACGATGTATCGCCTCGAACCGTGGGATGAGCCCGAGCCGATCGTTCGAATGGACCCGCTGACAAAGGGCAGCCTGTACCACAAGGCGCAAGCCGAATTCTTTCGCGCGATGGATGCGGCCGGCGCGCTGCCGGTCGGCCACGATCGCCTCCACGACGCGATCGAGACGCTCGCGACGGTTCTCGATCGCGTCGCGGCGGAGTACGCCGAGGCGCTGGCGCCCGCGATCGATCGCGTCTGGCGAGACGAGATCGACGAGCTGCGCCGCGACCTGGGCATCTGGGTGCGGAAGCTGGCGGACGCCCTTCGACCCTTCGACACGCTCAGGGACGTCCCGAGCCCAGTCGAGGGACGACACGCTCAGGGCGCGGTGTGGCATCCCAAGTACTTCGAATTCAGCTTCGGTCTGAGCGACGAGGGACGGGACCCCCGCAGCCTGCCCGATCCCGTCGTCATCGACGACCGGTTCATCCTCCGCGGCTCAGTCGACCTTATCGAACAGCGTGACGATCTGGACGTGCTGCGCGTGACCGACCACAAGACCGGCAGAAACCGGTCGACGCCGGAGCTGATCGTCGGCGGCGGGTCGGCGCTGCAGCCGGTGCTGTACAGCCTGGCGGTGGAACGCGGCCTCGGGAAGAGAGTCGTGAGCGGCCGCCTGTTCTACTCGACGACGGCGGGCGGCTTCGTGGAACACGAGATCCCGATCAACGAGTACACGCGCGGGCAGGGACTCTCTGTCCTGACGATCATCGACCGCGCGATCGAGACCGGTTTTTTGCCGGCCGCGCCGGCCGAGCGCGCCTGCTCGTGGTGCGATTTCCGGTCCGTGTGCGGTCCGCGCGAGGAAGAACGAGTCGGCAGAAAGTCGCGCGACAAGCTCGCGGATCTGCTGGCGTTGAGGTCGATGCGATGACCACGACACGCCGCGCGTCGTGGAGAGAGCGTCATGCGCGCGATAGACGATTCGGCCGCACGCCAGGCGATTCAACATGCGCTCGACGAGAAGGTGAGTGGCATTCTGTTACTTCGTCGGCACGCGCGCCTTCAGCTCCTCCAGCCAGTTGAGGACGACGACGAGGCTGACCGGCGTCGCGTTCGGATCGCCGGTCGTGCTCTCCTTGATCATCAGAAATCGCCGGCCGTCTAGCGACACGTCGTACGGGCGGAAGTTGGTTGGCCTGGCATACTGTGTGTCGAGTACCTTCGTCGGATGTCCCGCCCTGAACGTGGTCGACGCGGATAACTGAAGTAACTGAACCGGCACCGCGGTGAGCGTGTGCGACCCGGAGACGATAGCCGGCATTAGCGGGGTGTGCCCCTGCGACTCAACATAAGGTTCGTTCTCGGACACGCCCTCGCCCCTGCGGCAGATCGCGGAGCGGATTCGAGCCGTGCCTCTCGTCGCGGTCGAGCACGAAGTCGAGCGCCTGTGAGGTTCGTGGTCTTTGTCGGGACGATGCGTCGATCCGCTACCCCGGATTCTTCAGCTCACGCTCTTTGTCGGCGCGATCGGCCGCCATGCACGCACGGCGGTACAAACGGCGTGCCGCCTCGACCAGCGCCAGATGGCGCGCCGACGCGGGCACCGCATTTCGCAGCGCCGCACACAGTCCAACTGAGAAATCGTCCTCGCCGCCGCTCCGAACCGCGTCCACGGTTTGGCCAATCTCACCGTGGACGCCTCGAAGCTGGTCGTCGACCCTGAGTGCTGGGGAAGGGTCAAGAGGGGCCACGCCGGCACGCATGGCCGACGGGAGCACATACGCGCGAGCCATCGCGTTCCGAGCCCCTGAGAAGGCTCCGGCAAGCACCGCGCGGTCGTCGAACCATCCGGCCGACCAGGCGCGCTCGAATCCCCGGCGGCTGCGCAGTCTCGCCAGCGCGACCACGCGGTCGTGAGCCGATGCCGCCGCGGCGAACCGCCGGTCATCCGCGATCTCCTCGAGCAGCGCCACATCCCGCCAATCATCCTCCCGTTCCGTTTCTTTGCTCCGGATCAGATCATCCAACCCAAGAAACGTCAGCAGGCGCCCGCCGTACACCCCCTCCGCCCGTCGCGCATGCAACTCATCGAACGGCGCGAGCAAATGGTTGCGGCGCCATAGTTCAAGCCGTTCTTCTTGCCCAGTCGTCAGATGGCCGATGACGAACCGACGAAACGAGCGCGGGCGCCAACTGTGCTCTTCGCGAAAGGCCGGACCGGCAATGACCGCAGAGCGCGCGAGCACGTCCGCCAGACGAGCCCACGTGTCAGCATCGAGCGCGAGGCAAAAGTCGTAATCGATGGTGTTGCGATCCACGCCGTAGAAGCGAGCGGCGTGGCCGCCCATCACGAGCGCGCCGACGCCCAGCGACGCCAGCGCGTCTGCCACCGCCGCCACCCGTTCCTCGGCTGTCACGTGAGCGAGTCTTCCCAGCCGCGGCTGCCTCTCGCCAGAAGCAGCACAATCAACGGATGGCGCCGGAACTCTTCCTCAGACAAGGCGCTCTGCGCCAGCCGGATCACGTCGTCCAGATGAGACTCGAGGTACAAATCCTCGGCCTCGTCGCAGGTCGAGGCCTCGCCCCGGATCAGCAAATCCACGATGGGATCGTCCACGGGGACAGTCTATCCCAGGTGATTTCTTGCAGTGATGGCGGACGTGGGCCAAGGTGCCAAAGTGCCCTCGACCTGTGGACCGGCATCGGGGGGCAACGACTCAAACGTAAAGGTACAATGGACCGCCACCCGTCGTGGGGCGCACCATGCTCGCGATAGACGATTCCCACGCGCGCGAAGCGATTCAGCATGCGCTCGACGAGACACTCGTCGTCGAAGCGGCCGCGGGCACCGGGAAGACGACCGAACTGGTCAAGCGCATCCTGCGCGTGCTGGCCACCGGACGCGCGACGATGGTGGAGATCGTCGCCGTCACCTTCACCGACAGGGCCGCCGGTGAGATGAAGCTGCGCCTTCGCGAGGCGCTCGAACAGGAGCGCGCCGACGCGACAGACGATGAGGTGTGGCGCCGGTTGGAGCAGGCACTCGAGACGCTGGAAGAGGCGCACGTCAACACCATCCACAGCTTTTGCGCGGAGCTGCTGCGCGAGCGGCCGGTTGAAGCGCGCGTCGATCCGCTCTTTGCGGTCTTGACCGAGGCCGAGTCGGAACGTCTGTACGCACGGGCGTTTCGCACCTGGCTTCAGAATTCGCTGCAGGACGCACCCGAAGGGCTGCGGCGGGCACTGCGGAGAACGAGCGCTCCAGGATTCCTGGGCGGCGGCTCGAAGGGGCCGATCGATCGGTTGCGTGCCGCGGGCCGCACCCTCGCCGAGTGGCGCGATTTTCCGCGGCTCTGGACGCGCCCGCCGTTCGATCTCGCCTCTGAAATTGAGCGGCTGGTCGCCGCGCTGCACCAGCTCGCCGATCTCACCGCGTCGGCGGCGTCCCACCGCGACAACCTGTTCATCGATACCGAGGCGGTCCGCCGGCTCAGTCATCAAATCCGGCTCGAACAGTCCTTCGGGCAGCGCGATCTCGACGGATGGGAGGCCCGCCTCGTCGATCTCACGCGCGACCGTGGATTTTCACGCACGCGAAAGGGAAGCGGTTACAAGTTCGGGAAGGACGTCGCGCGATCGGTCGTGATCGCCGCGCGCGATGCGCTCTTTACCGGCCTTCAGCAGTTTCGGCGGGAAGCGGATGCCGATCTCGCCGCGGCCCTTCAGCAGGAGCTTGCCGGCGCGACCGCGTTATATCAGGGCCTGAAGCAGGAGGCCGGCGCGCTCGATTTCGCCGATCTTCTGGTTCGTGCTCGAGACCTGATCAAGACGAACGCCGCGGTCCGTCACCACCTCCAACAGACATTCGCGCGCATTTTCGTCGACGAGTTCCAGGACACCGATCCCGTGCAGGCCGAGATCCTGCTGCTCCTCGCCTCGGGCGATTCGCAGGTCGAGGATGCCGGACGTGTCCGGCCCGTCCCCGGCAAGCTGTTCATCGTCGGCGACCCGAAGCAGGCGATCTACCGATTCCGCGGCACCGATGTCGGGACCTACTGGCGCGTGAGCCGGCAGCTCGAGGCACGCGGCGGCCGCGTGCTGCAGCTCACGACAAGCTATCGCAGCGTGCCGGCAATTCAACGATTCGTCAACGCCGCGTTCGGCGACACGATGCGGGCCGATGACCTTGCGCTCCAGGCCGGCTACGTGCCGTTGGCGCCGTCTCGACCGTCCGACGATTCGCAGCCGGCCATTGTTGCGCTGCCCGTGCCGAAGCCGTACGGGAGAAGCGGTCCGCTGAAGGCATCGGCGAAAGCGATCGAGGCATCGTTGCCCGACGCTGTCGGCGCCTTCATCGCGTGGCTGATTGACGAGAAGAATGGGTGGCAGGTCTCCGAGCGCCAGGCCGACGGACCCGAGCGGAAGGTTCCACTGCAACCGCGCCACATCGCGGTGTTGTTTCGCCGGTTCGTCAGCTTTGGCGAGGACATCACGCGGGCCTACATCGACGCCATCGAGGCGAGAGCCATTCCGCACCTGCTCGTGGGCGGCAAAGCCTTTCACGGCCGCGAAGAAGTCGAGAGCATTCGCGCCGCGCTTGCCGCGATCGAGTGGCCGGACGACGAGCTGTCGGTGTTCGCGACGCTGAAAGGGTCGCTCTTCGCGATCGACGATGAACAGTTGTTCGAGTTCCGTCACCGGTTCGGCACGTTTCATCCGTTCCGGATTCCAAAGGAGCTCGGCGGGAACGCCGGCGAGGACCTCGCGCTCACCGCCGAGCCGACAGCCCATCTGACGGCGATCGCGGACGCGTTGCGCCTGCTCCAGCAGCTTCATCGCGGCCGGAATTATCGGCCGGTGGCCGATACCATCAGCCGCCTGCTGACGGAGACGCGCGCGCACGTCGGATTCATTCTGCGGCCGGCGGGCGAACAGGTGCTGGCGAACGTGCTCCACGTCGCCGAGCTCGCGCGCCAGTACGAGGCGGGCGGCGGCATCTCATTTCGCGGCTTCATCGACGAGCTGCGCGTGGCCGCTGAATCGACCGCCGCGGCGGAAGCGCCGATCCTGGAAGAAGGGAGCGACGGCGTGCGGTTGATGACGGTCCACAAGGCCAAGGGACTCGAGTTCCCAGTCGTCATCCTCGCGGATCTCACGTGCCGGTTGAGTCGAAACGACGCGAGCCGCTACCTCGATGCGTCGCGGCGCCTGTGCGCGATGAGGATCGGCGGCTGGGCGCCGCACGAGCTGCACGAGCACGAAGCGGAGGAGGTCGCGCGCGAGCAAGCCGAAGGCGTACGTCTCGCGTACGTGGCTGCCACGCGTGCGCGTGACCTGCTCGTCGTGCCGGCGCTCGGCGACGACGGGTGGGAAGGCGGGTGGCTCAGTCCGCTGAACCGTGCGCTGTACCCGCCGGTGGCGGCGCGGCGCAGCGCGACCCGAGGGCCCAAGTGTCCGGCCTTCACATCGAAGGATTCCGTGCAGCAGCGCCCCCATGACGAGACCGCCGGACCGGGAACCGTGTGTCCGGGTCAGCACGCGTTTGCCGAGGCAGGATATTCGGTCGTATGGTGGGATCCGAGTGCGCTGGATCTCGGCGCGAAGCCGCCGTTCGGCGTCCGTCGCGAAGAGCTCATCGTCAAGGACGTACCGAAGCATGTCGTCGCGGACGGCCGCGGCCGGTACGACCGGTGGCACCTGGCGCGCGACGATGCGCGGGCGGCGGGTGCGGTGGCGTCGCTCGCCGTCGAGACCGTGGGCGAGTGGACGGCGAAGCGGGACCGGTTCGCGCCCGCCCTGCTCGTCGAGCCGCGCTCGATTCGGATCGTGAGCCTTGACCGCGGCGAAGACCAGCGGCCGCACGGCGCCGGATTCGGATCGCTCGTGCACGCGGTACTGGCGCAGGCGCCATTCGATGCGACGCGGCCCGCGCTGGAGAGCTTCTCGAAGATCGAAGCGCGCATGCTCGGCCTGAGTGCGGCCGACGCAACGGCCGCGACGGCCGTGGTGGAGCGTGTGCTTGCGCACGATCTGCTCGTTCAGGCACGTGCCGCGGAGGGGGACGGCCGCTGTCGTCGCGAGACACCCGTGACGTGCATGCTGCCGGACGGCGTGCTCGTCGAAGGCATCGTGGATCTCGCGTTCGAGCAGGGCGGCGCGTGGGTTGTGGTGGACTACAAAACCGATCGCGAGCTCGCGGTGCTTGGCGAAGAGCAGTATCGCCTGCAGGTGGCGCTCTACGCGTCCGCGATCGCGCAAGCCACCGGCGCGCCCTGCGACGGCGTTCTGCTCGTCGTCTAACCGCCCGTGGTGAAAGTCCGGTGAGGACTTTCACCACGGGCCGCTAACGGCCGTCCAAGGGCGTCGCCACGTAGCCATTGCGGGCCCGGATCTTGTAATCGGTGCCCTGCACGCGGACGCGAATGCTGTGGTACTGCCCGTCGGCTCCGTGAGACGACGTGTAGCCCAGCACGTATTGGCTGTTCAGCTCCTCGGCGATGCGCGACGTCGCGCCGGCCAGATCCGCGCTGCTCTGCACGACTTCCGTGCGGCCGCCGCTGTCGTCGGTGATCTCACGCAGTGCCGTCGGATTCACGCGCGTGTTGATCGCCTGGCGGGCCGGCGAATCGAGCGCGATGGCGTACACGAACGCGGCGCTTCGCAGGAGATCGGAGCGCACCTCACGAATCGTGGCGGTGCTGGCCGTATCGGCCCCATCGGAGATGACGAGCAGCACCGCACGCTCGCGCGATCGCTTGACGAACATCGGCAGCGACCGGACGATCGCGTCGTAGGCCGCCGTGCCGCCGGTCGGCCGAAGCCGATCCAGCGCGCGCCGCATGAGGTCGGGCGTGCTCGTCCACCCGCCGAGAATGTGCGGCTGATGATTGAACGACAGCACGAAGTATTCGTCGCCCGGATCGAGCAGATCGAACAGGAATCGCTCGACGGCGGCGCGGGCGTCCGTGATGCGCTGGCCGAACATGCTGTCGCTGGTGTCGAGCAGCACGCCGAGGCTGATCGGCACGCGCTCGTTGGTGAACTGCGTGACGGTCTGGGGCTCGCCGTCCTCGTAGACCGAGAACGCCTCGAGTCCCAGACCGGTGACGAGGCGGCCCTGGCCGTCCCGTACCGTGGCCGTGAGGCTCGTGACTTCGATCCCGGACCGAAACGGGCGGCGGTCGCGAACGATCTGATTGTGGGCGAGGGCCGTCGATCCCAGGACCGCGGCCGAGACGAAAAGCGACAGACCGACGCGAACACGCACAACCGCTATCCTAGCAGCCCGTGGTGACAGTCTGGCGTCGCCCCGAATGCAGCCAGATTTTCACCACGGGCTGCTAAGACCAAAGACGGTAAGATCGTGGCGATGAGCAGCGCCACCTGCGCGACGCACGCCTCGCTGACATCGGCGGTCCTACAGGACGGCTTTGCGTTCGTCGAGGGCCACACGATGCGCGAGATCGTGGCGCCGTTCGGACCGTTGTCCGACTGGCCGCGCTTCGCAGACAGCTGGAATCACCTCGAGGTCGATACCTACATGGCGGATGGTGGGCGGTATCGCCGCCGCCGCCATGCGGTCTACGCCGCAACGGACTCCGGCCGTCCGATTCAACGTGAACCCCATCAACCGCATTATCAGGCGCTCGACTACAATCCCTTGAACGGCGGCATCGTGCGGTGGTTCGAGCCGATCGCGCAGGAGGTGGGCGACGGCGCCACGATGAACACGATTCTTGCATTCTCCCGGTCGTTTTTCGGCAGCCTCGCCCCCGAGACGCGCGCCTGGCATGCAGAGGTTCATCAGTTCCGGATCGAGGCACGGCCGGGCGAAGAAGGACGGCCCACCCCCGAAGGCCTCCATCGCGACGGCGTCGACTATGTGCTCGTACTCCTGGTCCATCGCCGCAACATCGCCAGCGGCACGACGACCATTCACGGGCACAATGGACGGCAACTCGGCGACTTCACGCTCACCGGGCCATTCGACGCGGCGCTCCTCGACGATACGCGCGTGTATCACGGTGTGACCGCCGTCAGCGCGCTGGACCCCACTGCGCCCGCCTATCGGGACGTGCTTGTCGTGACGTTCCGTCAACGCCAGGATTAACGGGCCCTAAGCGGGGGTTGTGGTGACAATGGCGCCATGAATAACACGCTACGAGATGTGACCTACGCCATCCTGCGCATCGGCACGGCGCTCTTGTTCATCGAGCACGGTCTGCAGAAGGTGTTCGGATGGATGGGAGGATTTGGCGCGCCTGGCCAGCCAGCGGAGTTGATGTCGCGATTCGGTTTCGCGGGTTACCTGGAGCTGGTCGGAGGCGTGCTGCTGATCGCGGGCTTTCTGGCGCGGCCCGTCGCGGCGGTGCTGTTGCTCGAGATGATCATCGCGTTCTTCATGGCTCACTACCCGCGAGGAGGGTGGCCGGTGCAGAACGTCGGTGAGATTCCGCTCTTCTATGCGTGCGTGTTCGCGTTCCTCGCCGCCCATGGGGCGGGACCATACAGCGTCGACGAGGCGATGGCGGGCCGGCCTGCTTCGAGCGTGTAGAAAGCGCGACGCGAGGTCGCGGGGGAAGGCCGACACCTGTTCGGCCTTCGATATTTCGCTTAGCGCTTCGCCTCCAACATGTCCTGGATGGTCGCCCGCGCGGCGATCGGTCGTTGACTGGAGACGGCGAACCGGACCATCCCGCCCGTGCCCGCGCGGACCATCACATTCCATCCGGTGGGCGCGCCAGTCACGGAGAGCAGGGAACACGGCAATCCGCGTTCGACGATGACGCTGCGGACCATCCGTTCGACGTCGGCGGTGGTCATTGATGCCGGAGTCGTAGCTGAGGTCGCTGCGGCCTCATGCGAGCTTGACATTTTCGCCCCGCGGCCCTTTCGGCCCCTGGCCCTTGTCGAACGTCACAGCCTGTCCTTCGCGAAGCTCGTCGAAGGGCGTCTGCGTGCACGCCGACTGGTGGAAGAAATACTCGTTGCCATCGCTCGCGGCGATGAACCCGAATCCTTTGTCACTGACGAGTCGCTTGATCGTTCCATTCATGCTTGGCATCTCGGTCTCCTGTCGTTGTGTGGTGATGTCGTGTGGTGTCGTGTGGTGTGGTGTGGTGTCGACGCGTCAGGACCGGCTGTTGTCGGTCTGAGCCGCGGCCGGCGGCGCGGGCGTCCGCAACTTGCCTATGAGCGCCTGCATACGCTGGCGCTTCAGCATCTTGCGTTTCCGGTCTTTCTGGAATCGTGCCCGGTCCCCGTTTCGTCTCGACATATGACCTTGATCTTATACACCGTTCTTACGATCCGCCTCTGCGCGGTGGGTCTCGGAGCGGAGGCTCGGGCAGACGCACGATTCGCAGCGGTGATCTCAGCGAGCCGGTGGGAGCGGGACATACGCCCGCCCCTCCAGATTCGGTCTTTCGCTTACCAGCGCGGCTCGGACCGGCGACGACCGGAATCGCCGCCGCCGTATCCACCGCCGCCGCCGCCCGAGTAGGCCGGCTTGGGACGCGCTTCGTTGACGGTCAGCCCGCGGCCGCCCATTTCGAACGCGTTGAGCTCGCTGATCGCCTTCTGCGCTTCCTCGTCCGTGCTCATTTCCACGAACGCGAACCCGCGCGACCGGCCGGTGGCCATATCACGCATCACCTTGACCGTCTCGACGGTGCCGGCGCGCGCGAAAAGCTCCTGCAGCTCGGTTTCCCCGACTTCGTACGGGAAGTTTCCAACATACAACTTACGACTCATCAACTGACTCCTCTGTCGCAGACGCGACATTCGGCGCCGCGTGTGCGGCGCGTTCTCCGAAGGTCCAACACGGACCCGTGGATGGATTTCGTCTCGTAGCTAAGCAGGACTTAGGGAGGAGCGAGTCAGGAGAGGCTCGTTACGCTCGAAAGGCAGCACAGCACAGGGAAGAACTTCCACCGTAGAAGCCATTGTATCACAGAAGCGTTTTGCTCCGATCCGTCCGCACGCGCGACATCGACGTCCATGGCGAGGGACTTACGACCGGCGGATTTTCTCGATTTTCGCCTCGCGCTCGGACACGAACCGCTCGCGGTCGCGGCGATAGTGCTCTTGAAGCGTTGCACGCGCTTCGGGGTCAATGGTCGCGCGCAGCGCCGATTGGTGGAGCACCTCCTGCTCGGCGATCTTCGCCTCGTAAAAGTTCCGCACTTCGGCAATCGCGGCTTTCTGCGCATCTGTCACCGGTCGCGACTCGATGCCGGCGTCCGTGTCGCTCTTGCGAAGACGTTCCATCGCCAGCTCGTATGCCGATTTCATCGGTTTATCGTCAGTCATATGGTTTCCAAGCAGGGCATGTCGCCGTCACATTCCCGCAAACAGGTCATCCGCCGGACGCGTGGCGAGCGGCGGTCCCCACGCCTGGCGCAGGATATCGAAGCTGAGGAGCTGCTCGACGTTGGGCTGCTTCAAATACAGCTTGTCAAGGGTGGCGCGCTGCGTCCGGTGGGCAGCGAGCGCCTGCGCGCGCTGTCGCCACCAGCGCGACGTGTCGATCAGGAAATCGACGCCCGGGCGCGGCCGGAAATCGCCCTCGTCCCAGGGCATGACGGGTGCCGTCCACAGCAGCCGCGTGACGCTGTGCGGCGGCCCGAGATCGGGCAACCATCGCGGATCGGCGGCGGCGGCGATGGCGTCCGAGGTGAAGCGGCTGATCGCCAGGTGATCGATGTGATGAGTCAGGCCGTTGGGATCGAAGGTCACCACGATGGAGGGTCGCTCGCGGCGCATGACGGACACGAGCGAGCGGCGGATCTCGTCGGGCGGCGCGCTCGTCAGCTCTTTATCCACGTGGGGCAGAATCTCCAACGCGTCGAATTGCAGCGCGCGGGCCGACTCCCGAAGCTCCTGTTCACGCACGCGCGGAAGCTCTTCGACCGAACAGAGATCGCCCGTGGTGCCGCGGCCGCCCAGCGTGGCGGTGACCAACACGGTGCGTGCGCCCTCGTCATGGTAGCGGAGCGCGATCCCCGAGCTCCAGTGGCTCTCATCGTCGGGATGGGCGAAGACGAACAGGATCGATCGCGTCATGTCTCGTCATACTAACGGAAGAGACGACATTCGACCGCGCCCGCGTGACGAGCGTCGAACTGCGTGGGAATCGTCCGTCTCGTCCGAGTGCGCCAGCATGCCGTTGGCCATCGCCGCCTCGATCGGACCGCACAGCACGTCGCAGCCCGCGACGGTTGCCACCTGTTCTCCGGCGTGCGCCCGCGCCAGCGCGATCGCCACGCGCCCCGGCGGCAGACTTGATCCCGAGACCATCGCCGCGAAGGTGTCGAGGATATGGTGTTTCGTTGCTTCGATGACGTCGGGGGGAGGTCTCGGGCGGCGGCGCCGGCCATGTACGTGCTCAGCCGCCCGATCACCGACGCGGCGTCAGACGCGACGCGTGCCGCGGCGCGGCGTGGGAAGGCCGCGGCCGCGACGATCCCGCCGGCGGTCTGCAGCAGCGCCCGTCTCGTCCACGTGGGTCCTGTGCGCTTGGCGTTCATGTGGCCTCCACTTCAGATCGTTGCGCACGACTGAGCCGCCCTTCATGACGAACTTCACCCGCTCGAGCTCGGCCACATCCGCGAGCGGGATCGCCGGCGTCCGCGATCAGGTCGGCAAGTTTTTCCTTTTTCGATCGGATCAACGACTATTGTACCTGGCGCCGGCCACCGATATGATCACGGGAGCCGCTCTTACATGGAGGCAGCAATGTCGAAGGGCACATCGATGAAGAAGGAACAGAAGAAGCCGAAGAAGAAACGGTAACGCGGTAGTCGAGCGCGCCCTACGCGCGCTCGACCGCATCCCTCTCAGTTAAAACGTCCTATCGACACTTCAAGGACCGGAGTGCATCGTGGTTTCCTGCTGTTCGGCGACCCCATCCTCATATAAGTTGATGGACCTATGAGACATCACTCCGGCAGCCTCGTCCTGGTCCTGCTGACGGGCGCCCTCACGGCGCTGGCCAGCGCCGCGATCACACCGAGGAGAACGCCAGTCAGCCGGCGGGCAAGGAATGGCCGGCGGTGAGCGGCGATCTCGGCAACTCCCGGTACTCCACGCTCGCGCAATGGGTGGTTCCGGCGACCGAGGATCCCTACGTGTCATTCTCGGCGCTGGTCGCGTGCCAGGACTGTCGTCAGGCGACGGCGTCAGGGCGGCGATTGACAGCCGGACCCGTGGGGCGCAATTGATCGTCGCGCCGTGAGCGATGACGTCCGTGTCCCGCGTCGCCGGGCGGCACGGCTGCCGTATACAGCCACTCGGTCCGGCTGCAAGACGTGGCTATCAAAGCGTTCCTCGCGAAGCACGGCCTGACGTCGGCGGTGTCATCGAACAACGATTGAGTCGATGCCCATCTGTCATCCGGACTGGCCGTCGTATTTGGCGCCGAATCGATGCCGTGACCGATTGGTTAACGCAGCCTCAACCCGTGGGCCCGAGCCGATGGTCGTTTCCACCACCGTCCCAGTGGGGGGATGACGATGTCATCGCGATGGGCGGCGACCTTGAGCCGGCCACGCTGATCGCCGCGTATCGCCACGGCCTGTTCCCGATGTTCCTCCAGGAGCTCGAAGGCGTGGTGGTGTGGTGGTCTCCGAATCCACGCGGCATCTTGCCGCTCGACAGCCTGCGCGTCACGCGATCGATGCGGCAAAGCGCGAAGCGTTTCGACGTGCGCGTCGATACCTGTTTTGCCGACGTCATCCGCGCGTGCGGCGATCCCTTGCGTGAACGCGGATGGATCACCGAAGAATTCATCGACGCCTATACCACGCTGCACAAACTGGGCTGGGCGCACAGCGTCGAGGTGTTCGACCGCGCAGGGCAACTCGCTGGCGGCTTGTACGGCGTGCGGATCAACGGTCTGTTCGCGGGCGAGTCGATGTTCTACTCGCAGCGTGACGCCTCGAAAGTCGCGTTGATGTCGCTCGTGCGCGTGATGCGCGAGACCGGCATGACACTGCTGGATGTGCAATGGCGCACCGAGCACCTCGAATCGCTCGGCGCCGTCGAGGTTGATCGCGAGCGGTACCTGGCTCTTCTTGCCGAGGCACTCGCGTCTCCCGCGCTGCAGCCGTGAGTGGACGGCGCGTCGCCGTGCCCAGGATGAGGATCGTCGAGAGTTCTGTTGCGTTCCTGCTAATGGGAAAGGCCGGGACCGACAGCTCCGAGCCTTTACTTCTTCCCGGCCTTCTGCTTTGCCCAGCGTGCCTTCTGCGCCTCAGAAATCGCCTTACGAGCTGCCGCTGACATCTTCCGGCGCTTCTTAACGCCCGCAGCTTTCGGCCGGCCCGGGCCGCGTCTGCGACCTGGACTAGGCGGACTTGCCGCACCGCCAAATTCCAGTGAGGAGAGAGCGCTCCTGATTCCAGAGAGCTGTTTTTCTAGCTGTTGTTCTGCGCGTCTCAAACCAGCAATCAAGTCTTGGAATACTGCCATTTACCCTCCGGCCCGCAATTATCCATTAACTGCTATTCAAGTCAAATGTGTAGCGTCGGCGATACTCTGTCGGGTATCAATGAGAACTATTTTGGCGCCTGAGCGTCCAAACGTGACATGCCCTGTGGCAGACTCGGTCTTCCGATCTCGTCGTCCTTCAACCTGGAGGGTGATATGCGTCGATTCCTATCCATCGCCGTGGTCATCGTCGGTGCTCTCTGGGCCATCGAACCACACCTGATCGCCCAGAAGCCAGGGCAACTCTTCATCAGCCTCGTGGGAGCCGACGGGACGCCGGTTGGCGATCTGCAAGCCGGTGACGTGAGCGTCACGGAAGACGGCGTCGAATGCAAGACGGTCAAGGTGGATCCCATTAATTGGCCGATCAAGCTCCAGGTGCTCGTCGACAACGGGAAAGCCAACACCAATCCGATCAACCCGCTTCGCGACGGGCTCACCGCGTTGTTCAATCAAATCCCTGACGGCGTGGAGATGTCGCTGTATACGACCGCACCACAACCCCGCGCGATCGTGAAACCGACCACCGACAAGCAGCAGCTCCTGAAGGGCATCGGGTTGATCGCGCCCGACAGCGGCGTGGGCGCGTTTTTCGATGCCCTCTCAGAGGCGGCGAGTCGAGCCGACAAGGACAAGACGCCGCATTTCCCGGTGATCCTCATGGTCGGGTCCGATCTCGGACAAGTCAACGCCCAGGACAGGGACTTTCGGAAGCTGCAGGAGAACATCCTCACGCACGCGATGACGCTGCACACATCATCGTGATGGCGGGCGGCGGTGGTACGACCGGAGGTGGCGCGCAGACCGAAATCGGCCTCGCCGTGACGAAGCTCAGTGGCGGCCGCTACGAAAACATCACGGCGACGACCCGACTTGCGACGCTGCTGCCGGAGCTTGGCAAGCAGATCGCCCAGAGCCAGGCTCGCCAGAGCCATCAGTTCCGGGTGACCTATGAACGCCCGGCGAACGCGAAGATCGAAGCACGGATCGGTGCCTCCGTTTCACGCCAGGCCACTGTAATCCTGACGCTCGACGGTCACATGCCATAGGAACGTCGATGCCATCACGTCGACGCGCCCACTGGCAATCCCGGATGTGTCCCGAGTCTCGTGGATAAGCAAAATGGCGTAACCTCCTGCTGCCCCAAGCAGATCGCCGCGACCAACGGCGACGGAGGAGTACGCCACTCGTTACCCCGGTGTTGCCCGACTCTTCCGCAGCGACACGGTGATTTGGCTGAATCAGCTCGTTTTGAGTCACGAGCTCGTCAGAAACGCTTTCGGCTGCAGTTCGGTCTGCCTGGCGACCGGACGAAGCCTCTCGCAATCGGTGAGTCGCGCGTACGTTCCGTCGGATTTCACGCAGAGAAATTTCGTCTCGACGAGCGAGTCGAGCACGCGTATGCACGTCGAGTGATCGAGGCCACAGAGGCGCTGCACTTGCTGGATCTTGAGCCTCATGCCGGGCATTTCCAGGTACTCAGCGCGAATCCGTTTCAGGACCTGTTGATAGTCTGATGTGTTCACGGCCATTCTCCCAGGGCTATTCACAATCAAGCGAGTTTGGCGCTCGCCGTGTTTCGCAGACCGCGCTCGGCCCGCCACCAACACTCATCCACGTCCTGGTCATCTCGCTCAGAGAACACCTCGAATGCGCGACGGGCGATGTCACGCTCGGCCACCGCGACGGATGGCTGATTCAGTGGCCGAGAAGGCGATGCCGACGGGGACCACGTTGTCTGTTCTTCGTCGCGCTGATTTGGCCATCGGGAGTCTTCCAGAAGTCCCTTCCGCTCAGTGCTGAGCCATCCGGTGTGTCGGTGGGAGTCCTTCATCTGGTAGAGTTCGTGATCCGCCGCCAGCAGCAGCTGTTCCATCGTGTCGCCATCCCGAGGATAAACGGCGACGCCCATGCTTATGGAGAGCGAGGGTTGTTCATGGTCGCGCACCAGGTGCTCACAGATGCGACGTTTGACCACGCTGGCTTCGCTACTCCCCACCTCGGCCAGTACAATCGCGAATTCGTCGCCGCCGTACCGTGCCGGTGTATCGATCGATCGGCACGACCGGCGGAACGTGTCAGCTAAACGGCAAAGTGCGCGATTGCCGGCGACGTGACCATACCGATCGTTGATGAGCTTCATCCCATCGAGATCACACAGCAGCACGGCAAACGACCGTCCGGTGCGTGCCGAGCGTCTGATCTCCTCATCGAGTGATTCCACGAGCCGACGGTAATTCGCCAGGCCAGTCAGGGGATCCGTCGCGGCCAGCGACCGGAGGTGATGCTCCAAGGCACGCTGCGCCGTGATATCCTCGGCGATCAGCTCCCAGTCGTTGAGGCTCGTCGTCTCGTCACGAACCTGCCGTCCGCCGAGCCGGACGGTGATGAGGGTCCCGTCCTTGCGGGTCCACTCGACTTCGATGCCATCGACGCGGTCCGTTCGGTGGCAGCACTCCAGCAATTGTGCTCGCTCCGCGGGATCGCGCATGACAGCGGTCCACAGGCTCACGGCCAGCAGTTCGTCGCGGGAGGCATACCCCAGCATGGCCACCAACGTTTCGTTGACGTCCCGCAGTCGACCATCCACATCGAATCGACAGATGCCGTGGGTCGGGTTTTCCGAGAGGGCGCGGTACAGCGCCTGTGAACGTTCCAACTCTTGCTCCGCACGGTTCCGTTCTTCGCGCAGCGTTCGCTCTTTCACCGCCAGCCCCACCGCCAAGGGCAGCAGGTCCAGCCGCTGCTTGTCGACACAATCGGTGGCCCCGTTCAACATGAACTCCGCGACCACATCGTCGTCCGTGGTGCGGGTTACAACGATGAAGGGAATATCCGGATCGTGTTGCCGCACGAGCTCTAGCGCCTGGCCTCCCGTCCAGTCGCGCAGGCCATCATCGCAGACCACGACGTCATGGCACTGCGAGGAGAGCAGCGCGGTCAGCTCCTGTGTGTTTCGAGCGAGTTGCGAAAACACCACGAATTGCGCTCGTTTGAGCTCTTGGACGTACGACGCTGCGTCCGGGCTGTCCGCCACGAGCAGCAGCCGGATAAGCTGTTGTGTGTGCGTGGCGGAGCCAGGAATACGTGTGCCTCGCTGATCTCGCCCGTTCGTGTCGGCCGCACGGCGAGGCTGGCTGAGAAGACCTAGGACCGACGGGGCAAGTATCTCGGGGCTATCGATGGCCTTGCCTGACATGATGATCGTCTCCCTTACTAAGGCGTTGGGGTCTGGCCTGTTCAATCCTTGACCGAGAACCGACGGTCCGACACTGCCACGGAGTATTAGGTGCCGCATGCTGGCGGCCCGCTGTCCTCGCCACGTCCACGCTGAAGGGGCGGGCGCTGATCAGCCTGACGGAGACTCGGTCCACACAATTAACCAGACGCGTGACGCGTAGCGTGCGCGATGACATCGCTGAGCGCCTGCATGAGGTCCGGGCCGCTGTCGGCAAGGGCCTGCAACGCCGGGCGCACCAGTGGCGCGAGCCGATCCTGCCCCTCAGGCGTGAGCGCAATCAGCACGTGGCGGCGGTCCGCGGGATCGCCGGTGCGCACGACTAGCCCCTTCGCGACCAGACGGTCCACGAGCTCGCCCGCGCTGTGCTGCCGGATCTGCAGCCATTCAGCGATGAGGCGGACCGTCGGCGTCTGACTGGCGCAGACGCCCCTGAGGGCGAGCATCAACTGATGCTGCTGGGGTGCCAGCCCGGCCCGGCGTGTGAGGTCCCCGCTAACTGCCAAGAATCGCCGGAGCTGGTATCGGAACGCGGCCAGCGCCTGGCAATCGGCCAGAAGGACATCATCGAGCGTGGTGTTCGCGGCTGGGTTCATGATCTTATCGTAGACCGACAATATCGCAATACGGGTGCCACTTTAGGTCGCATGCGACTGTGTCACATAAGTATCAGAGCAATTGACACTTATTCATATGATCTGCGATGAATGTCAGATAAGACGATCCTTATCCATGTTACAAATCTGTTCTCAAATATGACGAGAATGTAATGAACGCTCGGTGTCCGGCGTGATCGACGGAACCCGCGCGTGATTCAAGCAGACGCGGTCTTCGCCTTTCAGGACGGACTTCATGGTCGCAAGCCGCGCCCGGCGGCCGCTGACGCCGACGGTGGTAATCGGCGCCGCCGCCGCGGATCAGAGCGAATCGATGAACCGGCGGGTCATGCATCTTCCGCGGCCCGCCGAGCAGGCGCTTATGGTGTGCACGGTCTCTATGGCGATTGCGGATGGCCGGCCGCTGCGCCGCTCGGCACGGAAGCCGGTGCATCGATTTGGCGCCACGTCAACGGCGTGCCCTCGTACATCATCGATGTCAGCAACGAGGGTCTCAGGTTGGAGGTCCCTCACAACCATCGATCGATATTGCCGCCCTACTTCAACGTCCAGGTGCCCTGATCGGCGTTGGCGTGACGGTGCAGCGCAGGTGGTCGGAGCGCCCTCCGCGGATTCTCTTCAGGTTCAATAGGCGGGAGCCGTACCCGGAGACGGCTTGTTTACGGCCACGGGTGCGGCAAGTACGCCCAGCCGCAACAGTCCTGGAATATTCAGATCTAATTAGGAATTTTGGAGCCGGCGACCCGACTTGAACGGGTGACCTGCTGATTACGAATCAGCTGCTCTACCAACTGAGCTACGCCGGCGGCTGGATGGGTCCGGCCACGCGCGACGGCCGGAAACAGCTATTCTACCACGGCCATGGTGGTCACTCTGCGACGCGAGGTCGCCACGCGCGGGCAGGGCGACGCCCACGACATCACCGACATCGTCGCGGCGGCCGTCACGGATTCCCAGTGCGCCGCCGGGATCGTGACGGTCTTCATCGTCGGATCGACGGCTGGCGTGACAACGATCGAGTACGAGCCCGGCGCCGTCGCCGATCTCAACCGGCTGTTCGACGAGATCGCGCCACGCGGCGCCGAATATCGCCATCACCTCCGTTGGGGCGACGACAACGGATCCAGCCACGTCCGTGCCGCACTGCTGGGTCCCGCGCTGACCGTGCCGTTTTCCGGACGCGCGTTGCTGCTCGGCACCTGGCAGCAGATCATGCTGCTCGAGTTCGATACGCGGCCGCGACGACGCGAGATCGTCATCCAGATTGTGGCCGAGTGAGCCTACCGGGATAGGTACTGTTCCTCGCTCACCGGTTCCAGCCACTCGGTCGTGGCGTCGACGTTGACAGCCAGATGGACACCGCGCGCGGCTGGCGCCGCGCCGTGCCAGTGCTTCTCGCCGGGCGCGATCATCACGGCGTCGCCGGCGCCGACTTCCTGCGGCGCCTCGCCCCATTTCTGAATTCGAATGCGGCCTTCGACGATCAGCAGCCATTGCGCACCGGAATGGACGTGCCAGTTCGTTCGCGCGCCTGGCTCGAACTCGACGTGGTACACGACGACGGGCGTGCCGTCCGGCGCGTCGGCAAGCTTCTGCGTATGCGCCGTGCCGACAAAGGATTTCGGATCGACGAGCTGCCGGGGCGCATCGGTGCCGCGGAAGATTCTCATGCGGGTGAGCTACGACCCTCCGCCGATTTGCAGCGCAACGGTTCCGGTCACGCCCTGCAGGCTGGTCCGCGAGCCTCTGGCGCCGCCAATCAGCCGATAGCCGACACCGCCCGTGAGACGCAGATGCTTGGTCAGGCCGACGAGCACGTTGGCCTCCGGCTCCGCGACGAAAAAGTCTTCGCGCACGCGGACGTTTGCATTCACGATCGGCGCCGGGACGACGATGTAATCGGCCCCATGGTGATCATCGAAGAAGTCGCCGTACGTGCTGAGCAAGGTCGCCCGTCCGCCGCCGACGAGACCCTTGACGCCGAACCCAATGCGGCGATCGGCGCCCGACAGCCAGGCGACCACCAGTCCGCCATAGGCCATCTTGCGGTCACGTGATTGGTTGGCCAGCCAGTAGCCGCCGCCGCCGATGAAAAACGTCTGGTCGTTGAGCCAGCCGGCGTACGCCCCGGCAAGCTCCGATACGTGGTGATTGAATTCAGTGACCTTGAAGTCGGGCGCCACGAGGAAACCGCTCTTGACGCGCTCGACGATCATCGGCCCCTGGCCGGACCCAGGAGGGGGGGGCGCGCCGCTTTGCGCCGTCGCCGCGAGTGGAAACAGCACGACGAGCAGGCACGCGCGCAAGCCTGCGTGATTCAGGATGTGCATGGGGTTCTCGGCCTATCGCGTCCGCAAGCTGACATTGAGCGGCGTCGTCTCGCCCCGACGGACGGCCGTCTCGGTCGAGTAGGGTTCGAATCCTTCGCGCTGAATCTCGATTCGATGCGTCCCTTCAGGCACGTCGACGAGCAGCCGGTCTTGCCCCCCCTGGCCCTGCGGCCCATCCCATCGCTCGCCGTCAATTAGCACGACGGCGTTGGCGGGTTGCACGCGAATCGACAGCGTTCCGTACGCCGAAGCGTCCGCGCTACGCGGGCCCGGCTGGTTCGGTGGAGGCGGCGGCTGTCGGCGACCGATCGGACCACGGCCGGGCGGCGGTGGCGGTGGCGGTCCCGGTTGCGTCGGTCCTCGACCAGCCGATTGCGGCGGACTTGGAGGAGGCGTGGGACGCGGCTCGGCGAGGTCGCCGGCAACGAGCCGCTCCATCCTGTACTTGATCTTGAACGTGGATCGCGGCGTCAGATAAATGGTCTGGTGGACCGTCCGATATCCGTCTCGATACAGGGTGATGTCGTGGTCACCCGGCTCGATCCGCAGCC
>JAHFUI010000063.1:0-13811 GCA_023265175.1 Acidobacteriota bacterium
ACACATAATGGGGGGACTGGTCAATATCGGCAATATGCTTCCGAAGATAGAGTTTGACGGTATGAGCCTTCGCATGTGTATGGAAAACGCCTTTCTGACTCGCGCGGTACCATTAGGACTCGATACGGTGTTAGGCACTCCCTGGAATGACTTCCGTCCCTTGCCTGAAGGCCACGAAGTGTTGACCGCTTTCGATGAAGTTATCGAGCTGACTGGACTGAACGCGATGCGTCGCTTGCGTCAGGTCTGGGCCAGGAAGAGATAGAGGATCGATGATGGGGCCAGGACGTCTTCGACGCGACCGCCACGCATGAGCGTCCCGAGGCCTGTCTCGCGGGGGTTCGCGCCGCGTTGCGCGGTGGAGCCGATCCGATTCGGTGGAGGTCGGTCTGCGTCGATAATCCATCGTTCTGTTGTTCCCTCCTCCGACCATTAACTTAATAGCAGCCCTTCGAGGGAGATGGCGCCGCCTCCTCCAAAGAGTAGTGCCAGAGACATAAGGAGGAGTGCCACGCAATACTCACTGCCCATGCCTTGTCCCCCGGGCTGCGTCAGGAAGTAACCATGCTTCCAGTGGGCCTTCCCAATCCGTGCGCCACCTTCGGCACTACCTGCGATGTCAAGGGCAGGACGGCGCTCTCTTCGCAGAGTGGTGGCGTGGGCATCTTGATCATCGGCTTTGGTCGCTCGACCAAGATAGGCGCGAGATACCTGCGCCCCGACACGCAGACTGGCCACCCCCGCCGGGGGGATTTCCGCCGCGACCGCGAGGTTCGCGCCGAGCATGCCCGCACGGAGGCGCTGATGTCAGGACCAATTAGTCGTGTCGTCGCCAACTGCTGGCGCCAGGTGTCGATGCCCAGGTTGCGCACGAGCGGCTGCGACACGCTCACCAATAGCCCCGACTGCAGGAGCGGGTTGTAGCTGGAAAGAAGACTGATCGCGACGGCCGGTCCGGACGGGCCGCACGTGGTGGGAACGTGGGGCGATTAGGTGCGCGCGCTGGGCGGCGGCGAAGACACACTGCTGATTCCGGTCGGCCTGATGCAGAAGACCGAAGAGAACGTGAGGCGCGACAATCGCGTGGAGCTGCTTTTCGGGACGCGGCAAGTGCAAGGAACGCACGGGCCGGGGAAGGGATGCGGGATCAGAGGCCGGGCGGAGTTTCAGACGGCCGGTGCGCACTTCGATGCGGCGAAGGCGAGGTTCCCCTGGGCGCGCGCCGTGATGGTCGTCAAGGTGGAAGAGGTCAAGACACAGCTTTAGCGCGTGGCGCGATGGATGGGTGCCGGAGTCCGCTCCCTCGTCCGGGACCGGGCGGCCCAGGCCCGCCTCGAACGGCGTTGGCGCCGCCCCGCTGCTGCCGCCTCCGCACGCTCCCGCATGGATCTATCATAGGCGCCGCCGGCGCTTCCCAACCGGCCTCGATAACGTCTATGATGCTCGAACGCGGCACGAGGCGGTCCGCCGTCGCGTGCACCCGATCGCAAGATTTCGCATCGGTCCCGTCGCCCGACGCCAGGCAGAGGGCCGCCTGGCGCGGGAGGCGGAGCTGCTCGAGAGCGGCCCGTGGTCCTGCGGCCGCCTCAGGTCGCCAACGGTTCGAACGGCGCGTGCGGCGCAGCCGAGGTGCGGCCGGAGCAACGTGCGGTTCCAGTTTCGAAGGCGAAGGCTGCGGGCTGCCGAATAAACGATCGAAGTTCTCGGTGGTATGGTTATCCCACCGGCCATTGGGAGGTGACGACACGCTGATGGTGGAGACCATCGGATTTCGCGACGCGTCTGGCTGAACGTTGAGGACAGCCCCTCATCAGCAGCGGCAAGATGACCGAGCGCTCGCGGCGCTCCGAATCCGGCCTGGTGCAGATGGACATCATGGACATCACTATAGAGGACTCGAAGGCCTATACCCAGCCGTTCGCCATTCGGGTCGACTACCGCCTGGTGCCCGACATCGAACTCATGGAGTTCGTGTGTGCGGAACGGCACGCTATCCGCGACACCGCAAGAGAAGAGGGAGTCAACGAGAAGGGATTATGCAATATCAAATAGATACTTCGCACAGTGGGGCGCAGTTCAAGGTGCGCCACATGGGAATTGCTTTCGTCAAGGGCGAGTTCGACCGCCTGCGTGGGAGCGTGTATTTCGATCCCGCAAGCCCGGATGCCACACGCGTCGAAGTCATCATCGAGGTCGACAGCATCAGTACTCGCGATGCGGATCGGGACCACCATCTCAAGGGCGCCGATTTCTTCGCCGTCAAAGAGTACCCCGAGATCACTTTTCGCGCCCAGGGAGCGGTTCGCTCCGGCGACGGATACAAGGTGACCGGCGATCTCACCGTTCATGGCGTGACCAAGTCCGTGGTGCTGGATGTGACCGCAGTGCCTCCGGAAGTAAAGGACCCATGGGGCTTCATGCGGCGTGGTCTCGGCGCCTCCACCAGCATTGACCGTCGCGATTTCGGTATGGTCTACAATCTGGCGATGGACGGCGGCGGCTGGGTGCTCGGCAACAAGGTCGAGATCAGCATCGACCTTGAAATGACGCGCGTCGACGAACAACAATCGGCCGCGGCTGCCACCTAGTCGGACAGCGAGCCGTCTCGGCCATGAACCACCGGTGGGTGCGCCTGTCCATCGGGTTTCGGCGGGCGAAGTGTCTTCACTCCGCCCGCTGACTGGCAGCCGAGGCCTCTGGGCTGTGGGGCGCCGCGTCCGTCATTCGCGGCCGGTCGACGCGCCGAAGTTCGAGCATGACATCCTCCCGCTCATCTTCCGGGATTCTTCACACCGCCGGAAGTCGCGCGATTGATGGCGCTCATCCTCGATCCGCAGTCCGCTGGCCTTTGGGCGGTCCTCGTGCGGACTGTCCTCTCGTCACTGCAGCGTAATGGCGTACGGGGAGCTGCTGCGCGATGCTCGCGGCGTGGGGCTCATGTCATTCCGGATGAATCCCGCACGCTTCCGCACGGGTCAGCATCGC
Organism: Acidobacteriota bacterium; assembly: GCA_023265175.1. Classification (GTDB taxonomy): domain Bacteria; phylum Acidobacteriota; class Vicinamibacteria; order Vicinamibacterales; family CAVVIG01; genus JAHFUI01. The sequence goes on from JAHFUI010000063.1 coordinate 2,986, forward strand.
CGTTGGCGGGCACTCGGTATCGCCCTGGGCCTCGCCGCACGGCTCGACGCGCCGACAAGCGCGCAGGCGCAGGCGGTCGCGTCGCTCACAGTCGACGGCGTCACGATCTCCGGCTCGCTCCGTTCACGGATCGAATCGTTGGTTCGGAGAGACCCGGGCAGCACCTATACCTTCGTCGGCACGCTGCTGCGCGTCGCGCTGGGCCACCGTGACGCCCGCCGCGACTGGAGCGTGGAGTTCGCCGCGCCGCTCCTCGTCAAGCTCCCCGTGCAGCCGTCCGGCTCGGGTCCTGCGGGGCAGGGGGCCAGTTACTTCATCGCCAACGATCGCACGCGCACTGCCGCGAGCGTGTTCGCGAAGCAGGCGTTCGTCCCGTTCAAGGGCGTCGGCGGCATCGATGGACAGTCCCTGCAGATCGGCCGGACGGAGTTCATCGACGGCGCCGACGTCGTGCCGAAGAACACGACGCTCGCCGCGTTCAAGGACGACCGCGTCGCGGCTGCTCGCAACCTTCAGTTTCACGCACGTCCAGCGCAGCTTCGACGGCGTGCAGTACGTCCTCGATCGTCCGGCCACGAACGTGACGGTGCTGGCCGCCCGGCCGACCGAGGGTGCCTTTCAGGTGAACGGCTAGGGCGAGCTCAACATCAATCTCGCGTACGGCGCGCTGACGCGCCAGGCCGGCGGCCGGCGCCGCGCCGCCGAACGGCGGCTGTTCGCCGTGGAGTACGGCGATCGCCGGACCGGACGATAGGAACGATGAAGGCCCTGTCGCGGGGCTACCGGTTGACGGAATCTCCCTTATCGGCCTCCCGGACCGACGGGGGGTTCAGCCAGCCACAGTACGCTGCTGACGGTGTACGCGATCGTCAACGCCCTCACCGCCAATTCCGGCCCTCACCTCGGTGCAACTGCTCGTCGACGGCAAGCAGGTCGAAACGCTCGCCGGACATGTGCAACTATGATCTGCTGCTGCACAGCGAAGCTGGCAACGGCGAATCGTCAAACAGGCCCGCTGCCCGAACGTCAGCCCTTCAGCTTCCGCGGCGCCGTCTCTTTCAGGAACAAACTGACCACGATGCCGGCCAGCAGGCCGCCGAGCGTCAGGTACAGCGTGTTCTGAATGCCGCGGCTCTGAGCCACGCTGCCAGCGATCTGTGGTGCGATGCCGCCGCCGAAGATTTCGCCCGCGCCGATTACCGCGCCTGCTGCCGTGGCGATGAGTCCTGGCGGAGCCGCTTCGGCGGGAATGGGTCCTGCAAGAATCGCCAGCGCGCCGAAGTTGAAGAGTGCAGCGCCAAACAGCAGCACAAAAAGCGGTGTGTTATCGGCGCCTGTGTGGATGAAGAACCACAGGAACACAGCGGATACGATGAACGAGAGCACCGTCGCCATGCGCCGCCCGATGTAATCGGAAATCGCCGGAATGGCAAACTGCCCGATAGAACCGCCGAAGCCAATGGCCGAGGTCACGAAGCCCTGATCGACATTGCTCAGCTTCAGGTAATCCGCGAGATAGTTCGGCATCATCGCGGACAGCACGAATATGCCCACCATCGCGCACAGCAGTGCGAGCATCGACAGCGGAATATTGCGATGCCTGAAGATGCTCGCCATCGGTGGCTTCGGCGCGTTGGCGGCGCCGACATTCGCAGCAATCTGGTGTGGTTCGCGAACAATGAACCACAACAGCACCGCCACGATAAGCCCGGGCACACCGGCGATCAGAAACACCTTGCGCCAGGTCGTCACTTCGAGAAGTTGTGTTGCCATGATCGGGGCGATACCCAGACCGAACAACGCAATGGCACACTGGAAGAAGCCGTTGTTCATACCACGGCGCTTCGGATGCGACGCCTCCACAACCACTGCCACGCCCGTTGGCGCCACGGCGCCCTCCGCCACGCCCATGATGGCGCGGATGCAAAGCAACGCAGTGAGCGCCCCGACCATGCCGCTCGCACCGGACATCAATGAGAAGAACACCACGGCCGGCACCAGCACTCTGCGGCGACCGATTCGATCGGACAGTCCACCGAACAGCACTGCCGACACACCCCAGGCCACAGCCAGATAGCCGACCAGACGACCCAGATCCTCATACGTGAGATTCAGGTCCTTCATCATCGACGGAAACAGCGACGGCAGGATGAATCGATCCAGCCCCACCAGACCAAAGGCCAGACTGAGGATCAGCGTGGCTTTCCACTCGTACGATGTGTCGTGACCATTTGCTGCAGACATGGCGTTCCCCTTGCTCTTGTTATTGCCCGGGATCTTACTCCCAACCGGTCGGCGAGTTGTACGGCACATTGAGGATGCGGATCGCCTCGATCTCGTGGATGTGGCCGCCCCAGATCTTGAAGATGTGCATCGCCGGCATGCGCCTCGCCCGCGCGGCGGCGCGCTTCGGTGTGCTGGCGCAGCAACTGGAGGAGCTGGAGACCGCGCAACGCGCGGCGGCCGCGGCGGCCGCGGCCGACGGTCCGCTCGGCCGGCTCGTGCGCGTGAAGGGCATTGCCACCACCGGGGCATCAGTCTTACTCGACGAGGGCCTGGTGTGGCGCGACTTTCACAATCGCCGGGAAATCGGGGGCCTGCTCGGGTTTGCGCCGACGCCGTATCAAAGTGGTGACATGGTCCACGAGCAAGGCATCAGTCGGGCGGGCAACGAACGACTGCAAGCGGTGAGCATCCAGCTCGCGTGGAACTGGGTGCGCTGGCAACCGCTGAGTGAGCTGACCCAGTGGTATCGGCGCCGCTTCGCGGCCGGCGGGAAACGCACGCGTCGCATTGGGATTGTCGCGGTCGCGCGCAAACTGGTCATCGCGCTCTGGCGCTATGCGACGCGCGGCGTCGTGCCGTCGGGTGCGATCCTGAAAGTCGCGTAGCCGTCAGCTCGCGAGGGTTGCGCGTCTCACGCGCGCTGCGCACGAATTGGGCAGGGTCGCCTCACGCGACCGCGATGAAGACGGTGCGGCAGCACACGTGTCCGGCTGAGACTGAACAGTCTCTGGGGGCCGCGCCACCTCGCGCGAGCCCGGATAGAAGGCGAGCGCTGGGTCCCTGACCCATGGCTCACGCCCGGACCCGCGTGAGGAGAGGAGGCGAAGGCTTGTGACGCGTCTCATCGCTAAACGATCGCACGCTCGCGGAACTGGGTCATGCGGTGGCCGCCTGCGCGGGCCGCTGGTGGGGTGGGCGGCCTGCTCGGCGGCGGTTAACCGATCCCGCGTGATGTGACCCCGTTCCGGCACAGCGCGGATGATTCGCCGATCACAACGCGCGGATCAGCGCAACGCATCCCCGAGGCGAGCCCCCCACGCGCCGGCCCCCAACGCACGGCGCGGATGATCCGCCGCAGCGACGGGCATGTCAACGGCAAACTGGAGACATCTTTCCTGACCCGCGGCGGTGTTGCCCCGCCGCAGTGCTCTCCCTTTGGCTTGTCTCGCGTATTTACCGATCGGCGATGTCGTCATCGACGTGGTCGTGACATCGCTCGAACGGGATGGGTGGCGCGCGGGGAGGATGCGCCGCTGGCAGCTCGGCCGGCAGGCCGAGATGACCCAGGATGCGTCGGATCACACGCGGGTTGTCGATGAGCGCGATCAGACGCAAACGGCCCCCGCACCGGGGGCACGCGAGGACATCGAAGCCAAAGCTCCGCTGCATCAACTGCGCCCAAGACCGATTTGAGTGGGGGCGCGGTCGCGCCGCCGGCGCTCCGTTGCGCGCTGGACGCCTCTCCCACACCGCGGAGCCTTTCTGGGCGGGTCGATTGCCGATTCGGCGCCCACGCGCGACCGCCAGGCGGCGTGGGCGCCCAGGACGCCGTAATACAAGATCAGATGGATCCGCGGTCGCTCGGTCGACACGCCGGTGCGCTCGTACGGCGGCGGCTTGGTGGGAAACGGCTGCGTCCGCGAATACCACTCGCCCGGCACGTCGCCTTGCGGAACAGTCGCTCCTCGATCGGCCAGATCGGCTGACCCGTGACGCGATCGAAGACGTAGAGCACCCCCTGCTTCGCGCGCGTGCCGCCGCAGTGCGCAGGCGAGAGGAGGAAGATTCGATTACTCACGTGAGTGGATGAAGAGCAGGTGATAGAGCAAGTACACCACAAGAAGCGGAATCAGAGCCAGCGCGACGATCACCGTAATAATGACGCCAACGAACACCCAGTCGCCCGAGGTCGCCGGCTGCGCTTCGGCCGCGTGGCGCTCCAGCAGCGCGAAATTCATGGTGTTTGATTTCCAGAAGGCGTCCGCCACGTCGCCGACGATCGGGTCCCGACCAAATCGCAGGGTGGTGCCGGGTACGCGGAAGGCTTCGTCGAGGAAGTATTGGAGCTTGCGGAGTGAGTTCAGGCGCTGTGGCGTGCCGACCGATGATTTACCACGAAGGACACGAAGGATCGAACCGTACGGCGCAGGCCTGCCCTTGGTGGCCATCGTGTTCCTTGTGGTGGATCATCGCCTCAAAAGCCCCAGCGCAACAACACCGCTCCCACCGTAAACCCCGCGCCGACAGAGGCCAGCAGCACGAGATCGCCCTTCTTGAGTCGTCCCGAACAGACGGCGTCGTTCAGCGCGAGCGGAATCGTCGCCGCCGTCGTGTTGCCGAAGCGCTCGATGTTGATGACCACTTTGGCCGGGTCGAGCTCGAGGTTCTCGGACGCCGCCGCGATGATGCGGCGGTTGGCCTGATGCGAGACGAATAGATCGAGGTCCGCCGGCGTGATTCCGTTGCGATCGAGCAGACGGCGGGCGATTTCTTCGGTCTTGCGCACGGCAAACTTGAAGACCGCGCGCCCCTCCTGTTTCACGTAATGCAACCGCTTGTCGATCGTCTCGTGTGAAGGCGGATGCAGGCTGCCGCCGCCGGGCATGAACAAGGCGGAGCCGCCGCTGCCGTCGATCTCGTGCTCGAAATCCAGAATCGCGCCGTCGCCGTCGGCGGCGGCCGACACCACGACCGCGCCCGCGCCGTCGCCGAACAACACGCACGTCGAGCGGTCGGTGTAGTCGAGGATGCTCGACATGACGTCGGCGCCGACCACCAGCGCGTGCTCGTACGCGCCGGTCGCCACCAACTGGCTCGCCGTCGTCAGCGAGTAGGTGAACGCGGAGCACGCGGCGCTGATGTCGAAGCCCCACGCGTGGTGCGCGCCAATCTTGTGCTGAATCAGGCACGCGGTGCTCGGGAACATCATGTCCGGCGTGACCGTGCCGACGATGATGACGTCGATGTCGTCGGGCTTGAGTCCGGCGCGCTCAATCGCGGCGACCGCCACTTCCTTGCCGAGATCCGACGTGGCGACGCCCGGGTCGGCGATGTGCCGTTCCCGAATGCCGACCCGCTGCATGATCCATTCGTCGGTCGTGTCGAGCATCTTTTCGAGGTCGGCGTTGGTGAGCACACGCGGCGGCACGTAGGTGGCCAGCGATTTGATCGTCGTCGGTCTGCCGCCGGCGCGAGGAGTCGTGCGCCGCCCCGGGCCTGTCGTCCGTCGACCAGGCTCGGGACGACCCTGAGCTTGCCGAAGGGTCGAAGCAGCGATTACCACAGTCGTGAATCCCTCCCGGGCTCGGGAAGCCCGAAATAGCCGTACGCGCGCGGCGTCGCAACGCGGCCGCGCGGCGTCCGATCGAGAAACCCGATCTGGATCAGGAACGGCTCGTAGATGTCCTCGATCGCATCCTTCTCTTCGCTGATCGCCGCGGCAATGGTGTTGAGGCCGACCGGGCCGCCGCCGAACTTGTCGATGATCGTCCGGAGCAGCTTGCGATCCACTTCGTCGAATCCGTGTTCGTCGACTTCGAGGAGCTCAAGGCCGGCCTTGGCGACGTCGAGCGTGATCCGGCCGTCGGCGCGCACCTGCGCGTAGTCGCGTACGCGGCGAAGCAGCCGGTTGACGATGCGCGGCGTGCCGCGGGCGCGCCGCGCGATCTCGTTGGCCGCGGCGTCTTCGATCGGCACGTCCAGAATCTTGGCCGACCGGCGGACGATCTCTTCCAGATCGGCGGGCGTGTAGAACTCGAGCCGGTGCGCGATGCCGAAGCGCGATCGCAACGGCGCGGTCAGCAGACCGGTCCGGGTCGTCGCGCCGATCAGCGTAAACGGCTCGAGCCGCACCTTGACCGTCCGCGCGCTCGGACCCTGGCCGATGACGATGTCCACTTCGTAGTCCTCGAGCGCGGGATACAGAATCTCTTCGACCGCCGGCGACATCCGATGGATCTCGTCGATGAAGAGCACTTCGCCCGGCGCCAGATTGGTGACGATGCCGACCAGATCGCCCTGCTTCTCGATGGCCGGACCCGACGTGGCGCGAACGGGGACGCCCATCTCGTTCGCGATCACATAGGCGAGCGTCGTCTTGCCGAGGCCGGGAGGACCGTGCAGGAGCACGTGATCGAGCGGCTCCCTGCGCCCCTTGGCGGCGGCGATGGCGACATGGAGATTCTCGCGCACGCGGTCCTGTCCGATGTACTCATCGAGCAGGCGCGGCCGCAGCCCGGCTTCGTATTGCGCGTCTTCATCGACGCGCGCCGCGGTCACGATTCGATCGTCTGGCATGCAAAAGGATCCGACCTACTTCGCCAACTCCCGTAATGCCTGCTTCAATGTGAGCTCGAAGCTGCCATCGGGCGTGGTCTTGACGGCGGCGTCCACCGCTTTTTCGGCGAGCGGCCGATGATAGCCCAGGTTCATGAGGGCCGACAGCAGATCGTCGCGCATGAGCGGCGCCTCGGGCGCCACGCCGCCGGGGCCGACGGCGACGGTCTCCGCCTTTGGCAGACGGTCCTTCAGCTCGAGCACCACGCGCTCGGATGTCTTTTTCCCTACACCGGGAATGGCCGTGAGACGCGCCACGTCGCCACGTTCGATGGCTCGAACGAGCTCCAACGGCTCGATGCCCGAGAGCACGGCCAGCGCCAGTTTCGGTCCGATGCCGCTCACCCCGATCAGCCGCTCGAACAGTGCCTGCTCGAGCACGGTCGCAAACCCATACAGCGTGAACGCGTCTTCGCGAACGTGGGCGTGGATCCGCAGCGCGATCTCACTGCCCGGTTCGCCGAGACCATAAAACGTGGACAGCGGCACGAATACGTCGTAGCCGACACCGTCGACGTCTACGATCACTCGATTGGGATGCTTCTCGAAAATCGTGCCGCGTAAGTGCCCGATCAACGTGCCACTCTGTACCGGCGCCAGCTTGTCGCGGGTTTGCCGCGCGCGGCGGTCCGACGCGCGGTGAGGGCCGCCGGCGATCGCGAGTGTACGTGGCAGATGGCGACCGCCAGCGCATCCGCCGCGTCATGGGGCGAGGGCACGGCCGCCAGTCCGAGGATCAATTTCACCATCTGCTGGACCTGGTGCTTCTCGGCGCGCCCGTAGCCGACGACCGCCCGCTTGATCTCCGCCGGGCTGTACTCGACGACCGGCACGCCCGCTTCGATCGCGGCCAGCATCGCGACACCGCGCGCGTGTCCAAGCTTGAGCGCGCTCTTCACGTTGGTCGCGAAGAACAGATTCTCGATGGCCACGCACTCGGGCGCGTGCTGCAGGAGCAGCGCCGCGAGCCGCGTGTGAATCGCGAGCAGCTTGTCGGCGAAGGGTGTGAGCGCGGGACTGGTGATGGCACCGCAGTCGATCAGGCGGTGCCGGAAGCCATCGGTCTCGATGCAGCCGTAGCCGGTGCGCTCCGAGCCGGGATCGATCCCGAAGATTTTCACGCGAGCGAGGCCTCGATCTCCTTTTCGGCGATGTCAAAATTCGACCACACGTGCTGCACGTCGTCGTGATCCTCGAGTGCTTCCATCAGCTTGACCATCTGCTGGGCCGGCTTGCCTTCGAGCTTCACGTAGTTCTGCGGAATCATCGACACTTGCGCGGTCACCGGCTCGATCCCGAGCTGCTTCACGGCGTCGTGCACCGCCGGGAACGCATCCGGCGCGCTGAACACTTCCCAGTTGTCCTCATCGTCCTGGAGATCGTCGGCTCCGGCTTCGAGCACGGCGGCCATCAGCTTCTCTTCGTCCGCCTTCGATTTCTCGACGACGATGTAGCCTTTCTTGGCGAACATCCAGGCGACGGCGTGGGCGGCGGCGAGATTCCCGGCGTGCTTTTCGAGCAGATGCCGCAGCTCGCCGACCGTTCGGTTCTTGTTGTCGGTCAGCACGTCAATGATCACCGCGGCGCCTCCGGGCCCGTACCCTTCGTACTGCGCTTCTTCGTACGAGACGCCCGGCTCCTCACCGGTGCCGCGGCGAATCGCCCGTTTGATGTTGTCGGCGGGCATGTTGGCCGCCTTCGCGTCGGCGATGATCGTGCGCAGCCGCGGGTTCATGTCGGGGTCGCCCCCGGCGGCGCGCGCGGCGACGGTCAGCTCCTTGATGATGCGGCTGAAGATCTTCCCGCGCTTGGCGTCTAAGGCGCCCTTCTTGTGCTTGATCGAGGCCCACTTGGAATGGCCAGACATGGCGGAACTCCCAAAAAACGGAGAAAATCGGAGTGAAATTCTACCACACGGGCAGGCCTAAAGGCCTGCACTACAACAGTTGTCGTTAGGTCCGCCCGCGATCCTCAGCGCCGCCTGGCGAGGATGATCCATACATCCGCATGCTCGTCCCACGGGCGGCCTCGATAGTCGCCCAGCATGGCATCGACGACGAAACCCGCACGCTCGAGCCGGCGGGTCATCTGCAGCACGGACAATGTGCGGAACGTCAGCGAGAATCGATGCTCGGTCTGCCGACCGCCGCGGCGTTCCAGAAAACGCTGATCGAACGTGGTCAGGCGCCGGCGCCGGTCCTGACGAACCGACTCGATCAGCGTGAGACGGGCGCCGCCGGCCGCGCGGCCGCGAAGCTGGACGCGGTTCTCGTATTCCCGCCAGTTCGGGACATCCGGAACGAGGTCGATCCCGAAGGTTCCGCCGCGCGCGAGGACGCGACCGACCGCATCGAGCGTCGCCTTGAGATCGCGGTCGGCGAGCAGCGATTGCAGGAGCCCGTAGGGCGCGAGCACCATCGAGAACGACCGCGTCTGAAACGGAAGATCGCGGATGTCGCCACGGACGAGACGAAGAGACTTGGTAAGCTGGCGTCGAAGCGCCTTCGCGCGGCGTGCTGCCCGGCCGAGCATGGCCGGCGATCGATCGATGCCGACAAGATTCACGCCGGCGCGGGCGAGGGGCAGCGACACCCGGCCCGTGCCGCATCCGAGCTCCAGCACCGGTCCGCGAGCCCGCAGCGCCATCCGCCGCCAGAACGCGACGTCCCGGCGGCCCAGCGTGCGCGCGTTCTCCCAGTCGTAGAACGCCGCGTACTCGTCCCACCCGTGCCAGCCTTCCCGCGCTCTTTCCATTCGGTCGACTGTAAATCACGAAGTCACGAAGGTCACGAAGCCTTCTGGCTGGCCCCCCGGCGGAGCGGGGCTGTGATAAAGCTGGTGATCGCTCATGTTCAGTCCGACACGGCCAGCTCACCGGGCACGATGGGACGCGTGCGCGGCAGACGGCCAAGGCGCGCCAGGTTGCCGACGAAGGCGAGAATGCCGAGAAAGACGATCAGCTTGAACGCGTCGGAGAGACGCGTGCGCGGCAGGACCTTCCAGAGCAGCCACAGCGCCGGCTGCGCCCCGCAGACCGCCCAGACGGATCCATAGAAATAGCGCCGCTCGTGGCCCTCGCCCTTGGTCGACGCCTTCACGCGCGGGAGGTGACCGAGCGCGCCGAGCAGCCAGATCGAACCGGCCAGCGGAAAGTACGCGACGCGGTACATCTGCTTGAGATACCACTGGCCGGTCACGATCGCGATGGCCAGCCCGGCGATGTTCAGGACCGCGAAGGTAATCGCTTCACTCCACGCGAAGGTGTAGCAGACGCGGCGATAGAGCGGATTGGGCCGATCTTCGGTGAAGCGGATGATGTACGGCTTCGGCTCGACGCCCGGCAGCCGTCCGCGCAATCCGGCGACGGCGGTCGCGACGAGCACGGCGCCCAGCCACAACGCCATCCGCGAGTCGAAACCGCGCTCGAACAGATCGAAGGTGAGCGGACCGGGCGCGATGAAGAACACGAAAATCCAGATCGGCCAGTGGTTGAATCGGTAATAGAGCTTGTTGCGCTCGCGGATTTTTCGATGCGCCGCGTACTCGACGGGAATGCCTGCCACGAAAGAATGGACCCTCAGGATGGCGCGGGCGGCCGCCGCGTCTCGCGCGACTTGCGTTGGGATTTCGGCGGCTTCTTCGCCTTCGCAGTATAGCGGCCGGAAGTCTTGGGCGCCACCGTGCGACGCTTCGTCACAGACACCTCGGGCGGAAGCGCCGGCGTCTCGCCCCACATGCCGCGCCGAAACAATTGCGCCTCCCGCTCCGCGGCCTTCAGCTCGCCGACCCGCGCCAGCGGCACGCGCGCGCTGATGCGGGCCAGTCCCTCGCTGACCAGCACCGCGTTGACGAAGACGCCGTCCTCGCGAACGACGTACGCGAGATGGCGGCCGTAGGCGTCGAGCCGGGACCCCTCCCGCTCGAGGCGAACCCAGCGATGGAGCACGAGCATCGCCAGACGGTCCCGCGCCTGGCGACCGAAGGGCGCGGCGGTGTCGAAGCCGCGTCCAATTTCGGGCGCGTCGATTCCAAGCAGGCGCACGCGTCCGACCATCGCCACGTCGATCGTGTCGCCGTCAATGACGTAACGTACGAGCACCGGGTCCGACCGTTTGATGCCGGCGGACGTATCAAGAGCTGCAACGGCGGCAAGAGCGAGAGCGGGCAGGAATTGCATCGCGATCTCCTTTGGCGCGGGTTTGCGC
>JAHFUI010000063.1:13911-23205 GCA_023265175.1 Acidobacteriota bacterium
AAGAGCGACGCGCTCATGTCAAAGACGGAACAATCGAGCACCACCGCAGCGGGTTGACGTTCGGTCAGCAGTTCGTTGATGGAGTCCGTGTAGCCGGAAACCACGACGTCGTAGCCGCAATCGCGCAGCGCGAAGGCGAGCAGCTCGGCGATCTCCGGGGTGTCGTCGATGAGAAGGACTCGGTGTCGAACCACAACTGTTCCATGTGAACCACCAAGATCACCAAGCACACAAAGCAGACCTTCGTGATCTTCGTGATCTTTGTAGTTCAAGCGGTTCGGGGCAGACGCTTCTTCTTGCCGGCGGCCGGCTCCAGATCCAGCACCCACGCGCGCCCGCCGGCCGTGTAGTAGGCGCGGTGGTCGGACTCGATCATCGCGCCCCACGCCTCCAGCGTCCGCATGGCGAAGGTGTATCCCTCGAAGTTGTCGCGCGCGTGACCCAGCACTTCGCGCGTGTGAGAGTTGTCGGTGAGGATCGCGTCACCCGGATGCACGCGGAGGACCGTATAGAAACGGTCGTAGGCCGCCTCGGGCCGCACGTCGCGCGTCGACCCGCGCTTCTTGCCTTCGCTGACGATGTAACTCTCCTGGGCTTTCGTCTCAGTCATGTTCTTCGTCCGAGAAATGCAACCACGAAAACACGAAAACACGAAAGAGATCAATTCTTCTTCGTGTTTTCGTGTTTTCGTGGTTTGTTCTTCTTACACCGTTTGCGCCACGACGGCGGCGGCCTCCGCAGATGCCATCGCGGCGAGATTCTTCGCGTCGGCCGCCCGAATCAGCGGTTCCGGCAGCTCGACACCCATCATGTGCCACTGCTGGTTGGCAAAACGCTGGAGCGTGGCGATGTGCTCGGCTTGCAGGTGGCCGAAGCGCCCTTGCAGTTTCAGGTATTCGGACACCGGCCTCATGCTCGCCGGGCGGAAGCTGTAGTCGAACTCGCGCTGCTCGGGGTTCCACTCCCACATCGGATACAGCCCGCACTCGACCACGAGCCGGCCGAGATCGATCGACCGCGGCGTCTCGTACACGAAACCCTTCTGGCACGGCGTGTAGACCATCAGGTACGCCGCGCCCTTGTGGTTGAGCCCCTTGCGCACTTTGTTCATCAGGTCGATGGGATAGCCCACGCTCGCGGTGGCGACGTAGCAGTGAGGATGGCCGGCCGCCATCATGCGCGCGAGGTCCTTGGGAAACAGCTTCTTCGCTTCGGGAATCATCGGACCGGGAGGCGAGAAGGTGGTCATGCCGCCGTACGGCGTGCGCGAGCTCGCCTGAATGCCGGTGTTCGCGTACTGCTCGTTGTCGTAGCAGATGATCAGGCAGTCGTGATTGCGGTAGAGCGCGCCTGAAATCGACGCCAGGCCGATGTCGGAGGCGCTGCCATCACCCGCCTCGCAGATGATGTTCGGATAGGCGCCCTTCCACTTGCCCTTCCGGATCATCGCTTCGTAGGCGGCCGCCACGCCCGCGGTGAAGCTGCCGGCGCTGCCGATTTGGGTGTGCGCCCAGGGCACGTTGTAGGGCGTGCACAAATACGAGCTGTTGGCGACATACATGCAGCCGGTGGGCCCGACCAGGATCGTGTTGTCGCCCGACGCTTTGCTGGTCATCCGGTACTGGATCGACGGTCCGCACCCCGCGCACGTCCGATGCCCGGGCACGAACGGCTCGGTCTCGGGCAGGTCGGGGTTGTAAAACCGTGCGCCCTGGTTCGGACTGTTCAGAAGCGGCAGCATCTGACGCTGGACTTCAATCGCGGGCATCATCTCCTCACGCTTGCAATTAGCAATTTGCAATTCGAAATTAGCAATTCCGATCCTAGTCCTCAAACCCGACCCAGTGCGTGCGTTTCTCGATCTTGCCGCGCTTCTGGGCCTCCAGCATCTTCTGCGTCATCCAATAGAATTCCTTCAGCACGATCGCCTCGCCTCCCATCCCCGCCATGAACGAATGGACCAGCGGGCGGCGGTCGCTCTCGTACAGCGCGCCGCAGACCTCGGCGTATAGCGAGCCGCCGCTGCTCACGCTGCCGAGTCCCATGTTGGTCTCGATCACGCCGACGACCTTGAACTTGCTGAGGACTTCCCTCACCCGATCGGTCGGGTAGGGACGGAACGTCCGCAGCCGCACCAGGCCGACCTTGGCGCCGCGCTCGCGCATGTGCCGAATCGCGTAGCGTCCCGTGACCGCGTGGGCGCCCTGCAGGAAGAAGACGACGTCGGCATCGTCGGTCATGAATTCTTCGATCCAGGGATCGTATCGCCGGCCGAAGATCTTCGCGAACTCCTCGTGGATCTCCTCGATGACGGGCATCGAGCCTTCCATGGCGCGCGCGCGCTCCAATTGGAGCGGCGGACCCTGCTCGGGCATGATCTGCGGCCCGTGGGACACCGGGTGCCGAGGATCGAGCGGGTACGGATGCTTGTAGGGCGGCAGGAATTCCTTCACCTGGCCCGGATCCGGCAGGTCGACCTCGCTCGTGATGTGGGAGACGAAAAACCCGTCCTGGCAGACCATCTGCGGCAGGAGCACTCGCGGATCCTCCCCGATCCGGTAGCCCATCAGATGGTTGTCGAACGCCTCCTGGGCGTCGCACGACCAACCCATGAGCCAGCCCATGTCGCGCGTGGCGAGCGCGTCGGTGTGTTCGGATCCGAAATCACCGGGCGGATCCAGCGTCCGGTCGGCAATCATCATCTGCACCGGCATGCGGCTGCCCGAGATCGGCGAGTAGAGCTCGAAGGCGAAGTGCACGCCGACGCCCGAGCTGCCCGTGAAGACACGCGCGCCGCTCGACGAGGCGCCGTGCGCGATGCTCAACTGCGAGTGCTCGCTGTCGGCCACGATGTACTCGGCGTCGAGCTCGCCGTTGGCCACCATCTGCGCCAGCGCCATCATCGTCGCCGTGTAGGGCCGGATCGGATAGGCCGCAATGACGTCGACGTCGGCGTACTTGGCCGCCTGCGCCGCCGCGACGCAGCCGTTGATCCGGACAGTTTTCTTTTTCCCGAGTACCGTCGCCATTGCTGACTCCGTTGCTAGATGAAATGCAACCACGAAAACACGAAGACACGAAAAACGAAACTGTTCTTCTTCGTGTTTTCGTGACTTCGTGGTTGCATTCTTGGCCTGCTATCTCCAGTGCTCGATATCCTTCGCCGCCTGGTCGGCAACCCTTCGCAGCTCCTCGGCCTGCCGTCCGTGCAGCCCCTGCGTGATGGCGAACGCCGTGTCCATGCGCACCACGCCCGTGTCGAAGTCCAGCTCGGGCACGCCCTCGAGGCAGCCCGTCGGACACTCCTCGATGCACACCCGGCAGCCTTTGCAGTAGTCGACCAGGATCTTGTAGAGACCGTTCGACCGCACCGAGCGCACGATGCACGGCTCGGGACAGACCAGATAGCAGTTGTCGCAAGCGTTGCAGGTGCCGCAACTGAAACAGCGGTTGGCCTCCTCCACCGCTTGCTCTTCAGTGAACGCCTGAATGACCTCGTCCTGCGTGCGCCGGCGGCTGGTGGGAGGCAGCAACGCCTGCTGAACACGCGGGAAGTGCGGAAAGTAGGTCATGTTCATCCGGCCCAGATCGGTGACCACGTCGAGCGGGATCGTTCGCGGCTGCAGCGGCTCGGCGCTGAGGACCTTGTCCAGATTGAAGGCGACCCGCTTGCCGTCGCCGACGGCGTTCACCACCATCAGCGGCTGACCGGACCCGGCCTGCACGATGTCGCCGGCGGCGAAGACGTTCGTCTCGCCGAGGCGCCCGAAGCGATCGACCCTGATCGTGCCGCGCTCGGTCTTGAACTGGTCGGGCAACCACTTCAACGACGCGTGCTGCCCCACGGCGATGATGACGGTGTCGGCCGCGAAGCGTTCGGCGGGCGCCGCCCGATCGACGGCAATCGGCGAGGCATTGATCGCGCCGCTGAAGCGCGCCGGGTGCAATTGCAGCGCTTCGACCTTGCCGTTGCCCAGCACCGCGGTCATCGCCCGTTCGTGCAGGAGCTCGACGCCTTCCTCGAGCATGTCGTGCAGATCTTCGGGAACGCACGGCATCTCGCCGGCATTGCCCTCCACCGTGATCATCGTCACTTCCTGCGCGCCCTGCCGGAACGCCTCGCGCGCGCAGTCGATCGCGGTGTTGCCGCCACCGATGACGACGACGCGCGGGCCCAGCGTGACCCTTGACGTGCCCATGCCGATGTCTCGAAGAAACGGGAGTCCGTAGAGCACTCCGTTCTTGTCTTCACCCTCGGCTCGCACGCTGTTGGGCTCCGTGAGGCCCACGGCCAGCACGCACGCGTCGTAGTTCCTCTTCAAGTCGTCCCAGGTGACGTCCTTGCCGACTTCGGTGTTCGTCTTGATCGTGATGCCGAGCTCCACGAGCCGCTCGATCTCCCGATCGAGCACGTCGCGCGGGAGCACCCAGTCCGGAATGCCGCCGCGGTTGAGGCCGCCCGCTTTCGGCGATTTCTCCAGAATGGTTACCTCGTAGCCGAGACGCGCGAGCTGGTACGCGGCGCTGTGCCCCGCCGGTCCCGATCCGACGACGGCGATCTTCTTGCCGTTGGGCGGCCCGGCCCGGACCACGTCGCGCGGCAGCGCCTGCCCGAAATCACCGAGGAAACGCTCGACCGCCCGGATCGAGATCGCTTCGTCGTGCTGCCCGCGGTTGCACGCCTGCTCGCACGGGTGATAGCAGACGCGGCCTGTGATCGAGGGGAAGGGCATGTCTTCCTTGATGAGCGCGTAGGCATCGAGATACTTGCCGCGCTTCACGAGGTCGAGATAGCCCTGGATCTTTTCGTTGGCCCCGCACCCGTTGTTGCACGGCGGCATCTTGTCGCGGTACACGGGCCGGATCGCGCGCCAGTTGCCGGTCGGAAACAGGTCCTGGCCTTTTTGCGAAGGGGCCGGCGTGATGCCAGCAAACGGCACCTGGAGCCAATCGGGAATGTGCGTGCCTTGAGTGGACATTCGGGGAGTCCTCTGAATCTGGTTATCTCGTCATCTGGTTATCTGGTCATTGATCTGGTCATTTGGCGGATCCAATCATGCAATCAATGACCAGATAACGAGATAAACCAGATAACCAAATTCACGTTCTTGTTTTACGCCACCGCTTGTCCCAGGGGCAGCACTTGCAGCGCTTCGAGCCCCGCGTGAAACGCCGCCTTATTCGCAATCATCGGCTCGATGGTCTCCAGCTTGACGATGCCCGTCGTTTTCACGACCGCCGCGATGAGCGGCGCAGCAATGTCTGGAGCGATCGCCTTGTTGCGCTCGGCGGCGCCTTCCGTCGACAGGCGATCGAGGCCCAGCTCGCCCAGCCGGTAGTACAGCCACTTGTGGTCGGCCAGCTTCGCGGCGTCGACGCACACGAGCTGCGTCAACCGCTCGGGACCTGGCACGAAGCGGATCATGTACTCGGGTGAATAGTGCGTGTTGATGATCAGCGTGCCACCCGGCGGCATCCCACGCATGTAATCCCACCCCTTCACCATCGTCTGCTCGACCAGCACGACGATGTTGGGATGCTCGTTCTCGTAGGTCAGCGCGTTCTCGATCTCGCTGTCGCTCAGGCGGCAGTACTTGCGCGTCGGCGCGTTGGTGCGATCGGGGTTGTCGACGTAATTCTCCATCGCCTGCGTGTACTTGCCTTCGAGGCGGCCGGCGGCGGCGACGGAATTGACAATGTCGCGGCCTTCTTTGTCCATGATGATGCCGCGCGTCCAGACGGTGAGCTCGGTGTAAGCCATAAACGTCAATTCTAGATTCTGAATTCCAAATTCTAAAGTTCCCCCTGTGGTACACTGTCTCAGTGGTCGAACCAGTTAGGCGGTCCAGTCTGACATCCGGCCCCCACCCTGTCAAGCGTCGCGCGGCCCGACGAAAACCGCTCGAAGCGCGCGACACGCGGCTGACCGGCCCCATCAAGAAGACGCGCATTGCGGAAGAGATCGCCGACCGGATCCGCACGCTGATTCTGGACGGCACATTCGAGGCGGGGCGACCCCTGCCCTCCGAACGGCTCCTCGCCGAGCGCCTCGGCGTGAGCCGGGGCTCGGTCCGCGACGCCTTCCGCAGTCTGGAGATCATCGGTCTGCTGGAGACCCGGCACGGACAGGGCACATTTCCACACGAGCTCTCTCTGGACCGCTTGGTGATGCCGCTCACCGCGGTCCTGACCTATCGCCGCGATCTGCAGGACGAGCTCATGGACGTCCGCCGCATGTTTGAGCCCGCGGTCGCGCGCGCGGCGGCCGCCCGCGTGTCCGATGACGACCTGGCTGACTTGGAGCGGATCCTCGGGGCGCAGCGTCACAAGCTCAATTCGGGGCACTCGACGCTCGGCGAGGACACGACATTCCACGCCATCCTGGCACGGGCCACGAAGAATCGGATCGTCGTGCACATCATGGAAACGATCAACGCGCTGCTCGTGGACTCGCGCAGGCTGACGCTGCGGCAGAAGGGCCGGCCCGAACGATCCATCCGCGGCCACGAAGCGGTGGTCGCCGCGCTGCGCCGGCGGGATGCGGACGCCGCGGAGCGGGCCATGCACGCGCACATCAATCAAATCGCCGAGCTGCTGCACGCGCACGAACCACTCCGTCGCGGCGGGAAATCGTGAACGCACGCGCAACGCTTGACGCCTACCTTCCTCATCTCGATCGCCTGATCCACCGCGGGGCGTGTGCTTCGCCACATGGTCGCAACCGATCCGTCCGGCGGGTCGATCCTGGCGGCGATTCGCGTGTGGCAGCACGACTGCGAGGGCATGAAGGATCTGGATCCGGGACGGTGAAATTGGAAAATGGGAATTAGGGATTAGGAATTCGGCTACACTACGCGCTCGTTCGGGTCACTTCGAGGTCGAGGAGGCAGGGCGATGCGGTTGAACAATCGCTGGTTCCAACTGTGCGCGTCGTTGATCGCGATGATCATGATCGCGAACCTGCAGTACTCCTGGACGATCTTCGTCAAGCCGCTTCAAAAAAGCACGGCGTGGAAGCTCTCGGATATTCAGGCCGCCTTCACGCTGTTCATCCTGTTTCAGACGTGGATTCAGCCGCTCGACGGCTGGCTCATCGACCGCCTGGGGCCGCGCGGGTTCATCAGCGCGGCAGGGCTGCTGTGCGGTGTCGGCTGGGCGGGCATGGGATACGCGACCTCACGGCCTATGCTGTATACGCTCTACTGCGCGGCGGGCGTGGGGGCGGCGTTCGTCTACAGCGGATCGATCGGCTCGGCGTTGAAGTGGTTCAAGGAAAAACGCGGGCTGGCGTCCGGCATCATGGCGGCCGGATTCGGCGGCGGCACGGCGCTGTTCATCCCGATCATCTCGTCCACGATTCAGTCGCGCGGCTATCAGACGGCCTTCGTTGCGACCGGCCTCTTTCAGGGCCTGATGATCCTCGCGGTCGCGCAGGTCTTGAGACATCCTCCAGCTGAAGCCGCGACCGCTGCGAAACCGACGGCCGGCGCCGCCGCCCAATTGGGTCGCCGACAGTTCACCACGCTCGAGATGCTCCGGACGCCGCAGTTCTACACGATGTACGTGATGTTCGTCCTGATGGCGACGGGCGGACTCCTGGTCACGGCGAACGCCGGCCCGATCGCCCTGTCGTGGGGCTACTCGGCGGGGGCGCTCGCGCTGGCCGCCTCGCTCAGCCCGGTGGCCAATGGCGCGAGCCGGGTGTTCTGGGGCTGGGCGTCGGACAAAATCGGCCGGGAAACCGCGATGGTGATTGCGTTCGTGCTGCAGGCCATCTGCCTGCTCCTGGTGCTCATCGTCGGACGGATATCGGGCGGCTGGTTCGCGCTCACGCTCGTTCTGGTCTACTTCACCTGGGGCGAGATTTATTCCTTGTTCCCGGCCGCCACGGCCGACTACTTCGGCACGCGCTACGCGACGTCGAACTACGCGGTCCTCTACACCGCCAAGGGCCTGGCCGCGATCATTGGCAGTTGGATTGGCGCGATCCTCTTCGAGAAGTTCGGCAGTTGGTCGGTGGGCTTCTACGGAAGCGCCGTGATGGCACTGGTCGCCGCGGGCCTCGCCATCGGACTCCGCTCGGCGATCGCGCCGGCTGCCGCGCCGGCCGGCGTTCCCGAGCTGGCCAACTGAACGAGTGAAACCGCCCGCTGGGGCTTACAATCAGGCCTTTGGAGAACATCGCCATGACGGCCAGGCTCGCCATCCTCGTTGTCAGCATCGGCTTGACGGCCCGGGCGCCGCTCGTCGCGCATCATTCATTTGCAGCGGAGTTCGACGGCACCAAGGCCGTCCGGCTCACGGGCACGCTGACAAAGGTGGAGTGGACGAACCCGCACTCGTACTTCTACATCGACGTGAAGGACGAGGGCGGCAAGGTCGTGAGCTGGGGCTGTGAAGCCGGCTCTCCGGGCGCGCTCTCTCGGAGGGGCTTCAAGCGCGGCGACCTGAAGCTCGGGGACACGATCATTGTCGACGGCTATCTCGCCAAAGACGGGTCGCACTTGATCGACGCGCAGCGCGTGACGCTGCCCGACGGACGGATTGTCTCCGGCGCATCCGCGGGCGACGGCGGCCCCGGCGAAGCCACTCAGGTGCAGCCGCGATAGGGAGCGATCAATGACACAGCACCTTCTTGTCGTTCTCGCGGCGGCCACTGTGACAGTATCGGCGTTCGGTCACTCGTCTCGCGTGCTGTCCGCGCAAAGCGAGCTCACCGCGGTCGATAACAAGGCCGCCAGGCCGAAGCCGGCTCCGCGGCTCGGTGGGCATCCCGATTTGAGCGGCTACTGGAAGGGCACGCGCGACACGCGGCCCGGCGGCAACATCGGCAAGGATCTTCCCGGGTTCAAGCTGCCGCTGACGCCGGCCGGCGAGGCGGCGCTGCAGCACAACCTCACGGCGACCATCGACCCCGAGAGCCTCTGCATCATTGGCGGGATTCCCAGGCACAACGCGAGCGGGCTGCCGTTTGAAGTGCTGCAGGGAGCCAACAAAGTCGTCTTCATGTACTGGTACAGCTACTTCCGCCTGATACCGTTTGGCGCCGGGGTCAAACATACCGAGGATCCCGACCCTTCGTTCTTTGGCGAGGAGATTGGCCGATGGGAGGGCGACACCCTGGTGATCGACTCCATCGCGTTCAAGGATGAGCGAGTCTGGATCGACGAGAACGCCAATCCGCACAGCGACGCGCTGCACGTCGTCGAGCGGTGGACGCGGCCCGACCTCGACCACATCCACGTGGACACGCTGATTGAGGACCCGAAGTTCTACACCCGATCGTTCACGTAC
>JAHFUI010000223.1 GCA_023265175.1 Acidobacteriota bacterium
GACGAATCGCCTGTCACCGAATGTGCCGGTGAAATTCACGACGATGACGGCGTCGGTTGCGGACAACGTGGCCGCGCCCCGGTTTCGCACTCTGCTGCTGACGATTTTCGCCGGTCTCGCCGTCTGCCTGGCGATGGCGGGCGTCTACGGCGTGATGGCGTACGTCGTCGGCGAGCGGACCACGGAGATGGGCCTACGGATGGCGTTGGGTGCGAGCCGGGGCAGCGTCTTGCGCCTGCTGCTGTCGAGAGGGCTGGCGATTGCGGGCGCGGGGCTGGCGCTCGGCGTGGCCGGTTCGGTCGTGACCACGCGCGTCCTGGCCAGCTTCTTGTTCGAGGTGAAGCCGAGCGATCCGATGACCTACGTCGCTGCCGCGGTCCTGCTCGGCGCTGTGGCGTTGCTCGCCAGCTACGTTCCGGCCAGGCGCGCCAGCCGCACCGATCCGATGGTGGCGCTACGACACGAGTAGGACAGGAAATCTAGTTATCTGGTCATTTGGTTATCTGGTCATTGGGCAGAATCGAGCAGTCGATGGCGTTCTCGATCAGCGCGGGCGAGACCTACACAGTTTCGAAGACAGACAAGGTCTTGAGCACGGCCTTCGCGGCGAGCGGTGCCATGCCGAGCTTGCGCGTGGCGGAGACGAAGAATTCCTGGAGCACTTGTGTCGAAGCGACGCCTTCGCCCGACTCCGCCGGCCGCGCGATCGCGTCGCGGCTGCGCTGTTGCTTCTCGAGTGAGTCCGCATCCTGCGCGTACGTGAGGATGTTCGTGTCCAGAAACACCTTAGCGGGCATACAGTTCCCCGCGCGTCCAGCGCCGGCCGCCCGAATGGCCGGGGTACTGGTCCATCAAGCGAAACATTTCGACAACTGCAGCCTGGCGGTCGGTGACGACCGCGCGTTCCAGCAGATCCCGGACCAGCGCGTTGAGTGTGGTTTCGTGCCGTCGGGCGTATTCGCGGCCAGCCTCGAGCGTTCGCTCGTCCAGCGCGAGCGTGATGTTCTTCATGTCCACAGGTTACGTGTCCGCGTAGGCCGCGTCCACTCTTGTCATGTTGGCGGCCTCATCCTTACGAATCGAACTGGAGGGAAGCGATGACTGCGTTTCGCATCGTCGTGTCGCGCGTGCTGTCGCTCTTTGGCAGGCGCCGTCGCGACGTCGAGCTGAGCGATGAGATTCAGGCGCATCTCGATCTGCTGGCCGACGAACACGTGCGCCGCGGGATGTCCGCGAGCGACGCGCGCGCGGCGGCGCGGCGTGAGTTCGGCGGAGTCGAACAGATGAAGGAAACCTATCGCGATCGGCGCGGCCTGATATTCGTCGATGAGCTTGCGCAGGACGTCCGCTACGCGGTGCGGCTGCTTCGACGCAACCCCGTCTTTGCCCTGACCGCCGCGCTCTCCCTCGCCATCGGCATCGGCGCAACGACCACCGTATTCACGGTCGCGAACGCGCTCCTGTTCCATCCGCCGACGGGCGTGGTTGAACCCGATCGCTTGGTGGATGTCGGCAGCAGCCGGACCCAGAACGGCTTCGGCCCCAGTTCCTATCCGAATTACCTCGACCTTCGGCGGCGCACGACGACGCTCGAAGGTGTGTACGCCTCTAACCTGCTTCCGCGGGCGATGGGCCTAGGGCCGACGCGCAACAACAGCACGGCGGCTGAACGCGTGTTCGGGACGTTCATCACTGTCAACTATTTCAACGTACTCGGTGCGCGGCCCGCCGTCGGACGGCTGTTCGATGCGAACGATAGCGAGGAGCCCGGCGCGGCTCCGGTCGCCGTGCTGAGTTACGGCTTCTGGACGCGGCGCTTCCACAAGGAATCCTCGGTCGTTGGCCGCGCGGTAGCGCTCAATGGGCATCCGTTCACCATCGTGGGCGTCGCTGCCGAGGGGTTCCAGGGAACAGGCGTCCGCGCGGGGGACGTGTGGGTACCGATGAGCATGATGGCGACCGCCACCTCCCAGGGGGCGGCGGTGCTGATGAACCGCGCCGCCGTCTGGCTGCTCGTCGGTGGGCGGCTGAAAACGGGCGTCACATTGGCGCAGGCTGCGGCCGAAGCGGACGCGATCGGCCGGACGCTCGAGCGTGAGTACCCGGATGAGAATCGAGACACGAGGCTTCGCGTGGCGGCCTCGTCGCCCGTTCCCGGGAACAGCGGGCTCATCGCCGCCTTTCTCGTGCTGCTCATGGCACTCGTCTCGCTCGTGCTGGTCATCGCCTGCGCGAATCTCGCCGGCGTGCTCCTGGCCCGGGCGGCCGCGCGCAGGCTGGAAATCGCCGTGCGCCTGGCGCTAGGAGCGGGACGCGCGCGTCTCGTGCGGCAGCTTCTCGTGGAAACGTTGTTGCTGTTCGTGATTGGCGGTGCCACGGGCCTGGTGCTGGCACGCGGTCTGACATCGCTGCTCGTCCCGCGCCTCCCAGCCCTGCCGTTTCCCGTGGATGTGTCGCTTGCGCTCGATGGCCGGGCGATCGTCTTCACGACGGGACTCGTGCTGGTGGCGGCGTTGTTCTCGGGTCTCGCGCCGGCGCTGCAGGCATCCAAGGCCGACGTCGCGCCCGCGCTCAAAGACGATGCGCAAGCGCCGGGACGGGTGCAACTGCGGCATGTGTTCGTCACCGGACAGGTGGCCCTCAGCATCCTGCTCGTCATCATCGCCGGTTTGTTCGTCCGGGCGCTCGAGCGAGCGGGATCGATGGATCCAGGTTTTGATCCCCATGGCGTCGAGCTCGCGTCGCTCGACCTGTCGCAGGCCGGCTACACCGGGACCACTGGACCGCGGTTCGCCCGAGCTCTCGTCGATCGTGTCCGTGCCCTGCCCGATGTGCAGGCGGCGAGCATGGCGCTGGTTCTGCCCGGCGGATTCGAGACACAGCGCAGGGGCGTGATCGTGCCCGGACTGACACCGCCAAACGGACAGCGGACTTTCGGCGTGGACTGGAATGTCGTGGAGCCCGGCTACTTCGCGACGCTGCGGATTCCGATGTCCGCGGGCCGAGACTTCACGGCCGAGGACCGCGGCGGTGCCGAGCCTGTCGCGATCGTCGGCGAAGGGACAGCGCGGCAGTTTTGGCCGGGGCAGGACGCCGTCGGTCAGTACCTCCTGCAGCCGACCTTCGGTCCGCGAGGGCCGACCGATCCGACGCTGACCCTGCGTGTGATCGGTGTCGCGCGCGACGTGAAAGCCAGCAGCCTTATCGATGGTCTCGCTCGATCGCTCGTCTACGTGCCGTTGCAGCAGCAGTACACGCCGATCATCACGATCGTTGCGCGCGCGAGGCGCGGCCAGCCCATCACGGACGAGCTCCGGGCCGTGGTGGGCGCCATGGATCGGAATCTGCCGATTGTGACCTCGCAGACGCTCGAGGAGTCCGTGGCGCTCGGCCAGGTGCCGCAGAGAGTGGTCGCGTCGGTCGCGGGCAACCTCGGTCTCGTGGGGTTGCTGCTCGCCGCGATCGGCATCTACGGCGTCACGGCGTACGCGGTCACGCGGCGCACGAGGGAGATCGGCATTCGTATCGCCATGGGCGCGCGAGGCGCCGATGTTGTCGGCATGGTCCTCCGCCAGGGGATGGCGTTGACGGCCGTCGGCACGGCGATTGGGTTGGTGCTCGCCGCCGCAGCCGGGCGGCTGCTCTCGGCATTCCTGTTCGGCATCTCGCCGATCGATCCGATCGTCTTCGGCGGGGCTGAGACGCTCTTCGCGGCCGTGGGCCTTGCGGCGTGTTACGTGCCCGCGCGCCGCGCGAGCCGCGTCGATCCGATGGTCGCACTGCGGTACGAATGATGCCATCGTGACGACACTGCAACCTTCGTATCACGTTTGCTGGGGTTGTTGACGAGGCGCCGGCGCGAGGTCGAGCTGAGCGAAGAGATTCAGTCGCATCTCGATCTGCTCGCCAACGAACACGTGCGCCGAGGGATGCCGCTGCGCGAGGCGCGTGCGGCCGCCCGGCGCGACTTCGGCGGCGTGGAGCAGACAAAAGAAGCGTTTCGCGACCAGGGAGCGCGCACGACGACGCTCGTGCTCGGCGGCGTCGTGCTGTTCGTGCTGCTCCTCGCCCGCGCGAACGTCGCCAACCTCATCCTCGCGCGTGGTGTGGGACGCACGCGGGAAATCGCGGTGCGCGCGGCGATCGGGGGCACCCCGGCGCGCATTGCCAGGCAGCTGCTGACCGAGGGCACGCTTCTGGGCGGCCTCGGCGGGGCGACCGGGCTCGCCGTGTCCTGGGGCCTCCTGCACGTCGCGCCGTCGTTCATCCCGCCGCAGACGATCCCCGAATCGATCGTGCTCGGCATCGACTGGCGCCTCGGCTCGCGGGCGCGCCGGCCCAGGATCCGGCGAACCGGCCGAGCGCCCACTATCAGATGATCACCCCGCCCTACTTCGACGCGCTCGGGATCCCGCTGGCGCGCGGACGCGCGTTCACGTCGCGGGACACGAGCACCACGCCTCCCGTTGCCATCGTCAACGAAGCATTCGCGCAGCGATACTTTCCCGGACGCGACCCGATTGGCGCCCGCATCACCGTGGAAAGCATGGCCATCCAGCCGACGCCGGTGATCCGGGAGATCGTCGGCGTGATTCGGCAGGTCAAGACGCGGCCGGACGAGCCATCAGACAACGCGCTGGAGATCTACGTCCCGCTTGCACAGAACACCTGGGCCATCACCACGGTGGTGATTCGCGCGGCCGGAGATCCGATGCGGCTGATGCCGTCGATTCGGGCGGCCGTCGCACGCGTGGACCCGCTGCAGATCGTCTCGCGGGTCAGGACGATGGATGCCGTCGCCGCCGAATCGACCGCGCGCCCGCGCTTTCGCGCGCAACTGGTGACGGCGTTCGCCGCTCTGGCGAGCGTGCTCGCCGCCGTCGGCATCTTCAGCGTGTTCACGTTCACCGTTCGGCAGCGGACGCGTGAATTCTCCATTCGCATGGCGCTCAGCGCGCGTTCGGCCGACGTTCTTCGACTTGTGCTCGGCAACGCAGTCAAGGTCGTGGCCGTCGATCTCGCGGTCGGCGTCGTGGCGGCACTCGGGCTCGTCCGCTCGATGGCGACGCTCCTTTCGGCGTCAAGCCACTTGATTCCGTCACGTTCGTCGGTTCCGCCGCACTGCTCGGATCGATCGCGCTCATCGCCTGCGCCGTGCCCGCGATCCGCGCCACCCGATCCGATCCGGCGGTCGCGCTACGACAGGAGTAGGAAGAATCTGGTCATTGATTGGCCAATTGAACTGTGAATGACCAGATGACCAGATGTTCAGACCAGAGGGTTCTGCACGGTGACACCGAGAACGGTCTGCCCGGCGTTCATGTCTTCGGAGTACACGGTGCCGCATCCGGCCGTCGCGGCGGCTGCGAGGATCAGCGAGTCGGTAGCCGAACCGAATGCTATTCTCGTGATGCTCGTAGAAGGTGTTCATGGCAGTCCTCCAGGCTTCATCACCAGAAGGATACCGTTATGAATGCCCCTACGAGCGAGCCAGGATTGCGCGCGCAGCGCGCCTATAACCAGCCAAGGGCTCTGCCCTTCGCCGGCCTCGCGAGTTACTGGGATATCAAGGGCAGAGCCCTTCACGCGGTGGAATCGATCCGTCGACGTGTCAGCAGGCAGTGTGACGGGCGGGCCCGCGGGGCGGGAAGTCTGATCCCTAGCGGCAACATTACATTCTCAGGCCGAAACCGGCCCGCCGCGCGGCAGGGCACGCCTGCCGCTTTCAGCGTCACATTCGAGACTTGACGAATATACCATTATAGGTATAATGGAATGATGGAGACCGAATCGTCACAGCTGAAACCAATAGTGTGGATCGGATCGTCACGGAAGGACCTGAAGACCTTCCCGCGAGACGTCCAGGCTGATATTGGATATGCGCTTTATGCGGCCCAGCGTGGCGAGGAATACGCGTCCGTCAAGGCGCTTAAAGGTTTTGGTGGACGTTCGGTGCTGGAAATCGTCGCACCCCAGAACAGTCACACGTACCGTGCCGTCTACCCGGTGCGGTTCCAGGGTGCGATTTACGTTCTTCACGCGTTCCAGAAGAAATCGAAGAAGGGCATTGCCACGCCGAAGCATGATGTCGACTTGATTCACCGGCGGTTGGCAGAGGCCGAACGTCACCACAAGGAAAGGCAGAACTGACATGGCAAAGAAGAGAACCAAATTCGATGCGGAGGAAAGCAGCGGAAACGTTTTTGCCGACCTTGGCTTTCCGCATCCAGAGCAGGAGCTGCTCAAAGCGGATCTGACCCTGCAGATCTATCGCGCCCTCAAGGCGCGCAAGCTGACGCAGGCAAAGGCGGGGAAGATCCTGGGCATCCCGCAGCCTCACGTTTCCGATCTGATGCGGGGGCGTGCCCGCGCCTTCTCGGCCGAACGGTTAATGGAGTTTCTTGCGGCCCTCGGCCACGACGTGGAAATCCGCGTCAGGCGCACGCGCAAGGACCACGGGCACGTGTCTGTCATTGTGGCGGCGTGAAGGGGTCAACCTTGGGTAGTGAGAGCGCATGTGCTGTCAGAACACTGACACCGTGGACGCACCTCCACTCTCGCTTGCCAGTAGCAATTCGGCTGCCCTTCGCTTGACTCGTTCGAGAAGGTCACTGGTCGACAGCGGACTCGGCGGCTCCTCCCTTTCAGGTTCGATGCCGACCTCACTTAACGTGTCGAACACAGGCCTCATCGCGCTCGTCGGATCGCGGAAAAACTGGCTGCCCCGGCGGAGGTTGATCGCGGCCCGATCTTTCGTGGAGAACTTGGGGCCGACGGTCCAGGTCCAGTGCTCGAGGCGCTGGCGAATGATGGTCGGACTGAGGCGGTCGGCGGCCGCC
>JAHFUI010000064.1 GCA_023265175.1 Acidobacteriota bacterium
CCAGATGACGAGATGACCAGATGCGAGTGGCCCTGATCGATTATCGCGCCGGAAACCTGACGTCTGTGAAGAAGGCGTTCGCCGCCATTGGCGCCGACCTGTTCATTCCGGCCGAGCCTGCCGAGCTCCGCACCGCGGGCGCGATCGTCGTGCCCGGCGTCGGCCACTTCGCGGCGACACAGGCGCTCACCCCGGCGTGGATGGATGCCATCCGCGCCGAGGTTGACGCGGGCCGGCCGCTCCTTGGCATTTGTCTCGGCATGCAGTGGCTGTTCGAAGGCAGCGACGAGGCGCCGGACTGCGCAGGGCTGAGTGTCCTCGCCGGCCGCTGCTATCGCCTCGCCTCCGAGTCGAACGGGACATCCGTGAAGATTCCGCACGTCGGATGGAACGCGCTCGAGGTGCGCCGAGGCGATTCGATCGTGAAGGGCGTCCCGCCCGGTGCGCAGGTGTACTTCACGCACAGCTTCGTGGCACCGATGACCGCCGACACGGTCGCGGTCACCGAACACGGACGGCCGTTTGCAGCGATCGTTCAGCGGGACCGCGTAGCCGGCGTGCAGTTTCATCCAGAGAAATCGGGGGAGGTCGGGTTGAGGATCTTGCGAAACTTCTTGCGTCTGGCTAATCAGCCGCGCTGATCGACCACAAAGGTTCTCGGGTTGTTATCGAAACGCATCATTGCCTGCCTCGACGTTCGTGACGGGCAGGTCGTCAAGGGCGTGAACTTCGAAGGATTGCGCGCGGCAGGCGACCCTGCCGAGCTCGCGCGCCGCTACAACACCGAAGGCATCGACGAGCTGGTCATCCTCGACATCACCGCGACGCTCGAGCGCAGGCGGGCGCTGGCCGACACGATCCGCCGCGTCGCGCGCGAGTTGTTCATTCCGCTCGCCGTCGGCGGCGGCATTCGTTCCGAAGATGATGCCGCGGCCGCCGTCGACGCGGGAGCCGACAAAATCAGCCTGAATACGGCGGCCCTCTCCAATCCCTCGCTCATTGCCACGCTCGCGGGACGCTACGGCAGCCAGGCGGTCGTGGTCGCAATCGATGCGAAGCGCCTCGGCGACAGGTTCGCTGTGTTCGCGCGAAGCGGCTCGACGGCCGCCGACCGTGATGCCGTTGAATGGGCTCGCGAGGCGGAAGATCGCGGCGCCGGTGAAATCCTGTTGACGTCGATCGATCGCGACGGCACCAAAGTGGGCTTCGACTGCCCGATGACCGCGGCCGTGTCGTCGGCCGTATCGATCCCCGTCATCGCGTCGGGCGGCGCCGGCACGCTCGAGCATTTCGTCGATGTGTTCACGGTGGGTCGAGCGGACGCCGCGCTGGCCGCCTCGATCTTTCACTACGCGGAAACAAGTGTCCATGCTCTCAAGCAGCATTTGCGACAACGAGGCATACCGGTGCGACTTTAGCCACGAAAACACGAAATCACGAAGAACGCACGAAGAAAACCTATACCTAAGCGTTCTTCTTCGGGTTTTCGTGCTTTCGTGGCCTATGGCCTGACAAAAAGCCTGATGCTTATTCCTTCGATAGATCTCCAGGGCGGTGCGGTGGTTCAGCTCGTGCAGGGCGAGCGGCTCGCCATCAAAGACGACGATGTGTTTCGATGGGTGCGGCGGTTTGCGGCGTTTCCAAAGGTCCAGGTGATTGATCTCGACGCGGCCATGGGAACAGGCGACAACCTCACGCTCGTCCGTCAAATCGCCGGCCTGTTGTCGTGCCGCGTGGGCGGCGGCATTCGCACCGTCGCACGCGCGCAGGACGTGCTCGCCGCGGGGGCCCAACAGATCATCGTCGGATCGGCGATCTTCAAAGGCGGCCAGCCAAACCTCGCGTTTGCCAGACAGTTGTCCGACGCCGTTGGCGCCAGCCGCGTCATCGCCGCCGTCGACAGCCGCGGCGGCCGCGTGGTCGTTGACGGATGGAAGACGGCGCTGCCGATTACAGCCGTCGAGGCCGTCGGTGCGTTGGAGCCTTACTGCGGCGAGTTCCTCTACACCCATGTCGACACGGAAGGGCTGATGGGCGGCAGCAACCGGGAGGCGATTCTGGCTGTTCGCGGCGCGACGTCAAAACGTGTGACCGCCGCCGGCGGCATCACGACGCAGCAGGAAATCGACGACCTCGACGCCCTGGGTGTCGACGCGGTCGTCGGCATGGCGATCTACACGGGCAAACTTGATCTCCCGTCCGCACCAGATCTCCCCGACACTGCAATCCCCCCAACCTCTTGATACAATAGGTTTTTACCTGATCTGCACTTCTTGATTTGGTAACCACCGCCGTTCAACCCAGTCTGGAGCCTCGTGAGGACAGGGCGCCGGTCATCGGCGCTCGTGTCGTCACGGACGGGAAATTTCTGCGCGTTGATGAGGAGCGCTTCCTCATCAAGGGTGTCACCTACGGCACGTTCGCACCGGACGCCGACGGCTATCAGTTCCCTCCGGCCCAGCAGGTGGCCGAAGACTTCCGTCTGATGGCCGATCTCGGCATCAACACCGTCCGAACCTACACGCCGCCCCGCATCGATGTGCTCGACGAAGCCGCCCGCAACGGCCTTCGCGTCATGGTCGGCCTGCCGTGGTCGCAGCACGTCGCGTTTCTCGACAGCCACCGGATGAAGCAGGCCATCCGCCGCGAGATCGTCGCCAGGGTGCGTGAGCTCGGCAGCCATCCCGCCGTAGCCCTTCTGGCCGTTGGAAACGAGATTCCACCAGGGGTCGTCCGTTGGCACGGTCGCGTGAGCATCGAGCGTTTTCTGCGCGAGCTGTATCAAGACGGGAAAGCGGCGTCGCCGGACAGCCTGTTGACGTACGTCAACTTTCCACCCACGGAGTTTCTCGATCTCTCGTTCTTCGATTTGTACGCGTTCAACGTCTATCTCCATCGCGAGCCGGAGCTGCGCGCGTACATCGCGCGCCTGCAGCACGTCGCCGGCCAGAAGCCGCTGCTGCTCGCTGAAGCGGGCGCCGACTCGATCCGCGAAGGTGAAACGGGCCAGGCCGAGATCACGGCGATGCACATCCGCGCGGCTTTCGAGGAGGGCGCGTGCGGCGCCATCGCCTTCGCGTGGACCGACGAATGGTGGCGCGGCGGGCACCCAGTCGACGACTGGGCGTTCGGGCTCGTGGATCGCGCGCGCCGCTTGAAGCCGGCCGCACGCGCGGTGGCGGCCGCGTTCGACGAAGCGCCGTTCACGCCGGACGCCGTCGCCGCATGGCCGCGCGTCTCGGTGATCGTGTGCGCGTACAACGCGGCCCAGACGCTGGAGGATTGCCTCACCTCCCTCGAGACCCTCACGTATCCGGACTACGAAATCATCCTGGTGAACGACGGGTCGCGCGACCGCACGGGCGACCTTGGCCGCGCCCATCCGCGCGTGCGGGTGATCGACACGCCGAACGGCGGTCTCAGCGCGGCGCGCAATGTCGGACTGGCCGCGGCGGACGGCGAGATCGTCGCGTACACGGACGCCGACGTCCGCGTCGATCGCGACTGGCTGACGTATCTGGTGCAGCCGTTTCTCGCCTCGGACGTCGTCGGCTCGGGCGGACCGAACGTCGTACCGCCCGACGATCCGCCGATGGCGCAGTGCATCGCGCGCGCGCCGGGGAGTCCCACGCACGTCCTGCTCGACGACCGCATCGCCGAACACGTGCCCGGCTGCAACATGGCGTTCCGCCGCGACGCGCTCGTGGCCGTCGGCGGCTTCAACGCGATCTATCTGCGCGCCGGCGACGATGTCGACGTGTGCTGGCGGCTGCAGGCGCGTGGCTGGAAGATCGGCTTCGCGTCGGCGGCGCTCGTGTGGCACCACCACCGGTCGTCCGTCACGGCGTACTGGCGGCAGCAGGTCGGCTACGGTGAAGGCGAAGCGTGGCTGATGGCCCACCACCCGGAGAAGTTCCTCGACGGTCGCATGTTGTGGCGCGGACGCATTTACAGTCCGCTGCCCTTCGTGCGGTCGCTCTGGGGCACGCGGATCAATGCTGGTGTCTGGGGAACGGCGGCGTTTCCGTCGGTGTACCGCACCGACGTCCATCCCTTCGCGTTCCTGCCGCACTCGATCAAGTGGCAGGTGTGCTCCTTCGTGCTCATGCTCAGCGGCGTCGGTGTGGCGGCGACGCGGCAACACTGGTGGGCGGCCGCGCTGCTGCTCGGCGCCGGTCTGATCGGCATGGCGGTCACGATCGCGAAGGACGTCACCTACGCGATGCGTTCCGACGTGCACTTGCTGCCCGGTCGCCGGCTCTGGTATCGCGCGGTCGTCGCGTACCTCCATTTCATTCAGCCGCTCGCCCGCGTCCGCGGCCGAATTCGGGGCGCGTTGTCGCCGCCGGAGGTCGCGCTGCCCTCGGAACGGCCGCAGACGAGCCGGGGTCCGAGGCCCTCGCTCGCCGAAGCCTGGCGCTCGCTGCTGCTGATCTCGGGCACGGTGACCGAAGATCGCTTCTGGACCGAGACGTGGACGTCGACCGATCGCGTCCTGACGCAGCTCACCGACTGGCTCCGGCGGTCCCGCGCCGTCCGCACGATCGAGATCGACGAGGGGTGGTCCGACGATCGCGACGTGAGCGTGTTCATCGGACGCTGGGCGTGGCTCGACATCCGCGCGCTCGTCGAGGATCACGGCGCCGGCAAGGGACTCTTGCGCATCAGCATGCATCTCCGGCCGGCGAGCTTCGGCGTCGTGAGCGCCCTTGGCCTCGGAGTCGCGCTGCTGGTCGCCGCCGCCACTGGGCTGGCGTTGCGTCGACCCGCCTCTATTGCGCTCGTCGCAACGGCCCATCCTGCGTGGTTCTACAGCGCCAGACTGGCCGGTGCCATTACGGCGACCTCGACGCTGGCGCTCATCGCCTTTATTGTCTGGCGGACGGCGCAGACGACGGCGATCGTGCGACGGGCCATCAACCGCGTCGCGCTGGATCACAAGATGATCGTCATGCGCTCGGGTCCCGCCCGGGTCCCCCTGATCGCACCCTCGCTCCTCCGCACGTACGGCTTGCGCAGCGCCATCATCTTCGTCGTCATGATCGTCGGGATCGGCGCCGGCACCTTCATGCTCCGCGAAGCGGCGACCGTCGCGCTGGTCATCGGCCCCCAGAACGCGACCGGGACGAGCGGCCCGACGATCTCGGCGTGGCTCGACACGCCGGGCGGCATCACGATCGCCGCCAACGGCGACATCTACTTCGCCGACTCGAACAACGACGTCATCGACAGAATCGATCGCCGATCCAACGTCGTTACGGTGGTCGGCAACCGCACGACCGGATTCTCTGGCGACGACGGCCCGGCCATCAAAGCGCAGCTCGACACGCCGGATGGCGTCGCCATCGCCCCGGACGGCGATCTGATCGTCGCCGATTCGCACAACGATCGCATCCGCCGGGTCGACAAGCCGACGCAGATCATTACGACGATTGCCGGCTCGGGAGAAAACGGATACGACGGAGATGACAAGCCGGCGATCGAGGCGGCGCTCAACACGCCGAACGCGGTGTTCGCGACACCGAATGGGGACATCTACATTGCCGACACGCTGAACAACCGTATCCGCGTCATCGACCACGCGACCGGCCTCATCCACACGGTGGCGGGCGACGGCGGCACCGGGGAGGACGGTCCAATCGGCGACGGCGGCCCGGCGGCGGGCGCGCACCTGTTCATGCCGAGCGATATCGCGGTGGCGGACAACGGCGACATGTACATCGCCGACATGCACCACAACCGCGTCCGCAAGGTCGACGCGAAGTCCCACATCATCACCACCGTCGCGGGCACCGGCGCGTTCGGGCCGGGCGGCGACGATGGGCCGGCGACACAGGCGCGGCTGGCCGGACCGGCGGGCATCGCGCTCGTGCCGGAGGCGGGCGGCCTCGTGACCATCTTCATCGCCGATTACTACAACGCCTTCGTCCGCGCCGTCGGGCCGGACGGGATCATGCGCAACGTGAGCGACGAGGGGCGCGTCGCGTTGGGTTCGCCCTCTCGCGTGGCTTTCGAGCCGCGGAGAGGGTGGCTGTACGTCGCCGATTCGAGCAACGACCGCATCGTCGCGCTCGATATCCCGAAGATCTCGTCGCTCCCGCTCCTGGTCCCGCGCCCCATCCAGCCGGTCGCCGCGCGGAAGACGCGCTGACGTGGGCCAGACACCGCGACCGATCTCGAACCCTGAGCCTGAACGTCGCCTCTTCTGGGCGGCCCTCTGGCTCGCGATCGTGTTGATCGCGGTCAAGGCCTATTATTTGGGCGTCCCCACCGCCGTCGCGCTCGCTGACGGCCGGGACTACCTGCGCTCGCTTGCGGCGATCTCGTATGTCGACGTGCTCTTCGCGGCCATTGCGTGGGCCTGCGGACGCGTCATGCTTTCGCTGGCCGCAGACCGGCGATGGGCCGCACGCGCCGTGACGCTCACCTTCGTGTCCGTCGCGGCCTTCTCGTGTCTCTACGCCGTCGCGAACGTTGCCGTCTTCGGCGTGCTGGGCGGATTTCTGACGTACCAGCTTCTCGCGCTCGTTGGCAACGTCCGGATGCTGAGTTCATCAGTAACGGCGCAACTGACGCCGCGCGTCATCCTTGTGCTCGTTGCTCTGCCGCTCGCGTATGTCGCCCTCGTCGAGGCGACCGTCCGTTTCGTGCCGCCGCTCGGTGGCTCCTGGCGGCCGCGGAGCCGAATCGCGTTTGCTTCGCTGGGCCTCTGGGTCATCCTCGGCCAATACGCATTCTCAACCGAGTGGGCGACGAGGCAGGACCGGCGGATCGCCGACAATCCTCAATGGGTGTTCATCTCGTCGTGGTGGCAGGCGGTCAGCGGAGAAAGAACCGTTCGAATGACCGACCGGTTTCCCGCCGGCGATCTGAGTGATTTCGAACCGGTGGGACAGCGTGCGCCGTCGGCGGCGACCGTTCTCCGCCGCATCTCCGCAGCGCCAGACGTTCGCAAGGCCGCTGCCCCGCGAGCGCCGAACGTCATCATCGTGGTGCTCGAATCGGTTGCGGCGCGGTGGGCCAGCCTGAACAGTGGACTCTACGACGCCACCCCGAACCTCAAAGCGGAATCCGCCCACGGTTTGGTGGTCGACAACTTCTACGCGCACATCGGGCGAAGCTCGAACTCCCTCGCCGCGATGCTCCTGTCCACCTATCCAAAACTCGGGTTCCGGGACCTCACCGAAGAGTACCCGCGGCTGCCGGGGACTTCACTCGTGTCCGTGTTCCGCGATCGTGGTTATCGCACGGCATTCATGACGCCGAGTGATTTGAGCTGGGCAGGCTGGGACAGCTTCCTCCAGCAACACGGCTTCGAGCAATTGCGTGATTATCACGGGCTTTCCTGCTCCGAGCCCATCTCCTCCTGGGGCGTGGAAGATCGGTGCATGGTCGACGGAATGGTCGAATTCATCAACCAGGAGCGGACCCGTCCGTTCTTCCTGATGGGGTGGACGACGCAGACGCACCATCCCTATGAGCCGACGCCCGGGGTTCCGCTGATGGACATGCGGCGCGAGCCGGTGGCCGACCAGTACGATCTCGGACGCTACCTCAACGTCCTGCACGAAACGGATCGCCATCTCGAGCGACTCTTCGAGACAATCCGCCGTGCCGGCCTCGATCAAGACACGCTCATCGTCGTCATCGGCGATCATGGGCAGGCGTTCGGCTATCCGCACGACACGTACGTTCAGGGCCGGACGGTGTACGAGGAGGATGTCCACGTTCCGCTCATGTTCTGGTTCCCGCGCCTTTATCAGTCGGCGATGCGATCGAAAACCATCGGCGGCCATGTGGATCTGGCGCCAACTATCGCCGACCTCGCGGGATTGGCCGCCGCACCTGACTGGCAGGGACGCAGTCTGTTCGACACCGCCCATCCTCCCCGCGCGTATTTCTACGTGGCCGAGGATCACTTCACGCTGGGGGTCCGAGAGGGGAACTGGAAGTACATCTTCGATCTTCGCGAAGGTATCGAGAAGCTGTACGATCTCGATCGCGATCCCAACGAGCAACAGGACCTCGCGACGGCGCAGCCGGAGCGCTGTGCGCGCCTGCGGCAGCGGCTGGCCGCGTGGACGGAAGCGAATCGACGGCAGTACGCCCGATAGAGCCTCTTTCACTTCGTCGTCGCGGCAC
Source organism: Acidobacteriota bacterium (assembly GCA_023265175.1). Taxonomy (GTDB): domain Bacteria; phylum Acidobacteriota; class Vicinamibacteria; order Vicinamibacterales; family CAVVIG01; genus JAHFUI01. The sequence continues at coordinate 8,143 of JAHFUI010000064.1, forward strand.
ATTCCTAGGACGTTTCTTCACGAAGACACGAAGAACACGAAACTCCTGATCAAGAGCCGTTCGCGGCCTTCGTGGTCTTCGTGCCTTCGTGATACGCCGTAGGGTTCATTGCCGAGGCCCGCGTGACGGTATCAGTGATTCTGGTTCTCGGGGCGACGTCGCGGGGTGGCTCGCCGATTCGTCGGCGCGCCGGATTGCCAGTTCCTGCGTGAGCGTCGTCAAACGGTTCGACAGGATTGTCAACTGACCGAGCGCATACACCAGGATCAGCGCCATGAAGATGGCCGCGCCGAGAATGAGTCCTTCAAGATGCGCTCGGAGCATGGCGTCCATGCCGAGAAGCGAGGGCAGTCCAACGACGATACAGGCCGCTGATATCGCGATGCCAAAGATCACACCGTAGCCGACGTACAGTCGGCCGCGCCGCACGAGATCGAGTATCCACGCGATGAGCGCGCCACCGGCCAGGAGAACCGCCAGTGAGGTTTCAGTGCTCACGCGACCCTTGACCCGTCAGCCACAGGTCTATGAATCCGACCAGGATCAGGAAAGAGACCTCGAGCGGGTACGTGACCACGCTGGCCATGGTGTACATCGACCGGCCGTGACGCCGCGCATCGACGGTGATCGCATGTTCGCCGACTCGGTTGCCCAATCCAAGCAGGTAGGCGATCGCCTCGGCATGAAAGTCGACGAACGGTCGAGATATCAAGCGGCTGAATACCGGCCGGGCGATCACTTTCAGGCCCGACGTCGTGTCGTACACGCGCTGCCGAAACAGCAGCGCGATTACGGCTGAGAACAGCTTCATGCCCATGCGGCGGGCCAGCGGCTCCCGGCTGTACTGCCGCGTCCGGACGAATCGTGATCCGATCAGCAGGTCGAACCCTCCCGCCGAGAACGCCGCCCACAGGGGACGGATCTCCTCAGCCCGATGCTGGCCATCGGCATCGAACGTAATGACCGCGTCGTACCCGTGACGTTCGGCGTACTTGATCGCCGTTTGCACGGCGCGTCCGTATCCCAGGTTGCACAAGTGAGTGGCCGTCGCGACCTCCAGACGACGAAGCGCCGCCTCGGTCGCATCCGCCGACCCATCGTTAACGACCAGCACGTCGAACTCGGGGGCCGCCGATCGCAGGGCCCGGACGACGGACTCGATGGTTTCTGCCTCGTTGTAGGCGGGAATGGCGATCAGCACGCGGGACCGCGCGGTCGGGTCGGTCGGGTCGGTCGGCTCAGGGGGTGAAGTCATGGGAGACGATCGAGCAACTGTCAAGCCCGCCTCCACGCAACCGTGAGGTATGAGTTAGAGAATCCGTGCCGTGCCGTCGACCACGCGCGGCAAAGCAACATCCTCGGATGCCTCAGGTAATACGAGGGCAGGTTTGCCCGAAGGTTCTTGCTGCGGGCTTCTCGCCGCAGGAGGAGCGACACGGGGCGGAACGGCTGACGCTGCCGCAGACACGAGACTTCGACGAGGCCGTTCGCGGCGCCCAAACGCCTCAGAGACGCTTCCGAGAAATCGTGCAGGTGATGAGGATTCACGTCGGTTGAGAGGATCGTTGGGACCGACGCGACCAGGGTTCCCCCGGGTTTGAGCAGCAGGAAGAGGCCGGAGAAGAATCTCGCGGGTTCGGCAAGATGCTCGAGGGTCTCGAGGCTCACGATTGTGTCGAACGGGTCGGCGCGATAAGCCGTCGCTTCGGCCACCACAAAGCTCGTGCGCGCGTCCGAATAGCGTTGCTTCGCATAATCGATCGCCACTGGTGAGATGTCGACGCCGACGGCCTCGACCGATCCCTGGCCGCGACGTGCGAGCAATTGGGTTCCGTAGCCCGCTCCACATGCGATGTCGAGGACGCGCCCAGGCTTCAAGAGCGAGGCGGCGAATTCGTAGCGAGCGAGGTGCAAAAGGAGAGTTTCCGTGCCGAGCGTTCCCGGCTGAACACCGTCCGGCACCAGACGCTCGAGGCTATCGAAGTTCGGATCCATGGGGCCCACCGAGAAACGAATGATAACCGAGAACCGCACGTTGTATTCCCAAGAGATTCGGGCCGGCTCCGTGAAACGTCAGCGTTGTGTATACACTGGAGCGTCACATGCGGAACGCGGCTGAGATCCTCCCGCACGCTTTCGTCGCACGCGTCCGTTCCTCAGACGTCCGGCAACCGACTCGAGCGGCGATCGTTCTGCTTGCGTTCATGATCTTTCTGCTCTACCTCCTTTCTTCCAGCTGGCGGTTTCCGTTAGGTGGAGACGGTCGTGCAACGCTGGCCACCAGCCGCAGCTTGCTTACCCACCAGACGCTGGCAGTTGACGCCGAGTTCGCCTCGGACGAAGGATTTGCCCCGAGAGCCAAAATCGGCGTTGATGGACGCGCGTACGCCAAGGCCGGTCTCGGGCTCCCGATTGTTGAGATGCCTTTTGTCGCGGTGGCGCTCGGCATTTCCAGGGTTGCCGCGGTGCCTGAGGCGCAAGCACTCGCCGCGATACTGTCCTTGCTCAACCCATTGCTGACCGCGTGCACAGTGATCGCGGTCTTCAGGTTGTGTCGATCCATGGACTGCCCGGCGCCCGCGGCCTTGTCGATGGCCGTGGCTTACTCGTTTGGCACCCTCGCCTGGGTTTATGCCGGCGTCGATGGAACTGAACCGTTGCAGGCGCTCTGTCTGGTTCTGGCCCTTCTCTTCCTTCTCAAGTATCGTTCGGAGCGGCTCGCGACGTCATTGTCAGCCAGCGGCTTCGCCCTGGCCTTTGCGGTCGTCACCAAACCTGCCGATGCGGTCCTGGTCCCGGCTTTTGGGCTGTACGTGATTGCTGTACTGCGCGCCCAGCGCCTCTCCCTGCGCCAAGCGGCACCGGCCTTGGCGCATTTCATCTCCCCGCTCGCCATCTGCTTTCTGTTCCTGGTCTGGCTCAATTGGATCCGCTTTGGCTCGGTCTTGGAGACCGGCTACGAGCATGATGCATTCAGGAACCACTTCTCGAGCGGGATTTACGGTTTGGTGTTCAGCTTCAACAAGGGGATCATCTTTTATTCGCCGCTGGTATTGCTCGCACCGGTGGGCATCGGGCTCATGGCCAGAGCCCATCGCGAAGAAGCGGCGATGATTGTGCTGGCGAGCCTGTCGTACGTCTCCCTTTTTGCGAAGTACGCTTTTTGGGGCGCCGGGTGGGCGTGGGGTCCGCGCTATCTGGTGCCGATCTTGCCGCTGCTCATGGTGCCGGTTGCACGGGCGGTGGACACGGCACGCGTGTGGCGCTATCTCGGGGCGGGCCTTTTTGTTGCGGGTTTTCTGGTGAATGGCGTGGGCGTCCTCATCGACGGCGATGCCTACCATAGCGCGATCATGAACGTTGACCTTACGGAGCAGACCGGCTCCGTCCAGGTCGGCAGTGTCAGATACCCAGGCCAGTTGGTGGAAATGGCGATTCCCCCTGATTATGTCTTGCCGGAATTCTCTGAAATCGTGGGGAAGTTATGGCTGGCCGGCGTCGCCTGGGATGGCTGCTCATGCCACGAGCACACGGCGGAGTGCGGTTGCCGCAGCGGCGCAATGGAAAAGGATGCCAGATTTTCCTCGCCGCCATGGGCGAAACGTTACCCGGATGTTCACGCACTGGCGCCTTACGGCAGTCGCCTGATTAACCCCTGGATCGTGAATCGGATTCACCAGTCGTTCGCGAGTCGTTCGCGCTGAAGACACGCGAACGCCCGTCCTGGATTCGCTCATCCTCGCGAGCGCGGATGCACCGCCTGCGCGCTGATTTGATTCAAGTTGATACAATACGGAGGACGCACTGACGTGAGCCTGGCAGCTTCAGCCGACGCCACCGCGGCGCAACAACCGCTCCTGCCGTGGACGCTGTTGTTCTTACGGCCGTACCGCGGCCGGGTGTCGCTGCTCTCCGTCCTACTGCTGTCTGAAATCACCCTCGGTGCGCTGGCGCCGTGGCCGCTCGCGATCGTCATCGACTACGTGCTCGCCGGCAAGTCGTTCTTCGCCGACATGCCCGACCTCGTCAAGCCCGCGCTCGGCTGGATCGCACCGTGGGTGAGGGCCCTGACCCACGACAACCGGGTGGTTCTCCTCGTCGCCGTCGTGATCGGGGGCGTGGTGCTGCAGGTGGTGAACCAGTTGGTGTCAGCCTACGGCACGCAGGTGCAGGTCGACACGGGCCAGCGGATGGTCTACGACCTGCGGTACCGCCTGTTTCAGCACCTGACGGCGCTCGGCCTTCATCATCACATCACCACGAGCACGGCCGACGCGGTGTATCGCGTCGACGTCGACGCGTACGCGATCGAGAACCTCGTCATGAGCGGCCTCTTTCCGCTGGCAACGTCGATCACGTCGCTGGCGGTCATGTTCGGCGTCCTGCTGTACATGAACGTCACCATCGCGCTGTTGTCGCTGACCGTCGTCCCGTTCCTGTATCTGTGCCTCCGGTACTACACGTCCACGCTCGTGAACCGCGAAGAGCGCGTGAAGGAGCTCGAGTCGACACTGATCGAGCGGCTTTACGAAACATTCGGCGCCATGAGGCTCGTGAAAAGCTTCGCGCGCGAGCCGCACGAGCTCCAGCGCTATTCCCAGGCCGGCGAACGGACGATGCAGGCGCGCATCGCGATCACCTGGCAGCAGTCGCTCTTCTCGGTTGCCGTGAGCGCCATCACGATTCTCGGCACGGCGCTCGTGGTGATCGTCGGCGGCATACTCGTGATGCGCGGCCGGCTCAGCATCGGCCGGCTGTGGGTCGTCATCAACTATCTGGGCGCCGTGTACGGACCGCTGTCGGCCATCGCACACACGACCGGTCAGCTTCAGGGAGCGCTCGCCGGCGCCAAGCGCGTCCGCGCCATGTTCGCGCTGCTGCCGGAAACCAACGACGCGCCTCACGCCGTCAGCGCCCGTACCGTCAAGGGCGAGATCCGGTTCGAGGACGTCGGCTTCACCTATCCGGACGGCACGAACGTGCTCCACGACATCACCTTCTCGGCCGAGCCGGGCGAAGTGGTCGCGCTCGTCGGCCTCACCGGCGCGGGTAAAACGACCCTCGTGAGTCTCATCCCGCGGTTCTATGACGCGACAGCCGGGCACGTACTGATCGACGGGCAGGACGTTCGCCGCTACCGCGTGCGGGAGTTGCGCGAACGGATTGGGATCGTCCTGCAGGATCCTGTTCTCTTCTCCGGCACCATCGCGGACAACCTGCGGTACGGCCGCCTGGATGCGACACCCGAAGAGATCGAACGGGCGGCACGGGCGGCTCACGCCCACGAGTTCGTCTCGCACCTGCCGAAGGGCTACAACACCAAAATTGCCGAGGCCGGCGGCGGGCTGTCCGGCGGCGAGCGCCAGCGGCTCAGCGTGGCGCGGGCGATCCTCAAGAACGCGCCGATCCTGATCCTCGACGAGCCGACATCGTCGCTCGACGCGATCTCTGAGGAAATCGTGTTCGCGGCCCTGCGACGGTTGCGCACAGGACGGACGACCATCGTAATCGCCCATCGCCTGTCGACGGTCCGCGACGCGGACCGCATCCTCGTGCTCGACGGCGGCCGCATCGCGGCGCAGGGACGCCACGAAGAGTTGCTGAAGAGCAGCCAGCTGTACCGACGCATGTGCGCCCGGCTGTCCGTCGGCAAGTCGCTCGACGAGCCGGAAAGCGTCGACGATCTGATTCAGGCGGTGAGGAATTAGTGAAGATCCTGTTCGCGGGCATCATTGCGCGCTATCCGTTCGGCGGCGTCACCTGGTGTTCGCTGATGTACCTGCTCGGACTGCGCGCGCTCGGGCACGACGTGTTCTACATCGAAGACACCGGCGAATGCGTCTACGATCCCGTTCTCAACACTCGCGCGACCGATCCGACGTACGGCACCTCGTACATTCACCGCTCGCTCGAGCCCTTCGGGCTGGGCGACCGCTGGACGTTCGTGAACTACGACGGCAGCTATCATGGCCGCTGCGCGGACGAGGTTCGCCGCTACTGCGCCGGCGCCGATCTGTTCATCGACCTGTCGGGCGGCTCCTGGTTCTGGCGCGACGAGTACGCCCGCATTCCGCACAAGATCTTCATCGACTCGGATCCGGCGTTCACCCAGCTCGCGATCGCCAAGGCCGAGCCGTGGTACGTGGAGTTCTTCCGGCGGTTCGATCGCCTCTTCACCTTCGGGTCGAACATCGGCACGCCCGCCTCGCCGATTCCGACCGGCGCGTTCACGTGGCACAAGACGTGGCAGCCGGTGACGCTCGACGACTGGCGGACCGACGAACCGCCTGGCGATCACTTCACCACCGTAATGACGTGGCAGATTGAGAGCTTCACGGACGTCGGCGGCAACAAGGATCAGGAGTTCGTCAGGTTCATCGATCTCCCGGCGCGCACCGCGCAGCCGTTCGAGCTCGCCGTCAACGGTCCACAACAGCTTCTGCGCGACCATGGCTGGAAGACGGTCGACGCGATGAGCATCTCGCGGTCGCTCTGGGACTACCGCGACTTCATCCACCGCTCGAAAGCGGAGCTTGGCGTCGCCAAACACACATACGTCGCGACGCGCTCGGGCTGGTTCAGCGATCGGACCGAGTGCTATCTGGTATCGGGGCGTCCCGCGCTGGTCCAGGACACGGGCTGGACCGCTCATCTCCCACACGGAAACGGTCTGCTGGCGTTTTCGACGCCGGACGAAGCGCTCGCGGCGATCGATCGCATCAACGGTGATTACGCGCGCCACGCGCGGGCTGCGGGCGAAATCGCGCACGAGCATTTCGACGCCCGCCGCGTCCTGCCGAAACTGCTCGAAATCGCCTGCTCATGAGCGTCTGGGCCACGAAAGCACGAAACCACGAAGTCACAGAGACGCCATGCAACCGCTGAGGATCGCCCACATCGCGCCGGTGGCGACGACCATTCCCCCGCAGAAATCCCGCTCGGTCGAGCTCATGACCTCGCTGCTCACCGAGGGACTCGTCGCCGCGGGCCACGACGTCACCCTCTTTGCGACGGCCAACTCCAAGACGAAAGCAAAGCTGCACGCGATCTACCCCCACGGCTACTGGCACGACGAAAACATGTGGCCGTGGGAGCTGTACGAGATGCTGAATCTCTCGGCTGCAATCGAACAGGCGGCCGACTTCGACATCATCCACTACGAAGCGGTGTCCTACCCGATGTCGCTGGCCTTCGCGCGGCTTTCACCGACGCCGATCGTGCAGACGCTGCATCATTCACCGAGCGAGGCCGAAGTGCGCCTCTGGTCGCGGTATCCCGAGGCGCCATTCGTCGCCATCTCGAACGAGCAGGCGCGGCTGCTCAAGGGAATCAATGTCGTCGGCACGGTGCTGCACGGCATCGATACAGACACCTTCGCGTTCCGCGGCAAGCCCGACGATTATCTACTCTTTCTCGGCCGCTTCACGGAAGGCAAAGGCGTCCTGCAGGCGATCGAGATCGCCAAGCGGGTCGGCGTACGGCTGATTCTCGCCGCGGCGGCGGACAACTATTACCGGGAACAGGTGGCACCGCACGTCGACGGCCGGCACGTCATTTACCAGGGCGAAGCCGATCACCCGGCGAAGGTGAAGCTGTACGGCGGCGCGCGCGCGCTGCTCTATCCGATTCAGGCGGCCGAGCCGTTCGGGCTCGTCCTCGCCGAAGCGATGGCGTGCGGTACACCGGTCGCCGCGTTGGACCGCGGCGCCGTACGCGAGATCGTCGACGATGGCGTCACCGGGTTCGTGTTCAGCGATCTGGAGCAGATGGTGAACGAGCTGCCCCGCGTGTTCGATCTCGACCGCCGGCGCGTCCGGGAACGCGCAGTCGCCAGGTTCGGCGTGCAGCGCATGGTGGACGAGTACATCGCCGTGTACCGGCGGATTGTCGAGGGACATCGTGGCTCGCGCTGCCGCTGAAAACGGCGACGTGATGGGCAGCACCGTCCTCGCCGTCTTCGCGCATCCCGACGATGAATCGCTGGCGTGCGGCGGCACGCTGGCGCGGCTGGCGGATGCCGGCGCACACGTGGTTCTCCTCTGCGCGTCGCGGGGGGAGAATGGATCGATCAGCGACCCGGCGCTCGTACCAGATGGCGACCTCGGAACGGTGCGCGCGAGCGAGCTGCGCGAGGCGGCCAAGGTGCTCGGCCTCGCGGAGGTCATCCTGCTCGATCATCCGGACGGCAATCTGCGATGGGCGCACCATCACCAACTCCACATACAGATCGTGACGACCATCAAGCGCTGTCGGCCCGACGCGATCATCACCTTCGCGGAGGACGGGCTCTACTGGCATCTCGATCACATCGGCATTCACGAGCGAACCTACAGCGCGGTGGAATCGCTCGGGGCGGCGGCGCCGCCGCTCTACTACGTGACCATGCCACAGGGCGTGATGCGCGAGGTCGTCGGGGCGGCCATCGCCAAAGGCTGGACGCCGCCCGATTCAAGCTTCTGGGGTATCGCTCCGGACGCGTTCGGCGACGCGGCTGGGACGCCGACGCTCATGGTGGACGTCAGGGAGTGGATCCCCCGCAAGCTCGCCGCGCTCCGCTGTCATCGCACGCAGATGGGGCCCTCAAACCCCTTCGCCAGGATCGATCACGTCGAAGCGCGACGCTGGCTCGGCATCGAGCACTTTCGCCGCGCGTCCATCAGCCCGGCCGACTCGGTGCTCGAACGCATCGGACAACCGGTCGTGAGCTCGTAGCGTGGCTAGAGGCTAGGGTCTGGGGTCTGGGGTTTGGGGTCTGGGGTCTGGGGTCTGGAAAAGAGCATAGAGCGTGCTTCCAGCCCCTAGCCTCCAGCCTCCACACGGAGCCACCTCGTAGCAGGCACGCTAACAATTCGCCTGCAAGACACGGAGCCAATCTTATGCACAACACAACACTCGAAGTTCTCCGCTGTCCGTACTGCGGCGGCCGGCTGGAGCTCGTCACGTCTCTCTACCATCGACGCGAAGGAGATGAGATCGAGGACGGCATCCTGGGGTGTCACTGCTGCATCTTTCCGATCGTGTCGGGTATCCCCGTCCTTCATTTGCAGCCCGCGGCGACGACCGCGCGCGATCACGTCCAGGCCGGACGACCCGAGCTCGCGCGCCGCACGATGTTCGGCCTGGAGGACGAGCGTCACGCCGAGGCATTCGAGGCGATCGCCGCCTCCGAGACGGCCACCTACCGCGAGATCGTCGACGCGCTCGGACCGACATTCGAAGGTGGATATTTTCTGTACCGCTTTTCAGACCCGACCTACCTCGTGGCCGACGCCGTCGTGCGCGCGATCGCCGGAACGGTGCTCGCGCGCGGCGGTCGCGCCGTCGATATCTGCGGCGGCTCCGGACACCTCACCCGTTCGCTGCTTGGCTTGTCGCCGGCGCCCCCGGTCCTTGCCGATTTGTATTTCGCGAAGGTGTGGCTGGCGCGCCGGTTCACGGCGCCGGGCTGCGAGCCGGTCTGCTGCGATGGCAACTCGCCGATGCCGTTCGCGCGCGGCGCCTTCCGGTTCGCCATGTGTACCGACGCGTTCATGTACATCTGGACGAAGCGCCAGTTCGTCGGCGAGATGATGCGGCTCATCGACGGCGATGGCGAGGCTGGCGCCGTCCTCATCGGCCACACGCACAACGAGCGCGCGTGGTGTCCATCGCACGGTCAGCCGCTGTCGCCGGCCGGATACCGCGATCTGTTCGAGACGCTGGAGCCGCGAATCTTCGCGGAAGCCGGTTTGTTCACGGATGTGGTGAACGGCGGACCGCTCGATCTCTCACGGCGCGATACGGACGACACGCTCGATCGCGACACGGCGCTCAGCATCGTGGCGACACGACGCACCGACGTCTTCAAACCTCATCCGCTCGATTTGCCCTCATCGTCGGGCGAGCTGCGTCTCAATCCGCTTTATGAGACCAAGCCCGACGGGGATCAGGTTCGATTGCGGCTGCGATTTCCATCCGAGGATTACGAGGAGGAGTACGGCGCCTGCCGGCAGTACCTGCCCGAGGAGGTCGTCGTCAATCGCGCATCGCTGGCCGCACTGGAGAGCGGACGGCTACCTACTGAGCTTCTCGATCTGGCACGCCGCCTGGTCATCGTCGACTTGCCGAAGAACTATTATTAGTGGCACTTGTCGTTACCGAAATCGCTCTGTCCGGAAACCGGGATGAATTCCCATTGGTAGCTGTCCGTCAGTAACGTGAATTTCAGCACGCCGTAGTTGCTGATTTGCACCTCGCTGTTCGTCTTGCGGGTGACGAAGTTATACAACTGCGCGCCACCGGTGCCGACGATGAACTGCCGGATTCCATGCGCGGGATCGAAACGGCCATCCGGATCTTGTGGCGCGTACCGCTCGTACAGATGATCGTGGCCGTTAATCACGATATCGACTCCGGCGGCATACAGCATGCGCCAGAAGTCGCGCATCTTTGGGTTGTCCAAGTTCGGCCCCGACGTGAACAGCGGGTGATGCCAATAGGCGACGGTGCATTTTTTCTGGCTCGAGGCGAGATCGAAGCGGAGCCATTGACCCTGGGCGGAGCCCTGACTGACGTCGATGTTGCTATTGAGAGCAATCGCATGCCAGGCGTCGCCCAGCTCGAAGCTGTAGTAGCCCAGGCCAGGCGGCCCGTTATTCACGGCATTCGCTCCGAAGTAGTTGAAGTAGGGCGCCGGCCCCGCCCCTTCGTATTCGTGATTGCCCAGCGTCGGGAACGTACGGCTCTTGAACCCACCCCAATACGGAGCGTAACAATTCTGGAACTCCTGCGCCGTGCCGGTCATGTAGGCGTTGTCGCCGGCGGTAAACACCGTCCCGCCCGCGCCGTCCGCCAGTTGGCCGGTCTTCGGCGTGCCGGGCGAACCGCACCAGCCGATGTCGCCGGCTCCGACGAAGATCTGTGCCGGGACCGGTGGAAGAACAACGGGTGGCCCTTCGGTTGGGGGCCCAGTGGTTGGGGGGCCTGTCGTCGGAGGAGGTGTGGGTCCGGTCGGTGTTCCGTCACCACATTGCACGCATGTCAAGCATAGGAAGAGTGCGCCGGCCAGTGTCAGCAACCGTTTCGCCGACGCGCGTCCGTCGCGGGTCTGCCCCATCAGCTCCTAGAATCGCACGATGGCCGCAAGCTGGAGTCGCTGTTTCGGAAAAGCCGAGACCGGTTTCTTGAACAGCGGTGACGACAGCGCGGCGCCCACGTATTCGTCGTAGTTGGTCGTATTGAAGAGGTTGAACGCTTCGACGCGCGCCTCGATGACCTTGGTGCCGCGGCGAAACCGCCTCACCAGCGCGAGATCCACGTTCTGGAATGAATCCGTCATCCCGGTGTTCCGGCCCTCGGGACGGGCGTCGTTCTGCGTCGTCCCATTCCGGTCGTCACCCCACGTGATGGTGTACGGCCGGTTGCTCCGGAACTTACCGATGCCGGAGATCGACCAGCCGCCAAGCACGCGTCCCGTTCCCGGCGCTTCCCAATTGACCGCCACGACCAGATTGTGTCTCACGTCAGTGTTCGCCCGGGCTCGTTCGGCTTGAATGTCGCGACTATCCTCTGGCAACTGGTAGTTCGCCATGTCCTCGGCGTGCGACAGCGTATACGACACCATCGCCTGCAACCGGCCGGTCGAGCGATTCGCTTTGATCTGCAGCGCGTGATACCAGCTCTCCCCCAGGTTGCCGAGCGTGATGATTTTCCTGAATGTGTTCGGGAGCGCCGGAATCGGTCGCGTGGCGTCGGCGGCCGCGACGCTCCGCTGCGCCGGCTTCAGGTTCGAGGCCGGGGCGTTCGCGTCGGTGAGGCTCATGAGGTCGCGTCCGTTCAGGTAGACGTAGTCGGCCGCGAGCACCAGGTTGCCGAACATGGTGCGTTCGACACCCGCGGTGGCCTGGAGCGAGTAGGGATTCGTGAACGTGGCATCCACGCGATGGATGTCGCGGGGAGGCAGGACCGCCCCCGGCGCGAAGACCGGCACGGTCGGGAACGTTGGAAAGAGCGCCGAATCGGGCGCCAGCGAAATCGTGACCGTGCCATCAGGCCCCTCGAGCTGGACCCTGTTGATGTAATAGAGCAACTGTTGCTGCGTGTAGAGGCCGGCGCCCCCACGAACAACCGTTCGCCCCCACCCGCTCGGCTCCCACGCGGCGCCAAGCCGCGGCTGGAGATTGTTCTTGTCCACCGGCACCGCGTAATTGCGGACGTTGGAAACCTGCTCGATGTCGTAGCGGAGGCCGAGGTTCAGGGTCAGACCTGACTTGATCCGCCAGTCGTCCTGGACGAAGCCGAATGCCGAGACGCTGCGAGGATCGGCTGTGGCGGAGCCATCGGCGGAGGGAAACCCCTGAATGAACAGGAACGGCGCGGGGAATCGATCCGGCGGACCGGCAAAGAAGTAGGCGCCCCGGCCGTAGTTCAGAAACGCGTTGTGGTCGCCAACGTGCTTGAACCCGCCACCAAGCTTGAGCGTATGTGGACCCTTCCAATACGAGAGCGTGTTGGCGGCTTCCCACGTATCTTCCGGGTCGGCGCCAAATCCAAATCGCCCGAGCGTTCCGCCCTCGATCGAATAGCCCGCTCGGGACACATAGACGGCCGGCTGAAGGTCGAACCGGGTGTCGCTGTAGCGCGCGAACTGAAACCGCACTTCGTTGAGCAAACGGTTGGACACCGTGAACGCGTCCGTCAACAGCAGCGTGTGGACATCGTTGGTGTACTGGGTGCCGGTGCCGGGCAGGCCCAGGCCGCCGATTTCGTCGTGCCATCGAAAAAACTGCCCGTTGTAGCGCCCTGTCAGCAGATGCCGCTGATTCAGCTGGTGATCGACCCTGAAAAAGCCGAGGTGCTCGTCTTCGTCATCGGGCACGGCGGTGCCCAATGCCGCGGGCGAGACGACGATGTTGTGGTTGCGAGATCGTCTGCCCTCGTAGCTTCCAAAAAAGTGCGTCTGGTCTTTGACGAAGGGACCGCCCAACGTGAAGCCGAACTGCTGCGAGCTCAGCGGCGGTTTGCGTATGGCGAAGGCAGGGGTGGCGTTGAGCGCATCATCCTGAACGAAGAACAGACCCGCACCGCGAAACTGGTTGGTGCCGGACTTGGTCACGGCGCTCGTGACGGTCGCCAGCGCTTCGCCGAATTCGGCTGAAAACCGGTTCGCGAGCACCTGGACTTCCTTGATCGCTTCGAGTCCGTAGCCCGAGTAGAACGTCCGCGCCGCGCTTCGCCATTTCGAGAAATGACTCGCGCCGTCGACGAGCACGTTGTTGGCCCAGTAGACCTGCCCTTGCGGGCTCGGGAAGCTCGGGTTTCCGGTGAACCCAGCCGCCAGCGATGCCAGGTTGATGAAATTCCGCCCGAGCAGCGGAAGCGTCCGCACCAGCTGCTCGTTCACCGTTTGCTGCACCGTTTGCTGCACCGTCGACCGCCCGAGATCGAGAAGAGGCGTGACGGCCGTCACGGTGACCGTTTCTGCGGCGGCAACTCTCAGGGTAAAGCCGATCACGACGATCTCGTTAGGCGTGACGGTCACCTTCCTCCGTACGACCGTCACGAAACCCGGCAGTTCGGCCTGGATGTCGTATTCCCCCTCGACGGGGAGGCCGGTCATCACGTACCGGCCGTCCGGATCCGTGGTCGTGGAACGCCGAAGCCCGGTGTCCTGGTTCTGAACGGTGATGGTCACGTCGGCCAGACCATTCCCGGCGTCAATGGTGACGACGCCCTCGATCACGCCGGTGGTCCGCTGCGCGGCAACGGGACGACCCAGTGCGAGGCAGACGAAGATCAACAGGCCGAATCGGGCGACCTTCATGGGGAATGCTTGCTAGGGCTGCGCCCGCGCCGCGGTTACTTCCTTGGTGACGAAATCGCCGCGCGAACGCGCGAAATTGGTGAGATCGACGACCGCACGCTCGAAGGCGTCGTTCGTGAAGGGCTTGTCGGGGTCGGCGAGCGTCGCGTCACGGATCTGTTTGTATTCCTTTTCGATCTCGCGTTCGAGCCAGCCGCGTGTGTCGGTCGATCCTGCCTGAACCTCATTGGCCGATTTCACAGCGTCCATCAACGCATTGAGATAGGAGTCGTACAGATCGCGGGACGAGAGAGCGGCGGCCATCAAGCGGTTCTGCCGGAAGCTGGGCACGTCGGTGATGTTGTGAAAGATGCCGTACTCAATCCCGCCCTTGAAAGCCTCGCTTTTGTCCCACGCGATGAACGTGAACAGCTTCTTGTTCTCGTACCGGTAGAAGTAATAGTTATTCATGCCCCCAAAGTCGCTGAGAAAGCCGTCGGTTTCGGTGAGAAACTTCTCGACCGCCACGTGCCGGATGAACTTCGTGAGATCAAAGTAGTCGGCAATGGCCGATCGAAAGGCGGCGCCGATGTTGATCGCCTGGACAAGCTGGACGATGAATTCGGGTTTGGGATCGCTTTCGTGCGTTTCCGGCTTGAACGGCAGCGGCACGTAGCTGGCCGGGTCCGAGCCCCGATCCTCGAAGTAATACGGCTTGGCCTCGCCCGGATAATCGTACTTGTACAAGTATCCGTCGTCCTCGCCGAGGTTTCGCTTCAGAAAATCCTTGTCGATCGATTCGACGATCGTGAAGATGCCCGCGTACGTGCCGTTGATGTAGACCTTCGTGTGCGCTTCCCGCGACGCCAGCAGACCCAGCCGGCGGAACAGCAGCATGCTCAGCCGCTCGTGCATGTTCGACGCGTCTTGCGTATTGTTGCGGAGCACGAACGATTTCAAGCCGAGAAATTTCTGATCGGTCGTGTAGCGATCGAAATCCACACGCAGGCCGGGCTTGATGCCGCTGCGGCTCCCGGTCCCGCGCGAGCGTATGCCGATGTTTCGGACGGTGTGATCCTGCCAGTGGAAGTCGCAGGAATAGTACGTGTTGTCCAGATAGTGATCCTTCAGCGACTGCCAGTCCTTCGCGTTGATGTCCAACCGGATCTCGTGGAGGACCGTATCGTCGAAGAACGCTTCGGCCTCGGGCAATCCCGTT
>JAHFUI010000065.1 GCA_023265175.1 Acidobacteriota bacterium
TTGGAGGCGCCGCCCGGATTTGAACCGGGGGTGGAGGTTTTGCAGACCTCTGCCTTACCACTTGGCGACGGCGCCGATCGGACCTGAAAAAAGAACGGGACGGCCTGAAGACCGTCCCCTGCGCGCAAAGCAAGAAAAATTTGGAGCGGGAAACGGGATTCGAACCCGCGACTTCGACCTTGGCAAGGTCGCACTCTACCACTGAGTTATTCCCGCCCGCCGAACCCCTAAAGTACCACACGGCAGGGTTGGCTTCAACAGCCGACGCGGTCCGCCTTCGGTCCGCCTATAAAGGCGGACACTACGGCCGTGCAGGTCAGACCTTCGCGTCGCGCAGGACGCGCGTGGCTTCCTCGGGCGACGTGGGGTTGATGTAAAACCCGGTCCCCCACTCGAACCCGGCCACCTTTGTCAGCTTCGGCATCAGCTCGAGGTGCCAGTGGTAAAACTCGGTCGTCTCCTCCGAAAACGGCGAGCTGTGGACGATGAGATTATACGATGGCGACTCGAGCGCGCGGTTGATGCGCAGCAGCAGCGCCTTGAGCAGCCGCGCCAGACTCTCGTACTCGTGGTCGGTCGCCTCCCCGAACCTCGCGCCATGCCGCCGCGGCACCAGCCACGTCTCGAACGGAAACCTGGACGCGTAGGGCGCCAGCGCGACGATGTCCGCGTTCTCGAGGATGACGCGGCGCGCGGATGCCAGCTCCTGGTGGACGATGTCGCAGAACACGCAGCGTTCCTTGGCCGCGTAATGACGCCTGGCGCCGTCGATCTCCTCCCGCACGAAGGCGGGCACGATCGGCAGCGCAATCAACTGCGAATGCGAATGCTCGAGCGTCGCGCCGGCCGGCCCGCCGTGATTCTTGAAAATCAGAATGTACCGGAACCGTCGATCCTGTTTCAGGTCGAGCACGCGTGCGCGGAACGCCGACAGCACCCGCTCGATCTCGCCCTCTGACATCGACGCAAGCGTCTTGTCGTGATGCGGCGTCTCGATGATCACCTCGTGCGCGCCAATCCCGTTCATCCGATCGAACATGCCCTCGCCTTCGCGATCGAGCCCGCCCTCGACCTGCAGCGCGGGAAACTTGTTCGGCACGACCCTCAGGTCCCACCCCGGACCATTCGGCGGCGTGCCGTTCGATCGGATGGCGAACACCTCCGGCGGCGTGAGATCCTCGCGGCCCATGCAGAACGGACAGAACTGGTCGCGAGACACCTCGTGGCGCTCCAGGCGGAAGTCAGTGGGACGTTTGCGGCGCCCGGTGGAGATGATGACCCAGCGCCCGGTCACCGGATCTTTGCGCAGCTCACTCATTACACGGACACGTCAAAGGCATTTTGAAAAACCTCGAGGACGGGGTTGTCCTCGTCGAAATGAATCGACACGACGTCGAACCGGCACGGACAATCGGTGAGACGATGACGCAGCAGGTAATCCATCGCGATCTGCGCCATGCGGCGGCGTTTGATGAACCCGACCGCCTCCGACGCCTCGCCAAACGCATGGTCCTGCCGCGCCTTCACCTCCACGAACACCATCGTGTTTCCGTCGCGCGCGATGATGTCCAATTCGCCACCGCGGCGGCGGTATCGGCGTGCAACGATTGCGTACCCGCGGCGCTCCAACTCCCGACAGGCGAGATCTTCGCCCGTTTTCCCGAGGGCGATTCTACTGGGGGACATGTCGGCACGCTTACAGCAAGCGTTGTGCCATCCGCACGGTCATTCGAAACATCCGTTCATCACCACGAGTTCGTTGAGAAATTACCTCACGCGGGTGGCCGCGAACGGACCGGGGTCCCCAACGCGGCAGCCGCGTTGGGGTGGTCGCGGCGCCCCGCCGGGCGCGGAGGCGAGGGCCGTGACAGGCGCTTTTCGCCGAGCACCCGTGGGGCTGTTCGCGGACAGGACCCGCCACGGGTAATTTCGCAACGCACTCCAAGTCACGAAGAGCACGAAAGTCTCTAAGATACTCCCCCGCTCTCCACTTCGGTCAACGTCTCGTCGACAATGCTGACGGCCGTGTCCGCCTGGTCGCGCATGAGGACGAGCGGCGGCGACAACCGAATCGAATTCGCGCCCGCGCCGAGCACCAGCAGTCCACGGCCGAACGCCTTCGACACGACAGCATCGCGCTGACGGCCGGCCCGCTCTTTCGTCTGGCGATCGCGAACGAGCTCGACGCCGATCATCAAACCGCGGCCGCGCACGTCGCCAATCAACGCATGCTTCTCGCCGAGCGCCCGCAGCCCCGACATCAGATACGCGCCGACATCGGCCGCGTTGGCCATCAACCGCTCCTTCAGCAGCTTCATCGTCGCAATCGCGGCGGCGCAGGACACGGGATTCCCGCCGAACGTGCTTGCGTGCGCACCGGGCGGCCACGTGTCCATGATGTCGGCCCGTGCCAGCGCAACGCCAAGCGGCATGCCCGACGCGACCCCTTTCGCGATGGCGATCATGTCCGGCCGCACGCCGGCGTGCTCGATGGCGAACATCCGACCCGTTCGTCCCATGCCGGACTGCACTTCGTCGACGACCATCAGGATTCCGTACTTGCTGGTCAGCTCGCGCAGCCGCTGCAGAAATTGATCGGGCGCGACGACATAGCCGCCTTCGCCCTGGATGGGTTCGAGCACGATCGCGGCGACCTCGTCTGGCGAGACCAGATGCAAGAAGATCTCGTCCTCGATGTAATCGAGGCACTCCGCCGCGCACGTCGCGGGCTTCAACCCGAGTCTGCAGCGATAACAATCCGCGAACGGCGCGTGAAAGACACCGGGCATCATCGGACCGAATCCGCGCCGCTGAATCGCTTTGCTCGCTGTGAGGGACAATGCTCCGAGCGTGCGCCCGTGAAACGCCCCGAGAAATGCGATGATGTTGTCGCGTCGTGTCGCGTAGCGCGACAGCTTGATGCACGCTTCGACGGCTTCGGTACCGGAATTCCCGAAAAACGATCGCACGGCGCCATCGATCGGCGCCACGGCCGCCAGCTCCTCGGCGAGCTTCACCTGCGGCTCGTAATAGAAGTCGGTCCCTGACATGTGGAGGAACCGGCTGGCCTGCTCAGTGATCGCCGCCACGACGTCGGGGTGCGAGTGACCGGTGGACGTAACCGCGATGCCCGCCGCGCAGTCGAGGAACACGTTGCCGTCGACGTCCTCCACGACCGCGCCGGAGCCGCGCTGCATCACGAATGGGTACCCGCGCGTGTACGACGGCGAAACGACGGCGCGGTCCCGTTCGATGATGGCCTTGGCCTTGGGGCCGGGTAGCTCGGTTTTGATGTGCGGCACATTCATAAAGTCAAAAGGCGAAAGTTAAAAGGCAATAGTTGAGTGCCCACGTGCCGGGTTTCAACCCACCGCCTTTCAGGCGGTCAGCTTTAGCAGGTCCGATCCGGTCTGCTGCTTCGGACCCGCGAGCACGTGGGCATAGTGGGGACCACGGTCGTGTCTCTATGAACGACTATCGCAACTGCGGCGGCTGCGACTTTCAGTCGCGCCAGGAGTCTATCGCCTTCAGGCGATAGACGTTCAAGCCTTCTTACTTTCGTTTCCAGCGCGTGCCGGCCGCGCTGTCTTCAAGGAGCACACCGCGTGCCGCCAGATCGTTGCGGATCTGGTCGGCGGTCGCGAAGTCGCGCCGGCGCCGCACCGCATGACGCTCCTCGATGAGTCGTTCGACTTCTTCGACCGGCACGGGCGGCTGCTCATCCTCGGCGCGCCGAAGACTGAGCACGCCGAGCACCCGGTCGAACCGGTCGAACGCGTCACGGACGGCGGGTACGTCGCCGGCACCGATCTCGCCGGCATCGATGGCGGAATTGAGCGCGCGAACGAGCTCGAAGATGGCGCCCAGCGCCGCGGCCGTGTTCAGATCGTCCTGCATCGCCTCGGCAAACGCCTTCCGCCCCTCGTCGACGCGCTCGGCGATTTCAGGATGCGATCCCTGCCGCGTGACGGCATCGACGCGCGCAAGAAAATCCGTGAGTCGTGTCAGCGACTCTTCCGCCTGGGTGAGACTCGCCCAGGTAAAGTTCAGCTGCTTGCGATAGTGCGCCGACAGTAGCAGGTACCGGACGGCGGACGGCCGGTAGCCGCGCGCCACGACATCGGGAATGGTGTAGGTGTTGCCGAGCGACTTCGACATCTTCCGGTCGTCGACGAGCAGGTACTCGACGTGGACCCAGAAGCGCGAGAACGGCTTTCCGGTCGCCGCCTCGCTCTGTGCGATCTCGTTCTCGTGATGCGGGAAGATCAAGTCGATGCCGCCCGCGTGAATATCAATCGGCGGCCCACCGAGCAGCCGCAACGCCATCGCCGAACACTCCAGATGCCACCCGGGACGGCCCGGTGGGTCGACGATGTCCCATGCCGGCTCGCCGTCCTTCGCGGCCTTCCAGAGGACGAAATCACGCGCGTCCTCTTTGGCGTAGTTGTCCGAATCGACGCGCGCGCCGGGCTTCATGCCTTCGTGATCGAGACGCGCGAGGCGCCCGTAATCAGGCAGCGACGAAATCTTGAAGTACACCGACCCGTCGCTGCGGTACGTGTGGCCGCTCTTATCCAGCGCGCCGACCAGGTCCGCCATCGCGCGGAGGTTGACCTCGTCGGTCGCTCTCGGCATCTCTTCGACCTCCTCGAGGCCGAGCGCCCGTGCATCTTCAAGGAAGGTGGCGATGTACTGGTCGGTGTACGCGCGTAAATCCATCCCCGCCTTCTGCGCGCCCGCGATCGTGCGATCGTCGACGTCCGTGAAGTTCATCACGTGCAGCATCCGGTACCCGAGCAGGTGCTTCAGCGTCCGCCGCAGCACGTCGACGCAGACGAACGTCCGGAAATTGCCGATGTGGCCGCGTGCGTAGACGGTGAGGCCGCACGTGTACATGCGGACGGTATTGTCGACCGCCGGCGCGAACGTGTCCTCCGCGTGTGTCAGAGTGTTGTACAGACGCATCATCTGATCCATAACAGAAGTGAGGAAGTGACTTTCTTACTTCCTCACTTCCTCACTTCCTCACATTCTCACTGGTCACCAGATGCGACGTGCGCCAGATCTCGCGATCGCGGACGGTGACGACCACCT
Organism: Acidobacteriota bacterium; assembly: GCA_023265175.1. Classification (GTDB taxonomy): domain Bacteria; phylum Acidobacteriota; class Vicinamibacteria; order Vicinamibacterales; family CAVVIG01; genus JAHFUI01. Next base: position 5,095 of record JAHFUI010000065.1, read on the forward strand.
CGCACGATCCGGCGTGCACACGGAACTGCACGTCGAATTCCGACTCGCCGTCCGCGTGGGATTCGACCGCCGCGCTCAACTGCGTGACCAGATCGCTGACGGCCGCCGCCGAGCAGCCCGCATGACGGAAGACCGTCGCCGCCACGTCGCCCAGCACGTGGTCGAAGGGCTCGCAACCAGCGAGCCGCACCGAGAAGACGAAATCGGGAGCTGGCACCGCGCGCGATCCTACAGCGATAGGTGGCTGAACAGCACGCGAGCCCGCGTGCAGTCGGCGGCGATCTGCGCCTGGAGGAGGTCGAGCGATTCGAAGGGCCGTTCGTCGCGCAGCCGCTGGACGAACCCGACGCGCACGGTGGCGCCGTACAAATCCTGGTCCACGTCGAAGACATGCGTCTCGATCGTCGTCTTTCCCGATGAATCGACCGTCGGACGCACGCCCACGTTCGTGATCGACGGCCGCACAACCCGCCCGATCGTCATCGTCGTCGCATAGACGCCATGCGGCGGCAGTAATTCGTTTTCGGTATAGAGGTTGGCCGTCGGAAACCCGAGCGCCCGGCCGCGCTCGTCGCCGTGCACGACGCGGCCTTCGACGTAGTACTCGTGACCGAGCAGCGCACCGGCCTCGTCGACCCGGCCCTCGCCGATCAGCCGCCGAATCCTGGTGCTGCTGACGACGAAGTCCTTGTACCGCACCGGATCGATTTTCTCGGCCTTGAAGCCGTAGCGTCCGCCCAGCGTGCGGAGCAGCGAGAAATTGCCGGCACGATCGTGGCCGAACAGAAAGTTCGCGCCCACCCAGACTTCCGCGACGCGCAGCCAGTCGACGAGCACCGTTCGGGCAAATGTTTCCGGATCCCACCGGGACAACTCGGGCGTGAAGCGGACGATCGCCGCGCCCTGCAGGCCCGCACTCTCGAACGCCTCGATCTTCTGCGCCTTCGTCATCAGCAGCGGCGGCGCCTTGTCGGCGCGGACGACACGGGGCGGATGCGGATCGAAGGTCATGACGACGGCGGTCGCGCCGCGCTCGCCGGCGACACGGCAGACGCGATCGAGAATCTTGCGATGGCCCCGGTGCAGCCCGTCAAAATTACCGAGCGCCAGGACCGGGCGCGTCCAGCGCAACGGCCGTGGGTCATCGGGAAAATGGATGATGTCCATGAACAAACGCTGCGCTCGCCACCACAATGGACACGAAGGACACTGTGGTGAAAATCCTCAGGAAACCTCCAGAACCAACCCATCATAGGCCAACTCCACGCCGGCCGGCAGCCGCGCACAGGTCGCGGCATGCGGCAACTCGTGGCAGATGTGCGTGAAGTAGGTGCGCTCGGGCGCGATCCGCTCGGCGACCCGCAGCGCTTCGTCGAGACTGAAATGCGTCGTGTGGGGACGATCGCGGAGGGCATCGAGGACCAGCGTACGGACGCCCTCGAGCAGCGGCCACGACGGATCGGGGATGCAATTGCAATCGGTCAGGTACGCAAAGGATCCCAACCGATAGCCGAGAATCGGCCGTGGTCCGTGCATGACCGGAATCGGCACGACCTCGACGCCGCCAAGCGAGAACGCCCCGCCGACCTCGAACAGCGATAAGCGCGGGATCCAGCCGCCCACCCTCGGCTTACCGTCGAAGATGTACGAGAACATCCGCCGCAGATCGTGAATGGTCCTCGCGTCGCCATAGCAGCCGATCGCGTGCCGCTGCACGGCGTTGAACCGCCGTACATCGTCGAGCCCGAGCACGTGATCGGCGTGACTGTGGGTGAACAGAATCGCATCGACGCGGCGGACGCCGTACGCGAGCGCCTGGGCGCGCAGATCCGTGGCCGTGTCGACGAGAATGTAGCGCGCGCCGGCCGCGAACGGAGGACCATGGGGTCGCTGTCGGTCGTCGCCGAGATCGATCAGAATCGACGGCCGCGTCCGGCGGTCCCGCGGGTCTTCCGACCGGCACACCGCGCATTCGCAGGCGATTGCCGGCACGCCGCTTGACGTGCCGGTGCCGAGAAGAGTCACGCGCATCGGGTGTCGTCGTTCAGGGCTGGATGATGCGCTTGCCGGCCCCGCTGGCTTCGACAAAACGCAGACGAAGCTCATAGAGCACCTGCTCGAGCAGTTGGCGCTCTTCCGCCGTGAGGTTGCCCTTGGTCTTCTGGTCGAGCAGCGCCAGGATCTCGATCATCTGCGCCGCCCCGTCGAGATTGAGCTCGGCGCGTTGGCCGGATTGCGGATCGGGCAGATCGCCGAAGTGAATGGCCGCCGTGCTGGCAAGCGACAACACGAAAGCGGTAAACGACAGCTCCGGCTCGTCAGGTTGATCGGACATAGGGGCGATCACGGATTGGGCAATTTGGCAATCGGGTAATCCGGTAACCGGCTAATTGGATTGAGGACTTGCGTAATCTGATAAGGTGGCCCCGACAACGGCCCCATCCAATCACTAAATTACCAGATTACCAGATTACCAAATTACCAGATTCCATGATGTCCCCCAGCGCCGCCGCAGAGTTCATTCGACTGCTCGAGATCGTGGCTCAACTCCGGGCGCCGGATGGCTGTCCGTGGGATCGCGAGCAGACGATCGATTCGCTCAAGCCGTTCGTGCTCGAGGAGACCTACGAGGTGCTCGAAACAATCGACGGCCACAATCACGCCGCGCTTCGCGAAGAGCTGGGCGACTTCCTCTATCAGGCAGTCTTTCTGGCGCAACTGGAAACCGAAGCCGGACATTTCACGATCGCAGACTCGATCCGGAGCATCGCCGACAAGCTCGTGCGGCGGCACCCGCATGTCTTCGCGCGCGCCGACGGCGAGGCGCCGCTCGGATCCGCCGGCCAGGTCCGCGCGCGGTGGGAAGAGATCAAGGTGCAGGAGCGCGGCGCTCAGGCGAAGCCACAAACCTTGCTCGGCGGCATCCCGTCCACGCTGCCGGCGCTGTTGCGCGCCCACCACATCGGAGTCCGCGCGGCCTCGGTCGGTTTCGACTGGACCAAAGCCGGGGACGTGGTCGACAAAATCCAGGAAGAGGTCGATGAGCTCCGGGAAGAAGTCGCCAGCGATCGGGCGACTCAACGCGAGCGCGCCGAAGAGGAAATGGGGGACCTGCTCTTCTCGATCGCGAATCTCTCCCGCCAGCTTGGGATCGACGCCGAAACCGCCCTGCGCAAAGCGAACGATAAGTTCACCCGCCGCTTCGAATCGATGGACCAGTCCGTTTCCTCGTCCGGACGCACCATGCGAGACTTGACGCTGGAGGAGCTCGAACACGAGTGGCGTCTGGCTAAATCTGGGCAACGGGGCGTCTAGCAGCGCCTTTGGCCACGAAAACACGAAGACACGAAGAAGAGACACCTATCACATCACAACACGATTCTCTTCAGCCCGTCCTGAAGTACGGGCACGTTGAAGTTAATCAGCAGTCCGACCCGCAATCGAGACACGCGCAGATAACTCAGAAGCTGTGCGTGATGGACTGGAATGAGATGCTCGACCGACTTGATTTCCAGAACAACCTGACCTGCGACGACGAAATCCAAGCGCTGATGGCATAGAAACTGGCCGCGGTACAGAATCGGAAACTGCTTCTCCGTCTCGAACGGAATGCGCTGAACCTCTAACTCGAGACGGACGGCGCGGGCATAGATATTCTCGAGCAATCCCGGCCCGAGCGCACGGTGCACTGTGATGCAACACCCGATTGTTCGGTGAATGAACGTTTCGAGTTCGTCCGAGAGGTGAGATGGAAGTCGCAGCATGAATGCCTTCTTCGTGTCTTCGTGTCTTCGTGTCTTCGTGTTTTCGTGGTTGCATTTCAACGGGTGAAGAATCTTCGACCGGTGTAACCCGTCACTGATAGCGAATGGCCATCGGTATCGACCGTCACTGCCCCGTCTGTGTCGGTCCGGAACACTTCCGCGCCGGCGTCTCGATAGCGGTCGATCACTTCCGGGACGGGATGGCCGAAGTGGTTCGCCCGGCCGACGCTGATTACGGCCACCCTCGGCGCGATCGCTCGGATGAATTCCGGCGTGCTCGACGTGAGGCTGCCGTGGTGCGGGACCTTGACGACGCGGATGGGCGCGGCGGGAATCGCTGACATGAGCGTGCGTTCGATCGCCCGGCCGATGTCGCCGGTCAAGAGCACCGACACGTCGCGCCATCTGAGCTCGAGCACTGTCGAATCATCGTTGCGGACGCGCTGCCGTTCCCAGTCGGGCACGTCGGGATGGCGGACCGAGACGTCGACCTCGTCCAGCACACGATGATTGCCGCGCGTGACATTCGACCACCTCGCGCCAACCTCCAGCGCATCCGCACGCAACGCGCGAAGCGGCTCGAACGGCGGCACCGGGATGCCCTCCCAGACTTCCCGCGGCCGAAACTCGCGGACGACGGACGGGGCGCCGCCGATGTGGTCCGGATCGCCGTGCGTGAGCGCGACGAAATCCAGACGCCGAACGCCCGCCGCGCGGAGAACCGGCGCCACGACGCGATCGCCGATGTCGAAGGCGGAAAGCGGCGACAAGCCACCCGCGTCCACGAGGAGCGTCGTCCCGCGCGGAAACCGGACAAAGGCGGCGTCGCCCTGCCCGACGTCGACGAACGTCACGTGCAGACGGCCGTCGCCGCGCGCGACAACAAACGTCCAGGGCTCCGCGACGATCCAGATCGCCGCCAGCGCGGCCATCGTGACGGCGGCTCGGCGCCAGGACGGCCACCTCCAATACAGCCACGCCGACGCAATCGCGGCGTAGTAGATCACAACGGCTGCCACTGTCGGTGGCGCGACGCGAAACGTCAGCGCAGGCGCGAAGCGGACCAGGTCTGCCGTCCGGACCAGACCGGCAGCGGCAATATGGGCGACGTAGCCAATCGCCAGCGCGGCCCGTCTCCACACGAGGGCCGTCGGAATCACCGCCATTCCCGCTATCTGCGCCACCGTCATCAGCGGAATGGCCGCGAAATTCAACGCGAGACCGGCAAAGGTGACGCGCGAAAACACGATCGCGCCTACCGGCAGGAGCACGACTTCGGTGGCGATCGAAGCTGCCAGCATCCCCGCGATCAGCGCGACCCGGCGCGGCATCGCCCACGTCTGCATCACCGGGACAATGAGCAGGATCGCCAGCGTCGCCCCGAACGTCAGGATGAAGGCGGGGTCGACAACGGAGAGCGGTTGCGTGGCGACGAGGCAGGCCGCCACGAACGCGAGCGCGTTGAGCGGCGGGCTGCGCTGGTCGACGAAGCGGCCCGCGAAGTACACGACGGCCATCAGCGTGGCCCGATCGACCGATGAGCCGCCGCCCACGAGCCGCGCGTACGCGATCAGGACGACAATCGCCGAGACCATCGCCGCGCGGCCCAGCATCCCGACCAGGCGAAACGCCGCGAGCATCAGGCCGGCGAGAATGGCGATGTTGCCGCCGGAAATCGCGATGACGTGGTAGGTGCCCGCCTCCTGCAGCCGCCGCTGCACATCTTGGTCCAGCCCGGCGCGATCGCCAATCACGATCGCGGCGACGATCGCCCCCGACCGCACCGACCATACGCCCACGGCCCGCGCGATGGTGCGGCGCGCATAGGCGCGCAGGCGGTCGGTCGCTTCATCGACGCGTCCGGCGGCCGCAAGAACCTCGACGAGCGCACCGCTCTTAACGGTGCCCACGAGCGTCGTGCCTCGGCGAGCCAGCGCCCGTTCGTAATCGGGCACGCCCGGATCGAGGTAGCGAGATGGCCGCCGCAGTTGCACCGGCATCCGAAGCCGGCGGCCAGCCCGCCACTCGTCAACATGTTCCGCCGCGAGCGAGCCGACAACGGTGGCGACGAGACCGCCGGAAACAGGCGACGGAGTCGTGAGGCTGGACCGAGCCTCGGAGGCCGGGTCCCACCGCCTTCGCGCATCGCTTCGGCGGTAAGCCGTAGCCCCAGCGGAGGCGGAGGGACCCGGCCTCCGTACCGAATCCACGTTGAGGCTCAGCGACGCGCCCGTCGGCGTCAATGCCGCGTCCGACCGCAGCACGCCGGTCACGATGGCGGCGGCTTCTTCGTCTACCGGCTGTCTGCGTCCCTCCGCCTGCGCCTGCGCACGTTCTTCCCGCGCGAGATCATCGAACACCGCGCGTAGCGGTGGCCGCCAGGCTTCGCGCCACGCGTCGGCCGACAGTAGCGCTCCGCCGACAAGAAACGCGCTGCCAACCGCGGCCGCAAGAAGGACGGCTCTCGTCGCGACGTGCGCCCACACGGCTGCGATCGCGAGCACTATCAGCAGCGCGATGCCGAGTGGAATAGGAATCTCAGGAGCGAACAGACCGATCGCCGAACCAGCGAGGAGACCGACGGCGGGCACGGCCGCGACAGCGCGCACGTCGTCGCGCCGTGCAAACTCTCCGCCGCCTCATCACCACAAAGGACACCATGGACACAAAGGCCTTACACACAAGGCCTTCCCCTTTGTGTCCTTCGTGTCCTTGGTGGTTGATCAGCGCGACAAGGTTGAAGATTCTGCCGAACCTTTACGCGCTACCCGCGGCAATTCCTGCGTAGTAGTCCTGCAGCGCGCGGACGCCGACGCCGTGCTGACGCAGCGCGCGGATGGCGCTCACGGCCGCCGCCGCGCCGGTCAGCGTCGTGATGCACGGGACCTCGTGCAGCATCGCCGCACGGCGCACGGCGCGGTCGTCGAAGAACGACTCGCGGCCGAGCGGCGTGTTGATGATGAGATCGATCGTGCGGTTGACGATCTCGTCCGCGATGTTGGGCCGCCCCTCGTTCACCTTGAACACGACGTCGACCGCCAACCCATACGCGCGCAGGTACGCCGCGGTTCCGCGTGAGGCGGTCAAACGGAACCCGAGCTCGGCCAGGTCGCGCGCGATCGGGACGAGATTCGCCTTGTCGTCGTTGTTCACGCTGACGAACGCGGTCCCACCCTCGGGCAGCCGCTGGCCGACCGACAGCTGCGCCTTCGCGAACGCCACGCCGAAGCTGGACGATCCGCCCATCACCTCGCCCGTCGACTTCATCTCGGGCCCGAGAATCGTATCGACGCCCGGGAAGCGCACGAACGGAAACACCGGGCTCTTGACGAAGACGCCAGCCGCCTCGAGATCGCGCGTCAGACCCAGCTCCGCCAGCGTCCGCCCCGCCATCACCTTCGCCGCGACCTTCGCCAGCGACACGCCGGTCGCCTTCGACAGGTACGGCACGGTCCGCGAGGCGCGCGGGTTGACCTCGAGCACGTACACGACGTCGTCTTTGGTGGCGTACTGGACGTTCATCAGCCCGACGACTTTTAACGCGCGTGCGATGCGCCGCGTGTATTCGCGAATCGTCGTCAGGTGCCGTTCGGGACAGATGAAGGGCGGCACGACGCACGAGCTGTCGCCGGAATGAATGCCCGCCTCCTCGATGTGCTCCATGATGCCGCCGATGACGACGGCCCCGGTCGCGTCGGCCACGGCATCGACGTCGAACTCGAACGCGTCCTCGAGGAACTTGTCGACGAGGATCGGATGCTCGGGAGAAGCGTCGACCGCGTGCGTCATGTAGCGATCGAGCGTGCCGACATCGTACACGATGGCCATCGCGCGGCCGCCGAGCACGTACGACGGCCGCACGACCACGGGGAATCCGATGGAGGCGGCCACGTCCCGCGCTTCCTGACGCGAGGTGGCCGTGCCGCTGGCCGGCTGCGTAATCTCCATCCTCGCGAGGAGCGCGGCGAACCGCTTCCGATCTTCCGCGAGGTCGATCGAATCGGGCGACGTGCCGAGAATCCGCACGCCGGCCTGCTGCAGCGCCAGGGCCAGCTTCAAAGGCGTCTGGCCGCCAAACTGCACGAGGCACGAGACCTCGGCGCCCGCCGACCGTTCGGTCTCGATGACCGCCATCACGTCCTCGAAGGTCAGCGGCTGGAAGTACAACCGGTCCGACGTGTCGTAGTCGGTCGACACCGTTTCCGGATTGCAATTGATCATCACCGTTTCGAGATCTTCCTCGCGCAGAGCGAAGGCGGCGTGACAGCAGCAGTAATCGAATTCGATGCCCTGGCCAATGCGGTTGGGTCCGCTGCCGAGAATGACCACCTTGTTCCGGGCGTTGGGACTGGCCTCGCAGGTCGGCTCGTACGAGCTGTATAGATATGGCGTGAACGACTCGAACTCGGCGGCGCACGTGTCGACACGCTTGTAGATCGGCTTCAGCTTCTGGCTGACACGCCGGTCGCGCACGGCCTTCTCTTTCGTCCCGGTCGCGAGCGCCACTTCGGCGTCGCCGAAACCCGCCCGCTTGAGCCGCCGCATGTCGCCGGCATCGAGGCCCTCGAGCCCCTTGGCCGCCGCATCCTCTCGCATCGCGGCGATCTCGGTGAACTGACGCAGGAACCACGGGTCGATCTTCGTCATCTGATGGATCTGTTCGACCGTCCACCCGCGGCCGATCGCGCGGAACAGATCCCACATCCGCCGATCGGTCGGAATCGCGAGCCGCTTCCTCAGCGCCGCATCATCTTCATCGTCCTTGCTCGAGGGCGCGAACAGCAGGCCGCTGCGGCCGAGCTCCAGCGACCGCACGCCCTTCATGAACGCTTCCTTGAACGTGCGGCCGATTGCCATCGCTTCCCCGACCGACTTCATCTGCGTCGTGAGCGTCCGATCGGCCTGCGGAAACTTCTCGAAGTTCCACCGCGGGATCTTGACAACGACATAGTCGATCGTCGGTTCGAACGACGCCGGCGTGAGGCGTGTGATGTCGTTCTTGATCTCGTCGAGGTGATAGCCGAGCGCGAGCTTCGCGGCGATCTTCGCAATCGGAAAGCCGGTCGCCTTCGACGCCAGCGCCGACGAACGCGACACGCGCGGGTTCATCTCGATGACGACCATGCGGCCGTCCGCGGGACTCACGGCGAACTGGATGTTCGACCCGCCGGTCTCGACGCCGACGCGCCGGATGATGCGGCGGGCGGCGTCGCGCATGCGCTGGTATTCCTTGTCGCTCAGCGTGAGGATCGGCGCGACCGTGATGCTGTCGCCCGTGTGCACGCCCATCGGATCGATGTTCTCGATCGAGCAGATGACGACGAAGTTGTCGGCGGCGTCGCGCATCACCTCGAGCTCGAACTCCTTCCAGCCGATCACCGACTCTTCGATCAGGACCTGGTGAACGGGGCTGAGATCGAGTCCGCGCCCGGCGAGATCGCGGAACTCTTCGATGTTGTAGGCGATGCCGCCGCCGACCCCGCCCAGCGTGAATGAGGGGCGGATGACCAGCGGGAAGCCGAGTGTCCGCCCCAGATCGACCGCTTCGGTCAGCGTGCGCGCGAGGCCGCTCTGCGGCACGTCGAGTCCGATCTCGCGCATCGCGTCCTTGAACAGCTGGCGGTCCTCGGCGACCCTTATCGCCTGAATCGACGCGCCGATCAGCTCGACGTGGTACTTGTCGAGCGTACCCGCCGCGGCGAGGTCGACCGCGAGGTTCAGCGCCGTCTGGCCACCGACGGTCGGCAGCAGCGCGTCCGGGCGCTCGCGCTCGATGATCGCTTCGAGCACGTCCGGCGTCAGCGGCTCGACGTAGGTGCGATCGGCCAGCTCCGGGTCCGTCATGATCGTCGCCGGATTGCTGTTGACGAGCACGACCTCGAGACCTTCCTCGCGCAGCGCCTTGCAGGCCTGCGATCCGGAATAATCGAATTCGCACGCCTGGCCGATGACAATCGGGCCGGAGCCGATGATGAGCACGCGCTTCAAGTCGGTTCTGCGGGGCATCTGGTAGAGGCTGGAGGCTGGAACTGGGGACTAGGGCTCGGGGGTTTTCCAGCCTCTAGCCTCCAGTCTCTAGCCGCCAGTCTTTTCCCTCCTCTATAAGCTTTATGAAATCATCAAACAGATAGTCCGCATCGTGCGGACCGGGAGACGCCTCGGGATGGTACTGCACCGAAAACACCGGACGGGAACGATGACGGAGTCCCTCGACGGTGCCGTCGTACAGATTCACGTGCGTGACTTCGACGTCGGCTGGGAGCGACGCCGGATCGACGGCGAACCCGTGGTTCTGCGATGTGATCTCGATCTTGCCCGTTTCCAGCTTCTTCACCGGATGGTTGGCGCCTCGATGACCGAACTTCAACTTGAACGTCGAGCCGGCCATCGCCAGGCCGAGAATCTGGTGGCCGAGGCAGATGCCGAAGACCGGCACCACGGCGTCGACGAGCGCTTTCGCGTTGTCGATCGCGTAGGTCAGCGGCGCGGGATCCCCGGGGCCGTTGCTAAGAAACACGCCGTCGGGTTTCGTCGCGAGCAGATCCGACGCGGGGGTCTGGGCGGGATAGACGCGCACGTCGCAGCCATGCGCGCTCAATCGCCGCAGGATGTTCCACTTCATCCCGAAGTCGTACGCCGCAATCTTCAGCCGGCGCTTCGGGATGCGGTCGGGCGTCACGCCGAATTCGTCCGGGTCTTCCTGCGGCCAATCGAACGGCTGCTGCGAGCTGACGCCGCGGACGAGATCGGACCCTTCCATCCGAGGAATGGCGTTGGCGCGGCCGACGAGGGCCGATGAATCGAGCTGGTCGCCAGTGGCGATGACGCCGCGCATCACCCCGACGGACCGCAGCCGCCGGGTGAGCGCGCGCGTATCGATGTCGGCGATGGCCACAATGCGGTTGGCGACCAGGTAGTCGTGAAGCGTGCCCTGCGAGCGCCAGTTGCTGGCCACGGGAGATTCTTCGCGGACGATGAAGCCGGCGACCTGCGGCGCGCGCGACTCGACGTCGTCCGACGACACGCCGTAGTTGCCGATTTCAGGGCACGTCATCGTCACGATCTGTCCGGCATAGGACGGATCGGTCAACACTTCCTGGTAGCCGGTCATGCTCGTGTTGAACACGACCTCGCCGCCCGTCACGCCTTCGGCGCCGGCGGCTTTCCCCAGAAACCAGGTTCCGTCTTCGAGCGCGAGTACGGCTTCCATAGTGATCAACCAATGCAAGATGCGAAATGCAAAATGCTGAATGCAAAATAGCCAGGTCCGCGCGTCTTGCATTGTGCATTGTGCATTGTGCATTTCGTCTTGTGCATTGCGGTCATCTCTGCAACGACGCCGTGACCCGATTCCGTTGGCCCGTCACGATCCGTACTGATGATGACCAACGGCGATAGCCGTCGCGTTCCAATCGAATCGCATGTTCTCCCACAGGGAGCTGCGGGATGGATGTCGGCGTCGTCCCGACGAGCTTTCCATCGATGAAGACCTTGGCGCCTGCCGGCCTCGAGTCGACGCTGAGTGGCGCCCTGCCGGCGCCGATCGCCGCCGGTGCCGATGTTCTCGCCGGCGCCCTTGCCGCCGTAGGTAGCCGCTGTCGCCCGGGCGACGACGATCTGGTCGCATTTTTCGCCGTCGTGTCCGGCCCCTCGACCGCTCGTCTCGATTCGGTCAACGTACGAGCGGCATCGTCTTTTCCCGGTGCCGGCTCGTTCACCGCGCTCTCTGTGAATTCGCGTCCCGGAGGTGCCGCCGCGACCGCGGCCGGTGCGGACGCCGTCGGCACGACTGCGGCGACCGGCGGCGCCGCACTGCGGCCGCCAACCACATAGCCACCGCCGAAACCGAGCACGACGCCGACGAGCAACGCCGCCGCCATCGGCCACTTGCTGGACGGCGGCAGTTCGTCCGTCCACGCTCGCGGCTCGGCCCGAGACCCATCGACTGGCGCCGGCGACACATGCGTCAGCGGAATGTCGTCGAGGCCGGACGGATGCAACGGCGTCGCCAGGGTTATTGGTTCATGCCTGGTCGTGACGATGGCCGGCGCGACTTCCACGTCGTCGTAGCGCGCAGTCTGGGCTGCGCGCAGATCGAGATCGTCAATCGGATCAGGTGTCGCGCGAATCTTTACGTCCGCGCTTGGATCTGGGTCAGCGGCGACCCCTTCGGCAGGCCCAAAAGCCTGCACGGCGATCGGTTCGGCGCATGGCGGTTCGTCACGCTCCGCCGGCTCGTCAAATGGCAACGGCACGGCGGTCGTCGACTGACGACTGACGACTGGTGACTGGCGACTGACTGACGACTGGCGACTGACTGACGACTGGCGACTGACTGACGACTGGCGACTGACGACTGATGACTGATGACCGTCCGGAAACGCTTCCTTGATCGCGGCTGCAAAATCCAGCGCGGTCTCGAAGCGTTCGGCCGGATCCGCGGCGAGCGCGCTCGCGAAGGCGGCCCGCAGCATCGCCATGTTGCCGCCGGGCAATTCCGTCAGCGCTTCGGCAGCTTCTGCGCCGATCGCGGTCACCCGCCGGCCCCACAGCATCTCGTACGTCAACGCCGCCAGGCTGAACACGTCCGCGCGCCGATTCCATGGACCGCCGGCAATCCGCTCGGGCGCGGTATAGGGACGCCGCACCGGCGGGTCCACGCTAACCCTTTCAATGGCGCGGGCCACCCCGAGACCGGTCAGCCGGGTGTCATGCTCCAGGACGAGCACATCGCGCGGATGCAGGACACCGTGGTGCACGTTCACAACGGCCGCGAAGTCGAGTGCCCCGGCCAGCTGCGCGGCCACACGCAGCGCATCGCCCGCGGAAAGCGGTCCGTGGTCGCGAATCACGACGTCAAGCGACTCGGCCGGCACGTACTCCTGCACCAGATACATCACGAGGCCGTCGGTCCCGGTCGCGATGGGCGCGGCGATGGAGGGATGCGCCAGCTGGGCGGCGATCAGCTGTTCCAGGTCGCCGACGAGCTGGTGCATGCGCTCGGGCGGGATGTCGAGACGGAGCACTTTGACCGCGACGAGGCGATCGCGTTCGGAATCGTAGGCACGAAAAACGGGACCCAGCGTTCCGGCACCGACCTGATGAAGGACCCGGAACGGTCCGAACGCGTCAGGAGGCGCGGCGCCGGCGGCTTCGGTGTGCAGTGGGACAACTCCTCTGGAAGGCTAGACGGAACGCTCGCGATCGTAACATGACTATCCGCTCGCGTGAATAAATATTCATCGGCCGCGGCCGATTGACAGCGCTCGTGACGGTTTGAGACAGTAGCCTTTCGCGTGCCCATCAATACCACAGGATCATCTCCGTCCGAATCATCCGTACGGATTCCGGTCGACGTGCGCCGCTTCCCGTGGATCCGCCGGTTCGCCGCCGACTACGCGTACGATTTCGCGGCGGTGGCTCCCTTCTTCAGCGGTGATCCCGCGAACCCGCTCGACTGGGCGCGCACGATTGCGGCGGCGCAGGCCCATCCGCGGCAGCGGCAGGCGATCGTGTCGGTCGTTGCGGCGCAACAGCGGCGGCGGCACGCGCCGGCGCCCGCGATCGAGGCGGCCGCGCGGTTGGCCGGCGCGGGGACCGTCGCGGTCGTGACCGGGCAACAGGCCGGCCTGTTTGGCGGACCGCTGTTCACGCTGCTGAAAGCGCTGACCGCGCTCAAGCTCGCCGATCAGGTCTCGCGCGAGCACCACGTCCCGGCCGTGGCGATTTTCTGGGTCGAGGCCGAAGATCATGATTGGAACGAGGTGCGGTCGTGCACCGTGTTCGACGGCCAGCTCGAGCCGCAGGATGTCGGGGTGCCCGCGCGAGCGGCGACGGATCCCGTGCCGGTGGCGGACATCCCGCTCGACGGCTCGGTTCGCGACGTCATCGACGAGCTCGCGCGCCTGCTGCCGCCAACAGCGTTCACGCCGGCCCTGATCGAGCAGCTGCGCGACGCGTATTCGCCAGGCATCGGCGTGGCCGATGCGTTCGCGCGATGGATGGAGCGCGTGCTCGGCGGCCACGGCCTCATCGTCTACGACGCGTCGGACCCTGCGGCGAAGCCGCTCGTGGCCGAAGTCTTTGCGCGCGAAATCGGGACGCCCGGCCAGACGGCCACGCTCGCGGCATCGACCGGCGCCGACCTGGTCGCGCGCGGGTATCACGCACAGGTCCACGCGCAGGACGACAGCCTAGCCCTGTTCCTGCTCGACGGCAGCCGGCGCGCAATCCGTCAACAGGACGGTTGCTTCGTCGCCGGTGACAAGAGCTACGCGGCCGATGCGCTCCAGCAGGAGGCCAGCAGCCGGCCGGCCGCGTTCAGTCCTGGGGTGCTCCTGCGGCCGGTGGTCCAGGACACGCTGTTTCCGACGATCTGTTACGTGGCGGGACCCAACGAGCTCGCCTATCTGGGCCAACTGCGCGGCGTGTACCGTCACTTCGGCGTCCCCATGCCGCTGATGTATCCGCGCGCCACTGCCACCCTGCTCGATTCCGCGGCGGCGCGCTTCCTGACGAAATATCAGGTTCCGCTCGAAGCGCTGCAGCCGCAGGACGAAGGCGCCCTCAATGCCCTGCTCGAAACGCAGATTCCCCCGGCCGTCGACGAGGCGTTCGCCAACGCGTCTCACGCGATTGAGGCGCAGATGACCGAGCTCGTTCAGGCGATCCCCGCGTTGGATCCGACGCTCGAGGGCGCGGCGAAATCGACGCTCGGCCGCATGCAGCACGACCTCCAGACGCTACGCGGCAAGATGATTCAAGCCGCCAAGCGCCGCGACGACACGCTGCGCCGCCAATTCATTCACGCCCGCGCGCTCGCCTTCCCCCGCGGTCACGCGCAGGAGCGAACGATCAGCTTCGTCTCCTTCCTGAACCAGTACGGACCCGCGCTCATCGATCGGTTGAAGGACGAGATGCCGCTCGGCATGGGACAGCACTGGGTGATTACGATCTAGGAACCACGAAGAACACAAAGATCACAAAGAATCTTTGTGCGCTTCGTGGGCTTTGTGGTTCATATGAAACGCTTGCGTCTCACGGTTCGCATCGCTTCGTGGTGGCGCCATCGGTGGGTGCGCGTCACGGCGGCCGTCCTCGCCGTGCCGCTTGTCGCCCTCTGCTTCGCGACCGCCTACTACTACGTCAGCTTTGCGCGGCTGATCGACGCCCGCCTGCACGGCGAGCGCGACCGCGTCCTGCCGCGCGTCCTGGCGCGGCCGCTCGAGTTGCGGCGCGGCCAATCGATGACCGAGCGCCAGCTCGTCGATCGCCTCAACGACCTCGGCTACGCGGAACGCGCGCGTGCGGAAAAACCGGGCGAGTTTGCCATGGCGACGGGCGCCGTCGCGATCAGGCCGCGCGTACCGGCGCTCGAGGGTCAGCTGGTACTGGTCGTGTTTCAGAGACCCGCGCCCCTGAAAGCCGCGCCTACGCGATCGAAACCGACGCGGCTGCCGGACCGCGTTGAACGACTGGAGATCGGCACGCACGCCAGCGAGCGTGTCACGCTCGACGCGCCGGTGCTGACCGCGCTCATCAGCGGGGAACGTGAGAAGCGCCGCAAGGTCGCCTTGTCGGCCATTCCACTCCGGGTCGTGCACGCGGTGCTCGCGATCGAAGATCGCCGCTTCTACGCGCATCCGGGCGTCGATCCCATCGGCGTGGTTGGCGCGTTTTTTTCGTACGCGACCGGTCGGCGCGGCTATCTCGCCGGCGGCAGCACGATCACCCAACAGCTTGTCCGCAACGTCTTCCTGCCGACATTCGAAGGCATGACGCGGCAAGCCGCGCGGGAGCGGTCCCTGAAACGTAAGCTGCTCGAGGTCTTCGTCTCGCTGGTGCTGACGCGCCGGGCGTCGAAGGACGAGATTCTCGAGATGTACTTGAACGACATTCCGCTCGGGCAACGCGGGTCCTTCGCCATTTCCGGCGTCCCCGAAGCGTCGCGGCTGTTCTTCGCGAAGGACGTCAGCAACCTGTCGGTAGCGGAGGCTGCCACGATTGCAGGCATCATCCAATCACCCTCCGCACTGTCGCCGTTCACCAACCCGATGCGCTGCAAGGATCGGCGCAACGTCGTCCTTCAGGCGATGGCCGGCGAGGGCTACATCACGCCTGATGTCGCCGAGCGCGCCTCGCGCGAGCCGCTCGCCGTGGTCCAGCGCGCGCTCGAAGCGGAAGCGCCGCACTTCGTCGATTTCGTCGGGCAGACGCTGGCGGAGCGTTACCCCGGTCTGACGACGACCACGAATCAGGCCGTCGATGTGTACACGACGCTCGATCTGCACCTCCAGCGGTTGGCGCAGGACGCGGTCCGCGACGGGCTGGTGCACGTCGACGAGCTGCTGGCGCGCCGCCGCCGCCGCGGCAAGGCGGAGGCGGCTCTCATCAGTGTGGACCCGAAAACCGGCGAGATCCTCGCGTTCGTCGGCGGACGGTCGTACAACCAGTCGCAGTACGATCGCGCCATCTCGTCGCGGCGACAGCCGGGATCGGTGTTCAAGCCGTTCGTGTATCTCACCGCGTTCGAGGAAGCGGCGGAAAACGGCCGCCGGGACATCACGCCCGCCACGATCGTCAATGACGATCCCGAGACGTTCGAATTCGACGATCAAGTGTGGACGCCGGAGAACTACGAGAAGACCTACGACGGTCCCATCACCTATCGCCACGCCCTCGCCCATTCGAGAAACCTCGCGACGATTCACGTGGCGCAGGCCGCGGGATACGACCGGGTCGCGGCCTTCTGGAAGAAGCTCGGCGTCGGCAATCCACCCAAGCCGTATCCCTCGATCGCGCTCGGCGTCTTCGAAGCGACCCCGTACGAGATCGCGACCGCGTACACGCTGTTCCCCAATCAGGGCGTGATTCGCCCGCTCAAGCACATCCTGCGGATCACGAGTGGAGGCCACGACGTGACCAAGAAGGCAGCCGTCGAGCCGCGGCAGGTCGCGCGACCGGACACGACATTTCTGGTCACCGACATGATGCGCAGCGTGATCGACGAGGGGACGGGCAACGGCGCGCGTGCCGCCGGCTTCACGCTGAACGCTGCGGGCAAGACCGGGACGACCAACGATCTGCGCGACGCCTGGTTCGTGGGCTTCACGCCCGACCTGTTGACCGTCGTCTGGGTCGGATTCGACGACAACCAGCCGGTCGGCTTGAGCGGCGCTCAGGCGGCACTGCCCATCTGGACCCAGTTCATGATGCGTGCGCTGGCCGGCCATGCAAGCCTGCCGTTCGACGTTCCAGACGAGGTGACGTTTGCGGACATCGATCCCGACACGGGCACGCTCGCGACTCCCTCCTGCCCGCGCGTGTTTCATGAGGCGTTCCGCGCCGGCACCGAGCCGACCGAGACGTGCGCCGTGCACAAGCCGTAGACCCACCCGACCTGCCCGGCCTATAATTCGCGAAGATGAACCAGGAAGTGTTTGCCGCCGTGGTCGATGCGCTCGATCGCGGCGAGCCGGCGGCGCTCGTCACGATTGTCGCGACCCACGGCTCGACGCCCCAGCGTATCGGCGCCAAGATGCTCGTGTTCGGCGACGGGCGCCTGGTCGGCACGATCGGCGGCGGCTGCTATGAAGACGACGCGTTCTGGAAGGCACGCGAGGCGATTACGACCCGGCAGCCCCAGCTCGTGCACTACGAGCTGTCGGACGACTTCGCCCAGGAGACGGGTCTGATCTGCGGCGGACGCATGGACGTCTATATCGAGCCGATCGAGCCGTCACCCGAGCTCTACGTCATCGGCGCCGGTCACGTCGGGACCCACCTCGCGCGCCTCGCGCAGGAAGTCGGCTTTCACGTGCACGTCATCGACGATCGCGAAAAGTTCGCGAACCGTGAGCGCTTCCCCGCCGCGACCGAAGTCGTCACCGACGACATTGCGGCGTGGCTCGCGCGCGCCAACGTCACGCCCCATGCGTACATCGTCATCGTCACGCGCGGGCATGTCAACGATCTTGAAGCGCTTCGCGCGCTCGCGCCGCGACCGCTGCGGTATCTCGGATTGATCGGAAGCCGCGCGAAGATCGCGCGCATTTATGACGCCCTGCGGACCGACGGCAT
>JAHFUI010000066.1 GCA_023265175.1 Acidobacteriota bacterium
TCGAGATCTCCTTGCGCGTCGCCTCAGCCGAGGCGCTGGCTCTCAGGACATCGAAGAGCTGGCGGATCACGGGCCCGCTGCGGCAGGTCTACGGGTGGTGGCTACGCCTGAGGGGGACGGCATGACCTCCGGACGGATCGCGGCCGTCATCACGTGTCGTGATCTTGGCCGAACGGTCGTCGAGGCGCTCGACAGCGTCGAGCGGCAGACCCGTCCGGCCTCCGAGATCGTCGTCGTCGATGATGCGTCGACCGACATCTACACGCGACAGGTCCTGGCCCGGCTCGAACGCGATGGCACTGGGGTCGTGCGCGCCGGCGGCGGCGGAGCCTCCGCGGCCCGCAACCTCGGCGTGCGATTGACGTCCGCGGAGTACATCGTGTGGCTTGACGCCGACGACACGCTCGAGCGAGGTTACTTCGAAGCCGCGGGAGCGCGTCTCGATGCGGAGGCCGACTTGGATTTCGTGTCGTGCGCGTTGCGCGCATTCGGCGCCGCGAGCTATGTGTGGAAGCCGTCACCGCCGACATTCGTCGAGGCGGTTTCGGATGGCGGCGTTCCCCACGCCTCGACGATGGTGCGGCGGTGGCTGTGGGAGCAGATCGGCGGTTTCGACGAAGAGCTGCCGTCCTTCGAGCTGCTGGACTTCTGGGCGTCTGCGATGGAGCGCGGCTTCCGCGGCGTCGTTCTCGACGAGCCACTCCTGAACTATCGTGTGCACCCTCACTCCGGCTACAGGCGTTCGATCCTGCCGGAAACCTACCTCGCCCGACTTCGACACTTCTACGCGAAGCATCGCGGCGGCGTCGAGCTGCACGGGTTGGCGCTCGTCGAGGGCAAAGAGACCTTCCTTCTGGGCCAACGCGACTACCGGCAGACGCTCGAATCGCGAGCGGCATCGCTCGAAGCCGAGCTCGCGCGACTCCAGCGGGAGATTGCGGAGACCTCCCGGAGGTTGCAATCGAGTGGCGCGTCCAGGGTCGACTGGGGCGATCTGCGGCGCGTCCAGCCCCTCAGCCGGCAGTGGGGAAGGGATCGCGGAACGTCGATCGACCGGCATTACATCGAACGCTTCCTCGCGACCTATCGAGCCGATGTTCGAGGCCGCGTGCTCGAGGTGCGCGACCAGGCGTACACGCAACGCTTCGGGGGAGACGCCGTCGTTTCACGCGACGTGATCGATCTCGATCCTTCAAACCCCGCGGCGACCATCATCGCGGATCTTCGGCGCGCGGACGCGATCCCGGCCGGGACGTACGATTGCATCATTCTCACGCAGACCCTCCACTTGATCGACAACATGGCGGCCGTTCTTGCCGAATGCGAACGCATCCTCCGCCCTGGCGGCGTGCTGCTGGTGACCGCTCCCAGCGTCATCAGGGTCGATGACCAGGCCGGCCCCGACGGCGACTTCTGGCGCCTGACGGAAGCCTCGGCGCGGAAGCTGTTCGCGGATGTGTTTCCTGTGGACGCCTTCGACGTGCACGCGTACGGCAACGTCATGGCGTGCGCCGCGTTTCTGTACGGAATCTCCGTCGAAGAAATGGCACAGGGCGATCTCGACCACGTCGATGCCACGTTCCCGCTCGTCATTGCGATTCGGGCCGTGAAGCCGAACGAGCGGCGGGTCGTAGTGCAGACCTTTAGGTCTGCGTCTCACCGCGCCGCCATCCTCGCCTACCATCGTGTTGCCGCCCTCACTCCCGATTCCCACGCCTTGTGCACGCCGCCCGACGAGTTCCGCGAGCAGATGACCCACCTTTGTCGGAATTTTTCGCCGATCGGCTTGGAGGACCTTGTTCGAGCCGCCGCATCGGGCCGAATCCCCGAACGGGCCGTCGCGGTCACGCTCGACGATGGTTACGTGGACGCGCTGGCTGTCGCGTCACCAATCCTCACGGATCTCGGGGTGCCGGCGACCTTTTTCGTCAACAGCGACCGATTGAACGACGAGCACGAGCGCTGGTGGGATGTGCTCGAAGGTATCTTTCTCTCGGCCGCCGTACTGCCGCCCGTGCTGGCGGTGCGGGCAGGTGGGCAACAGCTCTGCACGCCGACGGCGACGGCCGAACAGCGTCTCGAGGCGCTCGAGTTGTTGAATCGAAGCGCGTGGCCACTTGACGCGGCCGCGCGGGCAAGCCTGGTCGCCGATGTCGTGTGCTGGAGCGGCGCCGACCCTTCGCCGCGAGCGACGCACCGGGTCTTGACGACGCAGGAGGTCCGTACGCTCGCGGATCGCCCGGGCCATTCCATCGGCGCGCACTCGATTCATCACCTCGCGCTGACGACACATCCAGTGGACACGCGACGAACCGAAGTGTTCGAGGACAAGATCGCGCTTGAGCGCGTGCTCGGACGGCTAGTGGATCTATTCGCCTACCCTTACGGTGAGTTCGATGCCGCGACGGTGACGGTCGTCCGCGAGGCGCGTTTTCGGGCCGCGGTGACGGTCCAGCCCGGCCTCGTCTCAGCCGGCACCAACCGGCTGCTGTTTCCGCGGTACGAAATCACGAAGCACGACCACGGGCGCTTCCCGAGCCGTCTGCGAGAGATTTTCGAAGGGCGTCAGTGAGCGCCGAACGGAACACGGCGGGACTGTAATCCTTCGCCACTCGGGCCAGCGCGCCCTCGCGAAGCCGCTGCCACAATTCGTGATCCGCGTACACCGACGCGACCGCTCGAGCGAAGTCTGCCGGTCCATCAGCGGTTAGGAGCTCGTTGCCAGGCTCCCAGCCGAGCAAGCGGGCGACAAGCGAGGTACACACGATCGGGACGCCGCGCGCCGCCGCTTCGACGACCTTCAGCGGAATCCCCGCCGAGTAGCGCATCGGCGCCACGAAGACGCGCGCGTCATCGTAGAGTGGCGTCAGATCATCGACATCGCGGCGCCAGGCGACCGTAGGGCCGAACAGCGACGGGAGGTGACCGGGAATGCGCGCGCCCGCGACGACGATGGGGGCGTCGCTCCTGTCGCGCCCGCGCAGGATCGGCAGCACGTCGCGACAGAAGAACAGGACCGCGTCTTCATTCGGAGAATCAGGCGTGAACGCGCCGACGAACAGGATGGATCGCCGCGGGTCGAACGACGTCGGTGTCGGCCTTGGCTCGACGGCGTGGCCGACGACAAACACGTTCTGGATCCCGGCGGCTGCGAACATCTGCCGCTCGGGCTCGCTCACCGTCAACACGGCGGCGCAGCCGCGTGTCAGGCTGCGTTCCGCCTCGATCGAGGCTCGCTGTTCCGCCTCCGCCATTGGCGGTCCGATCAGATTTCGACGCCCGATGTCTCGGAGCGCATAAATGGCTTCGGCGTCGTACACGCACGGCACACGGAGCGCGGACAGATCGGAGCCGACCGCGGCCTTCACGAATTGCATGTTATGAGGCCGGCTGACGATCACCGCTCGGTGATCCCGCCGTGACGCGAGGAACGTGCGCAAACCACCCGGCCCGCCCGGGACGACTTCCGCGCGCGGAAAATTCGCCGCCGACGGCTGCCCTTCGTCAGTCACATAAATGGTGATCAGGTAGCCAAGCTGCTCGAGCGCCTCCAACAACGCCGCCGCGCGAGGAAATCCGGCACCCATCCGCGGATTGGGTACGGCGTCGTCGATGAAAACAACGGACGGCCGTCCGTGTGGGTGTGAACGCGCCGTCAGTGCGCCGTCGGCTCTCGAGAGCTGACGCGACAGCCATCGCGCGTGACAGGAAACGAAGATCGGCCGGCGTGCCCGCTGCAGCTCGATGCCGGCCTCGCGCGACGCGGCGCTGCCGAACTCGCTGTGAACGGCGACGGCCTCCGGCTGGTACACGACCGAATAGCCGCGGGCCCAGAGCCGGACGCAGTAATCGGCATCTTCGTAGTACGCCGGTCGATAGCGTTCATCGAAGCCACCAAGTTGTTCGAAGAGTCCGCGCCGGGTGAGCAACAGCGCGCCAGAACAGAAGTCGACCGATCGCTCGAAATTGTATTCAGGGGCGGCAGGATCGGCGCCGCGCCCGTAGGCCTCGCACGATCCGTCGGCCCAGATAATGGCGCCCGCTTCCTGAAGGCGGCCATCTGGAAACACGAGCTTCCCTCCGACAGCGCCGATGGATCCCGAGCGACGGGCGGTGTCCAGCAGATGCGCGAGGCTCCCGCGCGCGAGTGTCGCGTCGTTATTGAGGAACAGCAGGAACTCGCCCCGAGCGAGCCTCGCGCCGACATTCGCGGAGACCGTGAAGCCGAGATTGCTGCTATTTGTGACGACCTGCACGCCGTTGATGCGGGCCAGCAGCTCAGAGGTTTCGTCCGTGGAGGCGTTGTCGACGACGATGATCTCCGCAGGGACGTCGGTGTGGTCAATCAAGCTCCGGAGACAGGCCAGCGTCAGATCGGCCCGGTTCCAGACGACCACGATCACGGAGACGGCGGGGGTGGAGGCAGCCGTGAACACCAGCGACGATCGATCCTTCAGGAACCGCCCGAGGGAATCGCGCGTCATCGACTCGTCTCTGATCGCCACAGCCGTGGCTCGTTGCGTTTGGGTCTGCTGAGACGACCGCGCTTGCATCAGCAGCGTCAACGCGTTGAGCCAGGCGCGCGGGGAGAGCAGGATGCGCGGGTGCTGAATCGCCTGTCTCGCGGCGAATTCCATCCGCGAGACTTCACGTCCCGCAGCTACCGTGACGAGACGCCGTCTGAAGAGCCTGATTGATCGGCCGTCATCGAGCGCCGCCCATACTTCCAACGGCAGCGTCGCGGTCGGCCCGCTGTCGAACTCGAGATACCCAGTGAACCCGGAGTGTGACGCGCTCGGCTCATCCGGATACGTGCGCGCCACATCGTCGCGCCGTAGACCAAGTCGTAGCGGCCGCCTGGACCCGAGTCCCGTCGTCCAGATCTCGACAATGCGCGAACCAGCGGCGAACGCCCAGCCCGACACCAGCAGGCAGTCGGTCGCGAAGGCGTCGGAAGCAGGACTTTCGAGCCACCCACGGACACTCGGTGCGATCCGATGTTCGGCGTGTTCATCCATGATTGGCGCGTCAGCTCGACGCCGATCGCGTGTCGGCGGCGTCAGGGGCCGGATGCGTCAGCATCGATACGTAACGGTCGGCGACTTCACGGGCGGTGCCTTCATACGCGATGCGTCCCCCGTCGAGCAGCAGCGCGCGGTCGCAGAAGGTCGCGATCACCCGCGGGTCGTGGCTGACAATGATCGCCGTGTGGCCGCCGGCGCGCAATTCCCTGTACCGTTTCTCGCAGCGCATTTTGAAGCCGGCGTCGCCGACCGCGAAGATCTCGTCGAGGACGAGTACCTCGCGAACCGCTTTGAAGGCGACCGCATAGCCGAGTCTTTCTGACATGCCGCTCGAATAGTGTTTGAGTTTCAGATTGGCAAACCGTTCGAGCTCCGCGAACGCCAGGATCTCCTCCATGCTTCGGCGAATCTGCGCGAGCGAGAGTCCCATCACCGATCCGATGAGCAGCACGTTGTCCACCGCATCGAGCTCGGGGTTCCAGCCGACTCCGAGCTCGAGGACCGGAGTGATCGCCGCGTGCGTGCTGACGCGCCCCTGATCAGGCAGGTACACGCCGCACACGATTTTCAGGAGAGTGCTCTTCCCCGATCCGTTGCGTCCCATGATGCCGAGCGCTTCGCCGCGCTGGACCTCGAAGCTGACCGCGTCCAGCACCTGAAGGCGCTGAAACCGCCGCGGCTCCAGCAGTCCGAGCAGGTGCTCGCGGATGGTCTGCCGGTGCACGCTCGGAATCAGGAACGCTTTCGACACGGCGTCGACGTCGATGAGGGACATGATGGTCAGACGTATTCCGCCGCGCGCGGGCTCAGCCAACGGAAGATCGCGATGCCGGCCACCAGGCAGATCGCCGCGTCCGCCGCCAGGTACGCGTGGCCTCTCGCGGTCGGCATGACGCCTGCCACCAGCGCGGCACGCGAGAACTCGATGATCGGCGTCGGCGGCCAGACATACAAATAGAAGTGGAACCGCTCGGGAAGGA
Organism: Acidobacteriota bacterium; assembly: GCA_023265175.1. Taxonomy (GTDB): domain Bacteria; phylum Acidobacteriota; class Vicinamibacteria; order Vicinamibacterales; family CAVVIG01; genus JAHFUI01. The sequence continues at coordinate 6,005 of JAHFUI010000066.1, forward strand.
TGTCGAGCGGGTAGATGATGGGCGCGATAAAAAATCCCGCCTGGAGGACCACTTCCCAGACCTGATTGAGATCGCGGTACCGCAGGAACAGCACGCTCGCGGCCAGCGAGAAGCCGATGATGATGGCCGTCATCGCCGCGCAGTAGGCGGCAAAGGCAGCCAGCGCCGCCGCTGTCGGCGGGTGGCCGGCGCCCGCGAGAAAGATCGTCATGACGATGGAGAAGACGGCGAGGGTAATCACCGCGTTCGAGATCGAGGTGACAACGAGAATCCACGGCGGAACGCTCGCTTTCGTCAGCAGGTATCCTCTGGCGTGCAGCGACGTCAGCCCGCTCTTGGTGGCCTCGGCGAAGAAATCCCACAAGAACAGTCCGACGATGAGATTGAGTCTGTACGCCGGCTTCGACGCAAAGAGAAATGAGAAGACGCCCATCAGCACGACGAACATCGTGATCGGCTTGAGCAGCGCCCATGCGAATCCTCCCACCGTGCCGTGGTACCGGGCTTTGAACTCGGTACGAACGAGGGTCCAGACCAGACCGGCGCGAACCACCGCCGGACTGTCTGCCGGGCCGACCGGGCTAGCGACGACCGACATCGGTTCCAAGCCGGGATTGCAATTCATCGAGGATCGTCAACGACTGGCGGGCGGAGACGTTGCGCGGGTCGATGTCGAGGGCTTTGAGAAAGTACGGTCGCGCCTCCCGCAGTCGGCCCGAGTCCGCGAGGCACCGACCGAGCTGCACATAGCCGCTCGGATCGGCCGGTCGCAGCCGGATAGCGGTCTGGAACTGCTCAATCGCTTCATCGCGACGGCCCGCGTCCTGCAGCGCCTCGCCGAGCAGCAGCCGCGGGCGGAAGTGCGTCGGAGCCAGCTCCACCGATTCGCGCCAGAGCGCCACGGGGTCGGACCACACGGAGTTCCGTACCAGCGTCTCCATGCCAAACGACAGCAGCACCAGCACCAGCACCAGCCCCAGCGCGGCGGCTGCCAGCAGCCCGTGGTGAAAATCTGGCGTCGCACCGAGACGGGCGAGGCGCCTCGCTGGCAAGGCGCGACGACCGAGAATATCGGGAATATTTGAAGGAGGAGCAACGCCGCCGGCGAGGATGCCTCGCCCGTCGAATGCAGCCAGACTTTCACCACGGGCTGCTAGGGGGCGTGCGCGTGCGCCGATGCGCGTCACATGGACCTCAAGCCAGCCAATCGCCGCGCCCACCGCGAGGAACGCACCGCAGCTCGCGAGGTACACGCGGTGCTCGGTCATCGGCTCGCCCTGGTCGAGCACAATCAACGCAGCCGACGGCACGAGCAGCAGGAGAAACCACAGGATGCCGAAGCTTGCCATCCACGCGACCCGCCGCAGCCGCCAGGCGAGGAACACGATCGCGGCAAGTGTTCCAATCGCAAGGAGGGCGCGCGGTTCGAACATTCCGGCGGCAGGCGTCACCTCGTGGAAGAGTGCCTGCCCGGTCGGCACGATCATCAGGCCGAGATAGCGGCGGAGGACATCGAGGTCCAGAAGAATGTAAGACCAATGGATCGTCGCCTGGCCTGGATACTCGATGCGCGTGAGAACCGCCACGCGAGCGAGGCCCGCGACAAGAGCCGTGGCCATGAACGGCAGGTGCACGGTCGCCATGCGGTGGGACTTCTCGAACGTGTCGAACTTCCCCGGCGGGCGGCCTCCTTCGGCGAGCCGATCGTAGGCGACGAACACGAAAGGAAACATCGCGGCGGTCTCTTTCGTCGCCAGCGCCGCGACCCATAGCCCCAGGGTGGCGATTGCCCACTTCGTCCCCTCGGCGCGCAGCCACCGGCGTCCGCACATGAGCGCGGGGAGGAAGAACGTCGCGCACAGCACCTCGGACCGTCCGCTGATGTAGCCGACCGCCTCCGTCATCATCGGGTGCACGGCGAACAGCGCAGCGGCGGCGAATGCCACCAGCGTGCTGCCTTGCGTGAAGAGCCAGGCGAGCCGGAATAGCAGGATGACGTTGATCACGTGCAGGAGCACGTTCGTGACGTGAAACCCGAACGGCCCCGCGCCCCAGAGGGCGCGGTCGATCGCGTACGAGAGGTTGACAATCGGACGCGTCACGTCGTGCAGTACGATCGCGCGGGCATCGGTGACGTGCACGATCGAAGGGTTGGCGACGACGGTGTGGTAGTCGTCGTACACGAAGGGGTTATGGAGCGCGTTGAGATACACGAGGCCGGCAAGAAGCGCCGCGGTGCCGCAGGCGAGCCACGCGCGGCGATCGAGTCGCGATGTCACAGGTCGTTGTAATGTATGACGAATCCGTGATCAGACACACCAAGACTGTTATTGTATGCAGCCGCTCCGCATCCTTCACGTCACGCCCTATTTCACCGACGCCTGGGGGTACGGCGGCATCCCGCGGATTGCTCACAGCCTCGCGCGCGGCCTCGCGCGACGCGGCCACCACGTCACGGTGTGCACGACGGATGCCTGCGAGCCCTCGACGCGCCTGCCGGCGCCCCCGGTGTCGCGCACGCCCGACGGAGTGGAGGTGCGGGTTTTTCCCAATCTTTCAAATCATCTGGCTTACCACTTGCAGCTTTTCCTGCCGATCGGTCTGGACGCGTACCTGCGGCGCCACGCGGACACCTTCGACGTCGCACATCTGCATGCGTGCCGAAACGTGCCCGGCGTGATTGCGGCCTATCATCTGCGCCGGGCGGGAGTGCCGTACGTGCTTGCACCGAATGGGACGGCGCTGCGGATTGAGCGACGCCGCCTGGCCAAACGGGCGTTCGACCTGATCGCGGGCGGACGGATCATCGCCGGCGCCGCGCGCGTGCTGGCCGTCTCGCAGGCGGAGCGCCGACAGCTGCGCGAGTGGGACATCGCCGCGCCGGCCATCCGCGTCATTCCAAATCCGGTCGACCTCGACGAGTTCGCGACGCCCGCGACAATCGGTGCTTTCCGCCGGCGCTCGGCGCTTCCACCCGGACCGCTGGTGTTGTTTCTGGGAAAGCTGACGCCCCGCAAGCGCCTGGACGTCCTCGCGCGCGCGTTCGCGCGAGTGGATCGATCGGATGCATGGCTCGTGATCGCCGGCAACGATATGGGCGCAGACGTCGACACGCGCGCGCTCGTTCGAGCGCTTGGTCTGGACCGGCGGACCGTTTTTACCGGCCTGCTCCGAGCGCGCGAGCGGCTCGAAGCGCTGGCGGATGCCGACGTACTCGTGTATCCGTCGCAGCACGAAATCTTCGGGCTCGTACCCCTCGAAGCGCTCCTGTCGGGTACGCCCGTCATTGTCGCCGACGATTCAGGATGCGGTGAGATCGTGCGCGCGACCGGCGGCGGTCAGGTTGTACCGCTCGGCGATGCTGATGCGTTGGCGCGCGCGATCGAGCGGGTATTGGAAGACCCGTCTGGCTGGCGCGCGGCGGCGGCCGATGCCGCCGTCCGCGTCCGGGCCGCCTATGGAGAGGCGCCTGTGTGTGCGCAACTCGATCAGCTGTACACCGAAATGATCGCGAGCGCGTGATGGACGGCGTAAGCTTCGTGGTCCCCGTGCACAACGGCGCCGAGTGGATTCGCGAGACCCTCGAGGCGATCCTGCGGCAGGCCGACGGCCGGCCGATGGAGGTCATCGTCGTCGACGATGAGAGCCGGGACGGATCGGCGGAGCTGGTGCGGCAGCTCGCAGAGACGTGGCCGCTTCGGATCGTCGCGGGAGAAGGACGTGGCGCCGCCGCGGCAATCAACGCGGGCGTGCGGGCGGCGCGTTATCCGATCATTTGCCAGGTCGATCAGGACGTCGTGCTGCAGTCCGGCTGGATGAGCCTCCTGGCGGGTGAGCTCGAAGATGCGACCGTCGCTGCGGCACAGGGGTACTACGCGACCGATCCCGACGCGACACTGTGTGTGCGGGCGATGAATCTGGATCTCGAGCAAAGATATGCCGCGATCGCAGGCCCGAACATCGATCACGTGTGTACAGGAAATTCCGCCTATCGAGCAGAGGCGCTTTGCCGGGTCGGCCTGTTCGACGAGACGCTCGGCTACGGATACGACAACGATATGAGTTACCGCCTGCGGGCCGCCGGCTATCGGCTGACGTTCTGCCGGGGCGCGCGCAGCGTGCATCGATGGCGTGAAGGCCTCCGTGGCTACTTCGTTCAGCAATACGGATTTGGATACGGCCGCATCGATCTTGTTGCCAAACATCCCGACCGCCTGACCGGCGATGCCGTGTCGCCGCCGCGGATGATGTGGCATCCGCTGCTGATGTCAACCGCGGTCGCAGGTCTCGCGGGCGCCCTGTTGATTGCGGCGATCGCCGGTCCTTGGCGCCCGCTGGCGGTTGCCTCCGTCGCGGTCCTCGTGTGCCTCGCGCTTGAGCGGCTGGTGGCGGGCGTCGCCGCGGCGCGGCGCTTCCGCGATCCGGTGCCGCTCGTCTTTCCGCTCTTGCACCTCGCCCGCGATCTCGCATGGGTTGCCGCGATCGCGATGTGGTCCGTGCGACGGCTCAGCCGCCGTCCATCGAAACCATCACACAGCATGCGTCCGAGATCGGCCTCTCTGCCGGCAGCCCGTGGTGCAAGTCCGACGGGCTGCGAGACACTGAGCAATTCGCCACAGAGGCACCGAGACGCAGAGCAAACCTTAACAAGATCTCTGTGGCTCCGCGAGTCTGTGGCAAACTTCTTCGTGTCTCGCAGGCCGTGTGACTTTCACCACGGCCTGCGAGGCCGCTCGCGCGCCGCGGACGCCGCAACAGACGGATGGCATGTCTTTGCGCCGCCCGGGCGCATCCTCTGCCTGATTCCGGTCCACAACGAGGCGGCCAACCTCAGGGCCGTGATCGCAGAGCTGCGCGCGTTCCGGCCTGATCTCGATCTCCTCGTCGTCGATGACGGATCGACCGACGAGACGATGGCGATCCTCGAGAGGCTCGACGTTCGCTGGTTGCGCTTCCCTGAGCGCATGGGAATAGGCAGCGCGATGCGCGCCGGGCTTCGGTACGCCGCGCGGCTTGGCTATGACGTCGTCGTTCGCATGGATGGAGATGGCCAGCATCGCGCGGACGACCTTGGACGGATGCTCCGGCCTGTCGAGCACCTGGCCGCGGACGTCGTGCTGGGTTCGCGGTACGCCGAATCGAACGTCAAGCCGGCGGGGATGGTCCGCCTCGCGCAGCGGGCGCTTGCGGCCTGCCTCTCGATGCTGACCGGAAACGCCGTGACCGATCCCACGTCGGGGTTCTGCGTACTGGGTCCTCGCGCGATTCATCTGCTGGCGGAGCACCATCCGACCGGCTATCCGGAACCGGAGCTGCGACTGTTTCTAAGCCGCAACCTGCTGCGCGTCGTCGAAGTGCCCGTGCGCGGGCGGTGTCGGCTCGGTGGCAAGACCTCGCTGACGCCGGGTCGGCTGACAGCCGCGAGCGCGCGCGTCGTGCTCGCCATGCTCATCGTCCCGCTCCGCTGCAGAGTCGGGAGCCTCGCCGGTGACTGATCGCATCCAGATTGTCTCGCTGGCGGTGAGCGTGCTGCTCCTGCTCGCGGTGCTCGAGCTCGTCAGGCGGCGGAAGTTGACCGAGGAGTACTCGCTGCTCTGGATTCTTTCCGCGCTGGCGCTGCTGGCGCTCTCGATGCGCCGCGAGATTCTGTACGGGGTGGCGCGCTGGCTGGGCGTGTCCTACCAGCCGATCGTTCTGGTCATGCTGCTCATCGTGATGATGTTCGTGGCGTCACTCTGTTTCTCGGTGATCGTGTCGCGCCAGAGGCAGCAGATCGAGCGCCTGATCGAAGAGACCGCGATCCTTTCCGCAGAGCTGCGTGACCTCCGCCTCACGCAGTCGCGGACCGGCCAGCGGGAGACCGCCGCCGCCTCGAGTCGTTACGAGCCTGCCCCGAACCGGCCGGCGACGTAGTCGCGCGTGCCGCGCGCAACGGCGCCGAGCCGCGCCGGCAGCGAGCCTCCACGCGACGCGACCGCGTGCGCCGCGTTCAGCATCACGATCGAGCAGGTACGAGACAGGAGCGCCAGACGACCGCCTGGCGCCGCCCTCCGTCGTGCCATGAGGAGATGATTGCGCGCCGCGAAGTACAGCCGGCGAGGGGAAGTGGCGCCGATCGATCGGCCGCCCTCGTGATAGGCCGTCGCTATTCCAGCCAGAATCGTCGTGAATCCGGCACGCCGGGCCTTCAAGCAGAAGTCCAGGTCCTCGAAGCCGAAGAAGTAGTCCTCGTCCAATAATCCGACGGCGTCGAACACCTCGCGCGTGACGAGCATGACACACGCACTCACGCCGTCGACGACGCGGCCGGCGGGGAGGTCCCGGGCTGGAAGCCGGGCGCCGGCTCCGCGATGCCGCATGCGTCCGGTGAGCGGTGCGTACGACATCCCGAGCGATTCGAGCCGATCCGGTTCAGATCGAGCGAGGATGACCGGTCCGGCGATTCCGGCGTGATGCGCATCGAGCGCCTGCTCGAGACGCTCGATGCAATCCGGCGGGACGATCACATCGCTGTTCACGAGCAGGACGCGCTCCGCGCCACGCCTGAGCGCTTCGCGGATGCCCGCGTTCATGCCGCCGGAGAAACCGAGATTGCTGCCGGTCTGAACATACCGGATGTTCGTGGCGACCTCTTGCCACGCGTCTCGGGCGCCGCCGCCCGCATCGTTGTCGACGACGATGACGTCCTGTACGGGCCGCCGCGAGGCGAGAAGGGACTTGACGGCGAGGAACGTGTCGTCGGGCGTCCGGAAATTCAGCACCGTTGCCGCAAGCGGCTTCCGGGCCGTGGAGGGGCCGGATCTCTCGGCCGCATACATCCGGCGTGCAAACCGGACGTCCTCTTCCAGCGATCGGACGGCCGGGATCCCGGCGCGAAGCGCATCGAGAAGCTCCGGCTCGTGAAGCAGTCTCGCGAGGGTCCGCGAGAGATCCTGCGGATCGCCGGCACGAAACAACAGCCCGTTGCGCCCATCGCCGACGAGCTCCGGAATCCCGCCGATCCGCGATGCCACGACGGGCACGCCCGCGAGGAACGCTTCCTGGATCACGAGCGGGCTGTTCTCGGGCCAGATCGACGGTACCACCAGAACGTCGATGGATGCGAGAGCCTGCGGCACGCGCTCGTGCGCGATCGCGCCGCGGACGTGCACGTTGTCTTGCTGGAGCAGCGGCCCGAGTTGGTGACGATAGCTGTCGTCGCCGTGGTAGGCGGAATAGGCGCCGACAAGATCGACGGACACCGAGCCGCGCGGCAGATGGCAGATGGCTTCCAGCAGCACGTGCGGCCCTTTGGACACCATCAGGCTGCCGAGAAAGCCGAGCCGCACGTGATCAGACGTCGTCCGTTCGATGGCGAGAAACGGTGCGCGATCGAAGCCGTAGCCGGCGACGGTGATCCGCTCCGGCTCGATGCCAAATTGCACGAATCGATCGCGCATGTGCCGCGAGGGCGCGAGAAAGTGCGTCACGCCGGCGCACACCTCGCGCATGTGCGCGAGCCGGCTGCGCGACTGATCCTCGGCCTCGCCGGTGCTGGACACCAGCGGTGCCAGCCGGTTCGCCACATGACGCAGTTGACGCGCCGGCCCGGCTCCCACCCGCTGTTTGAGCGCACGCAGCGCGGCGGCGCCGATGAAGCCGGCGGCCCCCGCGCCACCCGCCGGGCCGAGACACGAGCGGCATCTTTCCGGATGGTGCTCGGCTGACCGCCCAACGCTCATCAGGGCGTCGGGGCCGTCGCACACGCGACAGTCGAGGTCCAGGAGCTGGCCTCGATGACACATGAGCCAGTAATCGTGCAGCGTCACGAAGCAAGGAATACGACGATCGGCGAGCGACGAAACGATGCTCGTCGAGAGGCCGGTCAGATGATGGATGTGCGCCACGTCAGGCCTGAAATCGTCGATCACGCGGCTGGCGACGGCGCCGATGGCTTCGTTCCGGTACGTCTCCTCGAACCTGCGAGTCCGGCGGAAGGTGTTGTTCACGGCCACGATGCGCAGGCCGTCGCGGTGCTCGGTGCGGAGGTCGTATTCAGGCCGGCCCGGATCCTGTTCGCGGGTGAGCACGACGACCTGGTCGCCGTACTGCTGCCGCAGCGCGCGCGCGTGCGCGTGCGCGTAAATCTCGGCGCCGCCCTGAGCGGCGGGCGGGAATCCGTGAACGACGACCAGGACCTTCATCGGGCCAGACCTAGGAGCGTGTGCGCAGCGCGCCTACTAGGAGCCCGTTCAGCATTACTCGGACGGGCTCCTAGCATCAGACGATTCTCGATCGAAACGGCTTCCAGCCCCGCACGGCCGACAGCGCGCCGAGATACTGACCGAGCGGCCACGCGAAGGCGAGCGCCGTCGCCCGCCAGCTGCCGAACATGATCCCTGACTCCTTCCTCTCGCAGCGGCGATGGATCACCAGAGACGCGGCGATGGCGCGGGCCAGCAGCGGCAGCGTCGGGATCGTTCGCAGCCGGAACAGCTCGTACAACCGGCGATGCAGCAGGTAGGTGCGGGCAAACTCGTACCTCGCCGGCCGCTCGTGCGAATGGATGACTTCCGCCGCGGGGACGTAGGCGAGTCGATGACCCGCGAGCAGCACCTCTTTCGCCCATTCGATGTCCTCAGCGATTGCGGTCTCGCGGAACGGGTGCTCGAGCCAGATTGATCTCCTGATGCACGAGCACACGTTGTCGAAGGCGCACCGTTCGAATCGCGCCACCGGATCGAGCGACTCCAGCTCGCCGGTGTCCGCGATGGCGAGCGTTCGGGCGGCGACGGACGAACCGCCCCACCGCGCGAGGGCGTAGCAGGTGATCGCACTCGCATCGGGCCGGGGGATCTGGCGGGCGAAGGCGCCGGCCAGGCCCTGGTCCGCGATGAGCGGCGCCGTCAAGGCCGCCAGCCACAACTCCGAGGCGGGCAGCGCGTCCTGGACCAGCAGCACGATCAGCTCGCCCTGGGCCTGCGCGACGGCGAGGTTACGGGTCAGACCGTGGTTGAAGCTGTCGCGGGAAATGCCGATCAGCCGGTCGACGCGACCGCGAAGCAGATCGGCCGTGCCATCGATGGACGCGGAGTCGACCGCGATGATCTCGAACGGGAAATCAACGCGCTGGCGCGCGAGCGCGTCCAGCAGCGCGGGGAGCGTTGCGGCGCCGTTGCGCGTCGGCAGCACGATCGACACTCTCGGCCTCGTCATCGGCCATGTCCGCCGCCGGCGCGGCGCCGCAGGATGTGCTCATATGTGTCTTCCCAGTCCCGAGCGTCTTCGGCGATTGATTTGACGGGCGGTGACGCCCGCACGTGCTCGGCGAGCTCAGCAAGCTCGCCACGTTCACCGGGGCGCTCCGGATTACCGATCAGACGGCGCAAGATCGCTTCCAGCCCGGTTGGCGAGCTCGGATCGTAGAGCAGTCCCGTGCGGCCGTCATCGACCAGATCGGCGATGCCTCCGATACGGGCGCCGACGACGGGAATTCCCGCCATGAACGCCTCGTGAATGACGAGCGGCGAGTTTTCGAGCCAGAGTGATGGAACGACGAGGACGTCGATCTCGGCATAGACATGGCCGGTACGCTCGCGATTGAACGATCCCATGAACCGCACCGGCAGGCCGGCCGCTTGCGCCCGCAGTTGTACCGTGTATTCAGGGAACACGTCGGGATTGCCGAAGATCTTCAGCTCGTAGCCCGTAGTCGGAAGGCCGCGGATGGCCCCGAGGAGCACGTGCACGCCTTTGTGCCAGACGAGCGTCCCGACGTAGCCGATGCGCAGCGGTTCACCCGGCGGGCGATGCCCGTTCCGCTGGCGACCTAGTGTCCCGTCCCAGTGATTCGTGACATAACTCCCGGGCGGGGCATCCCGGCTGGCTGCGTTGCTTCTCGCTCGAATACTCCCGGTATGCTCGCTCGTCACGCCTTGCCAGCCGGGCGCCGCGCTCCGGGATTTACGCCACGAATCACTGGGACGGGACACTAGCGGTACGAAGCCGTAGTCCGAGATCCGGATCTTCGACGCGCGGATGCCGAGGCGCTGGAACTCCGCCGCGATCGATGGTGAAGGCGCAACGAACAGATCGATCTCTTCAAAGACGCGTCGCGCCGCTACCAGACGCTGGTCGACGTCCCGCTTCGTGATCGTCAGCAGAGAAGCGTGGCGGGCGCCGCGTGCGAAGCGGGCGGCGAGGCGCGGAAACCGGCGCGAGAGCGCGACGGCCGCCCCTGTCAGGCGCGGGACGCGCGCAACGCCGGCGAGCCTGCCGGCCGAGATTTGGGTGGGAAACGGCGATTCGCGAAAGCAGCGCACGCACCGTTCGGTGTCGATGACGTCGCACACGTGTCGTTCGGCACGATGGATCCGCTGGCCGCCGGAGGGACAGACGAGCGCGTAATCGTGCAGCGTCGCCACCACCGGGACGCCGCGCGCGCGAGCGACGTCTGGCAGGTCCAACGAGAGATTGAGCAGGTTGTGGACGTGGATGATGTCCGGCTGCACCGCTCGCAGCACGTGGGCGATCCGATCGGTGACGAGCGGCGATCGGTACGTCTGTTCGAACGAGCCACACACCCAGTTGTTTACCAGCTCGATGACAGGAAGGCCTTTGTAAACGCGCCAGGTGAGATGGCCGTGCGGCCGTAGCGGGTCGTACTCTCCGCAGAGCACACTGACGTGATGCCGCGCCGCAAGCTCGCGGCACAGCTCGAGCGCGTAAATCTCAGATCCCGCCTGGTGACGGGGCAAGAAGTCGTGGATCGCGTGAAGGATGCGCAGGTGCTGATTATCGCTCGGCTCGCTTCCAGCGGCCCCGGCGGACCTGACCTGGATTATTCATGAACGCAGAGTCGGCTCGGGCCATTCGCTTCGAAAACCCTCTTCCGCAGGCCGGAAAAACGCCCTTCGGCGGCCTGTCTGTCGCATGCGTGGGGCCCCACTTCGTCACCCCACGCGGATTTCGGCGCCTCCAGGGCGTTTTTCCCTCCGACGCCCGCGTCGGCCTGCTCCAAGGGTTTTCTACGCGAATGGCCCGAACCGATTTGCAGGTTCATGAATGATCCGGCAACGATTCTTTGCGAGAACTCAAGCACCGCGCGGAAGAAATTCTTTGAGACGCGTGTGCGGAATCAGCTGGTCAAGAGTGGTGAGCGTAAAAATCTTACCGCGTGTGGCGATCAGCATCTTGCGCATGTCTTCGCGTCGAACGCCGAAACCTCTACCGTCAATGCATGCAATGAATTCGAACCTGACTTGTCCGGCACGTTGGCGGTCATCACGCATTTTCGCGAGGTTCAACACGCGCGACACCTTGTCGCGTGCTGTTCCATCATCCCCGGTGTTTTTGGCTTCAATGATCGAGGCGGGATCAATCTCGGTGGGGACGAAAAAGTCCGGCGCCTGCTCGAATCCAGGCACCCGCTCCGCACGTCTCGTTTTTCTGAACGTGATTCTGGCCTGGCGAGTCGCTCCTCGATTGCGCTTTCCATCACGTCGCCGACCATTTCCGACACGGAGTCGCGGTGGCTTGCGAATGGCCGTCCCAGGTACCGCTCGTACAAAAGGACCGCATAGGGCACATGCTGTGCGGCGACGTGCCTCAACGACGCGAGACCATCTGCAGTGTCGACCTTCGCAAGACGGTGAACTGTGTCTGCGGCGCCAGTCGGCGCCCCTCTCGAAATGCACTCGACGGCGACGTTCACCATGGCCTCGCGGAACGCATCAAGATTCAGTGGCGTCAGTGCTTGTCGGACAATCCAGTACGCCATCGGATTAATGTCTGTTCCGATCACGCTTAATCCCAGTCGGTTTGCCTCAAAGATTGTCGCAGTCGTCGTGGGCGGACACGCACCACCGTTCACAGACCAGCTCCATTGGCACTCCCGGATTGCAGAATCTGCTATTCGGTCACCGACGCTTCCTGGGAGAAATCGCCAGGATGTCGTTCTACAGACCGCCTAAATGTGAGGCAGAGCAAACTCCGTTCCCGGCTATAAAGGCCGACACCAGCGTGATCTGGGTTAATGTAGACAACAATCAACACAGAGACCGCTGAGGCCGCAGAGAGTTCTTTTTCAAGAACAGAACCCTCTGCGAGCTCTGCGAGCTCTGCGTTGACCGTGACACCTATGAGAGTGCTCAAGTTCGGCGGGTCATCGCTCGCCACACCCAACCGCGTCCGCGATGTCGGCCGGATCCTGCTCGACACCGATCGGCGCGAGCCCATCATCATCGTCGTCTCGGCGTTCCAGGGCGTTACGAACCAATTGGTCGAGTGCGCGCGGCTCGCCGAGCGCGGCGACTCGAAGTACGAGCGGTTGCTGCACGAGATCGCCAGACGGCATCGATCCGCCGCGGCGCGTCTCATCAGCCGCGGCCGCCGTGGCGTCCGCGTGGGCGTCGACGAGCTGCTCGCGGAGCTGCACGACACGCTGCACGGCATCTACCTGCTTCGGCACTGTCCGCTGCAGGCGCTCGACATGACCGCGAGTTTCGGCGAGCGCCTTTCGGCGGTCATCATCGCCGCTCACCTCAACCAGACGCATCCGGCGACGTTCGTCGACGCGCGGCGGTTCGTGATCACCGACGATCAGTTCACCCGCGCGGCGGTCATTTTCGCCAGGACAAACCGGGCCACACGCGCCCACTTCGCCCGGCTCTTGGGCCGGGTGGGACGGCGCCGGACGCTGCCGGTCGTCACCGGCTTCATCGGCGCCACCGAAGACGGCCGGACGACGACGATCGGCCGAAATGGATCCGATTACACCGCGGCCATCATCGGCGCCGCGCTCGGCGCGTCGGCCGTCGAAATCTGGACGGACGTGGACGGCGTCATGAGCGCCGATCCGAAGCTGGTCTCGTCCGCCTTCGCGCTGCCGCACATCAGTTACGAAGAGGCGATGGAGCTGTCCTATTTCGGTGCGAAGGTGCTGCACTCGGCGACGATCGCACCGGCCGTTGCCAAACGCATCCCGATCCTGATCAGGAACACGTTCCGCCCCGAGGCGCCAGGCACGCGGATCTCCAGTCAGCGCGCCGACGATGGCGCGCTGATCGCGAAGGGGATCAGCTCGATGGGCGACCTGTCGCTCCTGACGTTGCGCGGCGCGAGCATGGTCGGCGTGCCCGGAACGGCCGAGCGGCTGTTTCGCACGCTGGCCTCGCGTCGCGTCAACGTGATCCTGATCTCGCAAGCCTCGTCGGAACACACGATCTGCTTCGCCGTTCGCAGCGTGGACGCCGCCGACGCCATCAACGCCATCGAGGGCGAATTCCGATTCGAGCTGCAGCAACAGCTCACGCGGCTCGATCACGCGTCCAACCAGGCGATCGTGGCCGTTGTCGGCGAGGGGATGAAGGGCCGGCCGGGAGTGGCGGGGAAGTTGTTTGGCGCGCTCGGGCGTCACAACGTCAACATCAGCGCCATCGCGCAGGGCGCGTCGGAACGGAACATCTCGTGCGTCATCGACGCGGATCAGCAGGTCCGCGCGCTGAACGTCATCCATCAGGCGTTTTTTGAGAAGCGCCGGCGGTTGGGGCTGGCCGTCATCGGCGTCGGCAACATCGGCGGCGCGCTGTTGCGACAACTGCACCAGCAGCACGACTATCTGTTGTCGAAGGGGTTCGACGTGTCGGTCGTCGGGCTGGCCGACAGCAAACGGTTCGTCGTGGACGGGGGCGGCATCGGCCTCGCGCACTGGAAAGAGACGCTCACCGGGTCGCGTCGCCGGATGACGCCCGAGGCGTTCGCGCGGGCGGTCGCGCGGCTCGAGCTGACCAACACGGCGCTCGTCGATTGCACGGCGGACGATTCGATCGTTGACGCCTATCCGACGTTCATCAACGCGAACCTGCACGTCGTCACGCCGAACAAGCGGGCCAACGTGCTGCCGTGGCGGCGTTACGAATCGCTCAAGGATCTGCTGCAGCTTCGGCAGAAGTATTTCCTGTACGAAACGAACGTCGGCGCCGGACTGCCGGTCATGTCGACGCTGCGGGATCTGATTGCGAGCGGAGACGAGATCAACAAGATCGAGGGCATCCTGTCCGGCACACTCAGTTATCTGTTCAACGCGTACGACGGGACGGTCCCGTTCAGCGAGCTCGTGCGTGAAGCGCAACGGATGGGATTTACCGAACCGGACCCGCGCGACGACTTGTCGGGTGAGGACGTCGCGCGGAAGCTGCTGATTCTCGCGCGCGAAATCGGTCTGCGGATGGACATCAACCAGGTCCGCGTCCACAGCCTCGTGCCGCGGGCGCTCAGCCGCGCCCCGTTCTCGCCGCGGTTCTTCCAGGCGTTCGCGCGCTACGACGCCGACATGCTGAAGCGGGTGACCGCCGCTCGAGCGCGCGGCAACGTCCTGCGGTACGTCGGTGTGCTCGAACACGGCCGGGCCCAGGCGACACTAAAAGAGTGCCCGCTCACGCATCCGCTGGCGGCGGCGAAGGGCAGCGACAACATCATCGCGTTTACGACCGAACGGTACGCGCGGACGCCGCTCGTCGTGCAGGGACCCGGCGCCGGCGCCGACGTGACGGCGATGGGGGTGTTCTCGGACATCCTGAAGCTGTTGCACTATCTGCCGGAATGATCACGGCAGGCGGCAGGCCTAACGAGCGGCCTCTCCGCTCAACAGAAGGTCCGTTCTCGATAAAGACGTCTGGGAGAGCATCGGCCCGCGCGCCACGGTTGATGTGAGGCGCGGAGATGCGGACTTGGCGCGGCCTTTGAAACCCTGAGTCTCGCTGATTCTTCTCAGTTCAAATCTGGTGACATTGGGAACTCCGGCTGTAACGTATCGACCACCGCACGCCACCGGCTGCCTGCGCGCGTCTCATCGTCGGTCAATGCCACGCCGCACCAGTACGGGCCGGAGGTTCCCAGGCGCGTCTTCCACTTGCAGGTGGCCTCAGCCTGTAGTTGGAATTCCGGAACATTCACCGCCACAGTATCTGCGCGGCTCGCGTCGAGCCAGTCCGGCATCTCGATGCGAAATCCGCCGTAGCTGATGTCTACCAGGCGCGCCGGTTTTCCGCTGATGCTCGCCGACACGCCTGTCGCCAGACGTTTCCGAATCCAGCGTCGCCTGGGGTCGTTGCCGGCCGATCCCGCGTCCGTCATGTGCGCATCGCGTCCTTGCTGCCGTTCGTGCGATGCGCCATGAATCAGGCGGATAGGATCGCGTGTACCGCCCACCGGCAGCGGCGATTCGAGGTCTTCCGTGGAATACAAGCGCTTGAGCGCCCCGAGCACGAACGGATCGAACGTCGACGCGCCTTCGCTGCACACGATCCCTACGACTTGGGCCGGCGTCAACTGCCCGACGGACATGAGCTCGGCACACGCAGCCGCGACAGCAATGATTCTGGCCCCGAGCGGAATCTGGTCGCCGCGCAGTCCGCGCGGGAAACCACTGCCGTCGTAGCGCTCGTGCGCGGCCAGCGCGATCTCTGTGGCCTCGGCAAGAAGCGGGGCGCCTCTCAGAATCTCGAGGCAACGCTGCTCGTCGGGCGTCGGGAGGGGCCCCAAGTCCTGCAGGAACACCGCCCGTTCGATGTGTGAGAGCTGCGGCTCGCCGACCTCGAGCGTCAACGCCAGATTGACCGCGAGGCGCGCAACGCCGTGGATTCTGGCGAGCGAGGCGGGATCGCGCGGCTGCCGCATCGCGAGCACCGCTTCCAGGCTCGTGGCCACAGAGCGCTCGATGTCCGCAAACGCCTGCGTGATCTGCCTGCGCTGTCCTTCGAGCTCCTCCTGCATGGCGGCGATCGATCGACGGAATGTGTGCGCGTCGAAGGCGCGTTTCAATGCAGCAGCGACGCGATCGTGTACGAGCGGCTTCACGAGGTGATCAACGGCCCCCACATGCAGGCTGCTCACCGCTAACGGGACGTCGAGCTGGCTCGTGGTCATGATGACCGCCGTGTGCGGATGCTCGGCACGGAGGTGGTCGGCCAACCAGAGGCCGTTCTTTCCAGGGAGACGAACCTCGCAGAACGCCGCCGCCGGTACACCCTCCTCCCCGATAAGGGCGAGCGCGCCCTCCGCACTGACTGCCTCCATCGTGCTCGCCCCCTCGGCCTCAATCCATCCCCGCAGAAGTCGGGCGCTCGACGGATCGTCATCCACAATCAGCACTCGCATCATCGGCCTGCTCCAGACGAGACGAGAGAGACGATAGCCGGCATTGGCGGGCTGTCCCCGCGCGGCTTAACAGAAGGGCCGTTCTCGAAGACGTGCTCACTCTCTGCGACAGCGCCGCCGCCAATCACACCGCGCTGATTATGGCTCAACGGAGAAACTTGTCAACGGAAGGCCCTGAGACGATAGGCGGACACTACCGCGATTTCTTCGCAGGCTCTGAATAACCAGATGACGAGATAACCAAATTCCGGTCAGGATCGTGCCGTAGGGCATCTTCTTTTCTTCGGCGCCGACCCAGAAGTAGCCCATGTCGGCGAGCTTCATCGCCGTTGAATCCTTCTTCGCGCCGTTCTTCGTGGAGCTCGCCCTGGCGCCGGCATTCACGTTCTTCTCGACCCACGCGAGAATCGGCTTCAGCACCTCACGGTTGTTTTTCTCGACCATCATCATGTGGCCGTTGCCGTGGATGTTGTGGCTCACCAGGCGCAGCTCTTCGGCCTTCACGCCCGCCTGTTTGAAGTAGGCGACCGCACCCCGGTTGCCCGGCGAGGCAAACGACGCCTCGGCTGTGACGAGGACGATTGGAACATTCTGAAGGTTCTTCAGCTTTCGCGCCGGCTCTTCCTGAATCACGGGTGGCTTGCACAAGCCCGGGTTCTTCTCGGGGGAGGCGAGCGGCTCGGGCTTGAGCGCTACGGGCGCGGGAGCTGCGTCATGGTTTGCGGAGGCGTCGAAGCAGTCGCTCGGTCGCGCG
>JAHFUI010000224.1 GCA_023265175.1 Acidobacteriota bacterium
GCGGCGGCGATCGCCCGGCGCCGCGGCGGCGTTCCCGCCGTGGCCGTCGTGACCGCGCTCATCGTCGCCGAATCGTGGGCCGTTCCGCTGCCGCTCAACGAGAATTCAACGGAATACACGCAGCGCGGGCTGGCGCCGCTGCCGGCGACGCTGTTTGCGGGATCAGCGCCGCCCGCCGTCTATCGCTACGCGGCGCAATTGCCGCCGTCGAGCGCGTTGATCGAATTGCCGTTCGGCGAGGCCGCGTTCGAAACGCGTTACATGTTTTACTCGACGTTCCACTGGCGACCTCTGGTCAACGGGTACAGCGGCGGCGCGCCGGACGAATATGGGCTCTGGGCCGAGCAACTCAAAGATCCGCTCGACCGGCCGGAGTCGGCGTGGCAGACCATCCGCGCGACGCGCGCGACTCATATCGTCGTCCACGAAGCCAGCTATGCCGGCGATCGCGGCCGCCGGATCAGCGATTGGATTCGCGATTATGGCGCTCGAGAGCTGGCGGTCTTCGGTTCCGATCGCGTGTTTGTCGTCACGCCGTAGCAGCGGTGGTGAAAGCCCAGCCGGCCGGCATCCTTCTTGATTGAACACCCTGGAACGGTGGGAAATCGCAGGAAGTACGCAGAATCTTCAACTCAACGGTAAAGGGATGGCGCATTTTTGCAAATACTGGGATACCCCGCGAAGCCGCTTCGGTGACCTCGTCGTCATCACGTTCTTGCTCGTTCAGTTCCTGGACGGCGCGCTCACGTACCTCGGCGTGCGTACCTGGGGCCTGACGATTGAAGCAAATCCGCTGGTGAGCTCAGCCGTGGCCAGCGCCGGCTTGGGAGCCGGCCTGGCCGCAGCCAAGCTGGTCGCGATCGGCGGCGGCATCGTGCTCCACTTGCGACGCGTCCACTATCTCGTCGCGCTGCTGACGGCCCTCTACGTCGCGGCCGCGATCCTTCCGTGGACGGCGCTTTTTCTGGCGCTGTAGCGGCGTAGTCGACAGTCGTCAGTCAACAGTCGTCAGTCATATACTGAAACTCCACACCCGACCGACGACTGACGACTGACGACTACCATGCGTTCCGATCCTCTCAGCTTTCTCACTACCGAGCTGGACACGCTCAAGGCGCAGGGGTTGTATCGTCACCTCCGCATCCTGTCGGACGAGCAGAAAGCGAAGACGACGGTCGACGACCGGCAGGTCGTGAATCTGTCGTCGAACAACTATCTCGGGCTCACGACACATTCAAGACTTCGCGAGCGCGCGGTCGACGCAATCCGCCGTTACGGCGTTGGCTCCGCGTCAGTGCGCCCGATTGCAGGCACGCTCGACATCCACATGGAGCTCGAGCGTCGGCTCGCCGAGTTCAAAAAGACCGAGGCGGTCGTGGTCTTTCAGAGCGGCTTCACGGCGAATGCGGGAACGGTCTCGGCGATCCTGACCAAGGACGACGTCGTGATCTCCGACGAGCTGAATCACGCGAGCATCGTCGACGGCTGCCGTCTGAGCCGCGCCTCCATCAAAGTGTTTCCGCACAAGGACGTCGACGCGGCGCGCACGATTCTGCGCGGCCTGCCGGCGTCGCAGCGCAAACTGCTGATCACGGACGGCGTCTTCAGCATGGACGGCGATCTCGCTCCGCTTCCCGATCTGTGCGCCCTCGCCGAAGAGTTCGGGTGCATTATGATGGTCGACGATGCCCACGCGAGCGGCGTGTTCGGCAGGAACGGCCGCGGGACGATCGACCACTTCGCCGCGCACGGGCGGGTCGACATTCAAGTGGGCACGCTGTCTAAGGCGTTCGGCGTCCTCGGCGGGTACGTCGCCGGAAGCCGCGCGCTGATCGAGTTCCTGTACCACCGCGCGCGGCCGTTCCTGTTTTCGACGTCGCACCCTCCGGCGGTCGCCGCCGCGTGCATCGCGGCCATCGATGTGCTCCTCGAGGAGCCGCAGATCATCGATCGGTTGTGGGATAACACCCGGTTCTTCAAGGCGGGCCTGCAGGCGCTCGGCTTCAACACCGGCCTCAGCGAAAGCCCCATCACGCCCGTCATCGTCGGCGACGGAGTGCTGGCGATGACGCTGTCGGACCGGCTGTTCGCCAAGGGCGTGTTCGCGCAAGGCATCGGTTTTCCGACGGTCGCGCAAGGCAAAGCGCGCGTGCGTACCATCGTGACCGCCACACACACGCGCGCCGACCTGCAGTTCGCCCTCGACGTCTTCGGCGAGGTCGGCCGCGAGCTCGGGATCATCCGATGACGTCGACCGCGTGGCTACGCGTCGCCGTTGCGGCCGCCTGGCTCGCGGCGATGAATCCAGCCGCGCCTCTCGCCCAAAATGCGCAGGCGGCCGACGGCGTGCGGGTGCTGATGCAGCGTCTCGAACGCACCGTCCAGGCTGGGGACGCGGCCGCGTACGCCGCGCTGTTGTCGGAGACGGCCGACAGGACGGCCGCGCGCGATTTTGCGACAACCGAGCTTGCGGCTGGCGCCACGCGGGTCGTGATTCGCGAGCGCGATCGCGAGCCGCTGGCAGGCACGCTGCCGGGAAACGGGTACCGCCTCTCCGTCGATGTGTTCACCGAGTTCGGCAATCGGGCGCGAAACTCGACGTGGCGGCTCGACGTGAAGCGGATCGGCGACGAACGCGATGAGAGCTGGCGGATCGCGGATCA
This sequence comes from Acidobacteriota bacterium, assembly GCA_023265175.1. GTDB lineage: Bacteria > Acidobacteriota > Vicinamibacteria > Vicinamibacterales > CAVVIG01 > JAHFUI01. Next base: position 2,664 of record JAHFUI010000224.1, read on the forward strand.
GCGGCGGCTCACCCTCATCGAGAACCTTCATCGCCTTTCGCTCGACCGGGCGAAGCAGTTCGAGGCGCGCGATCTGACGATCGCCGTCGAGGATCTCGACCTCGCACTCGCTGAAGGCTCGGCATTCGTGTCCGAGGTCGACGAAGGCACGACCGGTGTCGTGCTGCTGGGGCGCGGCGAAATCCGGTTTCATCCGGCGCCTGATGTCGAAAAAGGGCAGCTGAAGATCTTCGGCGGATCCGAAACGCTGCGCACGCGCTTCGACGCGGCGTTCATCCGCGTCAACCCGGCAAACCTGGACGCGCTCGTCAGAAGCGATCGCCTGACGCCCCGCGGCGTCGACCCGCGCGACTTCAAGCGGGCGGACGAGCTGTTTCGGGAGGACGTCCCAAAGTCGTACGCCGTCGATCTGAGCGATCTCAGCCGGGATTTGTGGTCGCTCGTACCGGCGCCGGGAGATTTCCTCGCCGAAATTCACACGCCCCGATACGACACCTTGACCTACGCGCGGTCGACGTCGGAGCCGGAAGACATCTCGTTCTTCGATCGAAAACGCCACCGCAACATCGCCGTCTACGCGTCCAAACAGGCGCTGGCGCGCCACGGCCGCTCGTATAGCGAGGACGAGCTGACGGCCTACGACGTCCTCGGGTACGACCTCGACGTCGCGGTCTCACCGGAGAGGCAGTGGATCGAAGGCCGTGCGCGCGTGCAGTTGAGAGTGCGCGCGCCGGCCATTGCGTCGCTCACGCTGCGGCTGGCCAGCTCGCTGACGGTCCGATCGATCGTCAGCGATCAATTCGGCCGGCTGTTCGCCGTCCGCGTGCGCGATCAGAACGCCGTCATCGTCAATCTGCCGTCTTTCGTGCTGCGCGACGAGGAGTTGCTGCTGACCGTCGCCTACGGCGGCCGGCTCGAGCCGCAACGGGAAGATCCGGAGGCCGTTGCCTTGCCCGGCCAGGCGCGGCAGGCGCCGGCCCCGACCCCGGACGATACCGCCGCGCTGCCGCAGCTTCAGCCGGAGCGCAGTTTCTTGTACAGCAATCGAAGCTACTGGTATCCGCAGGCCACCGTCACCGACTACGCGACCGCGAGCATCCGACTGACGGTGCCGGCCGGCTTCGACTGCGTGGCGAGCGGCGAGCTTGACGCAGGCTTTCCCGTCACTGTCCCCGCCAAGGATGCGTCTCCGGCGCAGAAGGTCTATCTCTTCACGACGTCGCAGCCGCTTCGCTATCTCGCGTTTCTCGTGAGCCGCTTCGTGCGGTCGGAGCCGACGCCCGTTGCCCTCGGATCGACACGAGATTTTCGCCTGGTCGTCCAAGCGAACCCGCGGCAGGCGCGCCGCGGACGGGACCTGGCGGAGCGCGCCGTCAACGTCGTGCAGTTCTACGAATCGATCATCGGTGATTGCCCGTACCCGAGTCTCACGCTGGCTGTCGTCGAGAGCGAATTGCCCGGCGGCCATAGTCCCGGATACTTCGTCGCGTTGAACCAGACGCTGCCGTCGACGCCCTACGTCTGGCGCAACGATCCGGCGTCGTTCGAGGATTTCCCCGAGTTTTTCCTGGCGCACGAGGTCGCCCATCAGTGGTGGGGACAGGCGGTCGGCTGGCGCAACTACCACGAGCAGTGGATCAGTGAAGGATTCGCGCAATACTTCGCTGCGCTGTACGCGCAGCGGCTCCGCGGCAACGAGACGTTCGCCAGCGTGCTCCGCCAATTTCGCCGCTGGGGCATGCAGCAGTCCGACCAGGGACCGATTTACCTTGGGTACCGGCTGGGCCACATCCGCGGCGACACGCGCGTCTTTCGCGCGCTGGTCTACAACAAGAGCGCCGCAGTTCTGCATATGCTCCGTCGTCTCGTTGGCGACCAGGCGTTCTTTCGTGGCGTCCAGCGCTTTTATCGCGCGTCCCGGTTCAGCAAGGTCGGCACCGAAGACCTCCGCGCCGCCATGGAAGCGGAAACGGGTCGATCGCTCGACCGGTTCTTCGAGCGCTGGATCTATGGGTCGACGCTGCCGCGGCTGAAGTTCGGTTACCGTGTCGAACCGGCGGCCGCCGGTCAAGCGGTCGTCATTCGCGTGGAGCAAACCGGCGAGCTGTTCGACGTCCCGCTGACGGTGATCCTCCGTTACGCGGACAAGCGCGAGGTCCAGGTCATCGTCCCGGTCGCCGACCGCGTCGTGGAGGTGCCGATCGCGCTGACCGGAACGCTCCGCGGCGTCGAGGTCAGCAAGGATGATGGAACGCTGGCGGAAGTGGAGAAATTAGGAATTAGGAATTAGGAATTAGGAATTGGGAACGGGTTATGATCGATTGCTTATGGAAACCGTCTCGCTGACGATTGACGGCCGCCCGATCACGGTCGAAAAAGGGAAGACCGTGCTGCAGGCGGCGGTCGAGAACGGCATCCTGGTGCCGTATTACTGCTACCACCCCGGCATCGGCGTCGAGGGCTCGTGCCGTGTCTGCGTGGTCAAGATTGAGAAGATGCCGAAGCTGCAGACCTCGTGTTCGACCGTGTGCGCCGAAGGCATGATCGTCAGCACGCGCACGCCCGACGTCATCGCGGCGCGCGCGGGGATCTTCGAGTTCCTCCTGATCAATCACCCGCTCGATTGTCCGGTCTGCGATAAGGGTGGCGAGTGTCCGCTGCAGGATTTCTCGTACACGTTCGGCCCCGATCGAAGCCGCATGGAATTTCCGCGCCGCACGTTCGACGGCGAAGGTGTGAGAGCGGACGTCGATTTCGGTCCCACGCTGATGCTCAACCGCAACCGCTGCATCCTGTGCACGCGCTGCGTACGGTTCATGCGCTACGTCGAGGGCGACGCCCAGATCAACATCATCGACCGCGGCTGCGGCAGCGAGATTGCCACCTTTCAGGAAGAAGGCGTGCACTCGCTCATCTCCGGCAACCTGATGGACGTGTGTCCGGTCGGTGCGATCACGACGAGGGACTACCGCTTCAAGTCCCGTCCGTGGGACAACCCCGAGGCCGTCGACACAATCTGCACGCTCTGCGCGAAAGGCTGCAATACGACGGCCTGGCTGAAAACGAAGCCTGAATGGGCGAAGGGCGCGCGGTTGATTCGCGTTACGCCGCGCCTCAACCCGGACGTGAACGGCTACTGGATGTGCGATATCGGCCGTTTCGACTACCACTGGATCGAAGGCGACGATCGGCTGCAGCGCCCGCTCGTGCGCGACGAGAACGGCGTCGCGCAGCCGGTCTCGTGGCACGATCTGATGTCGAAGCTGCGGGATCGGCTTGCGGCCGTCGGCACATCGAATTCACAGGCGATTCGGTTCCTGCTGTCGGCGCACGCCTCTCATGAAGAGCTGTTCCTCTTCCGGCGTCTGGCGGATCAGCTCCTGGGCGACGGTCGGTCGACGTTTGCCGTGAGCTGGCGATATCGTCCGAAATCGCAACCCGATCGCACGACCTTCAAAGTGCCGGCGGTCGACGCGCCGAACGTGAACGGCGCGCGCATGTTCGGGCTCGTTCCCGGCAATGTCGGCGATGCCGTGAACGATCCGGATCTGTCGGCGCTGAAAGAAGCGGTCGTCGCGGGCCGCGTGTCGGCGCTTTACGTGTTCGATCCAGGTCCTGACGGGTCGATTGGCGACACGTCGTGGATCGTGGACGCCCGCGCGCGCGGTCTGCTGTCACTGCTGATTGTTCAAGGCGTGCTCGTCACCGATCTGAGCCGCGCCGCCGACTTCGTGCTGCCGGGCGCATCGTACGTCGAGAAAGAGGCGTCCTATACGAACGAACAGGGCCGCCTGCAAGGCGCCTCGCGTGCGATTCCACCACCGGGCGATGCGATGGAGGACTGGCAGATTCTCGTGAACCTTGGCGTGGCGCTCGGCGTGCCGTTCGATTACACGAGTGCGGCGCACATCCGCGGCGACATCGCGGCGAGCTGCGCGCAACAGCCCGGATTCGCGGACATATCGGCGCTCGGCTTCGGCCGGCCTGTCGCCGTCAAGCATTGGTTCCAGTCGTCGAATCCCTCGGAACGATGGAAGTGGGATTTCATGTTTCAGGATCTCCCGCCGGTCAAGGGAGCCGTTGACCCGTCGGCGGTCCCAATCCCAATCGG
>JAHFUI010000067.1 GCA_023265175.1 Acidobacteriota bacterium
GCTCTACGCGGGGGCCGGCGTGGCCGGTGACAAGCCGGTGATTGCCTACTGCCGGATCGGCGAGCGATCGAGCCTGACGTGGTTCGTCCTCAAGTACCTGCTCGGCTTCGAGAACGTGCGCAACTACGACGGCTCGTGGACCGAATGGGGCAGTCTGATCGGCGCGCAGGTGGAGAAGCCTCAACGACAATCGACGCCGAGGCACATGTCATGAAACCAGAAGACCATTCACGGGAGCAGCGCGAACTGGCGGGCTGGCAGGTGACCGTCGAGACCTACAGACTCGAGGGCATCTATCACTGCACGATCGCCAACGTCGATCCGGGCGCGCGGATTGCGCGCGGCGACGGCGCGACGAAGAAAGAGGCCGAGGGGAAGGCAGTCGAGAAGGCCACTCGGTATCTGGAACAGACTCGGAAGTTCACGACGAGCTGACACTTTCATCTCTGTGATCTCCGCGTCTCTGTGGCGAAGGCCCGCAACGCCGCCTCTCGTGTCTCGTTTGGAATGAGCGGAAACGTGCTGAGTACGTGCTCGAATTCCGCGATGCTCAACTGATACAGGCCAGCCACGAGCGCCTGCAGTCGTGCCGACGCGGCATCGTCTGCACGTCTGGCGAAGAGGCGCGCCAACGCGGCTACTTCACCGAACGCGCGCGGACCGTCGCATCGCCTCGGGATCGGTAGGCTCTCGACGACCGCCGTCGTGACGTGTGTGCTCACCCGCAGTCGAACGAGGTAGTTCACGACGAAGCTGTTGAAGAGGCCGCACAGAAAATGCTGGTCGACAAGGGAGAGCGGCGTACGCACGCAGAAGACCGTGTGCGTGGACACGCACCCAGGTGGGAGAACCACGGCGATGAGCGTCAGCCGGTTGGTCGCGCTTGCCACGTCGCGATACGCGAGCCGCGGGCGCTCGTACCGTGCCGGGCCGATCAGACGCGCGGCGTCCTGCTCGCTGATGCTGTATCGCACGGACTGAAGATCTGAACGAAACGGCTCGATCTGCTTGCCCTCGACGACAGGCAATGCGTCACCCGGCGGTCTGAAATGCCGCCGGTCGTCCGTCGCGTTGAGCTCGCGGCCGAATCTCACACGCCATCCGGCCTCGCTTCCCATCGAAGGGAACAGCGAGGCGGCGCGCTCGACAATCGACAAATCCAGGGGCGTGCGAATGTCCGGAATCGCCAGATCATCGCCCGTCAGACGTTGCAGCAAGGCCGGCGTCAGCCGCACCGGAAACCAGGCAGACGAGCTGGCCGGTTCGTCTCCGATCGTCTCGAGGGATGCCGGATCGCGCTCGCCCAGCCGGCACGCGATGGACCGCGTCGGCGAACCGCGGAAGGCGGTCAGCAGCATGAACCGCACGCTGCGATGAATCGGAAAAATACGCTGCTGGTTCTCGAAGCCGACGAGCGCATCGACATCGCACTCGGTCAGCAGCCGCTTGCGAAGCGAAGCACTTCCGTGATCGAGCGCGAGCCCCGAAGGCACCACGAGTCCGATCCGGCCGCCGATCTTCGTCAGCGCAATCGATCGCTCGACGAAGAGCTGATAACGATTCGCGTGGCCGTCTGACTGCGCCGTGTACACGCCGGCATCGCGGGTGAATCGCAGCACCGCTGAGGCGCCGCCCCGCGACCGCGTCCGCGCGTCGGCCGATCCGGAGTCGGCCCGGATCATGTCCCACGGCGGATTGCCAATCACCGCATCGAATCCGGCATCAGGCACGCGCACGCCGTTGGCGTCGAAGAAGACTTCCGGAAACTCCAGCTCCCAGTGAAACAGGCGATGCGCTTCGGCAATCGTCGCGGCGGTGCGCAGGTATTGCTCTGAGATCTTGAGCGGCAAGGCACCACGGCTACCCAGGATGACATCGGATAATGTGCCGAACGCGGACGAAGGCAAGGGCCGATCCGGAGCCGCAAACCAGGGACTGCACCAAAGATCCGCGATCCGTTTCCATTTCGAGAGCAAGCCGTCTTGCCGGCCGAGCGCGGCGAGCGCGCGTTCCTTCGCCCGAACCTGCTCAATCGTGTTGCCGGGTGTGCTCTCCAGGCTGAATCGGATGGGCAGCGCTGTTCTCAGCGCGTCGCCGATGTTCGCCTCCGCGAAAAGCGGAAGGGCAGGGTCGCGCTGGGCGCGGCGAGTCCCTCGGACCATCGGCGGCCTTCGCAGGTTGGCGAGCCACGCACCCAACACGCTGTCGCCGGTCTGAAGATGGTGATCGAGAAACGTCAGCGGCCGATCAGCGGCGAGCGTCGTCAACCACAGCGACAGTCGAGCGAGCTGCACCGCCATCGAATTGACGTCCACTCCATACAGACATCGTTCGGCAACGGCCCGCCGCGTCGCGACCCGCTCGCGCTCGCCGAAATCGCCGGTCTGGTAACCGCCGGTGCGGATGAGCGCCGCTTCGTATGCATCGGCAAGATAGCGGCAGGCGGACACGAGGAACGCACCGCTGCCCATCGCCGGATCGACAACGCGGAGCTGCAGGATGCGATCCGGCGATGCATGTCGCACCAAAGGTTCGAGTGTACGGCGAACCAGGTAATCGGCGATCGGCTGCGGCGTGTAGAACGATCCGGTCGCCTTTCGAACGCCCGAGCCGCGGACGAGCGTGACGGACACGGGGCCAATGCCGGGCGCGAGCCGCTCATCACGCCTCTGGCACGGTTCGTAATCGAGCAGCGTTTCGTATACCGCGCCGAGCTGCTCCACACCCAGATCGCGGTACGCGATTCGTTCCCGGCCCCCACGGCCGGCCGAGAGACGGGTGGAGAGCGCGAGTACCGCGTGGCGTGCCGCCTCGTCGTCCAGATCGCGGCGCTCGGCCAGCGGAGTCCGCCTCGGCGCGAACAACCGGCCGTTGAATGGCGTCACGCGCAAGTCGCCGGCGCGGCAGCCGGCATGCGCGAGGCGGGCGATGGCTCGAAGCGCTTCCCACAGTCCCGCGGCCGTCTGCGGCCGTTCCGCGGCGGCGCGGAGCGATTCCACGCTGTAGCTCTCGCGGTAAACGGGGTGCCACACCGGAACCAGACCACGAGCTTCGGCGAACAAGAGGAACAGAATCCGGTACACGATCGTGAGCGCCTGCTCGAACGTGTCGCCAATTGGTGGCGACGCGGCGACGTGTCGTCTCGTCGGCCGGAGCAGGGCGCCGAGTACGTCGGCCGACGCCGCAAGCACCCCGTCGCGAAGCGAGGCGGAGACGCCGGATGCGTGCTGCTCCGACGCATCGACGATTCCGTGCAGGCGCGTTCGGTCACATCCGGGAGCGATGGAGAACGTCGATGCGTGCAGCAACGACCAGAAGACCCCGAACGTCCGATCGTCCTCGAGCGTCAGATCGATGTCGAATTCCAGAAATCGCCGCGCATACAGGCGGCCGGCGTCGACGATGCGGATGTGAGTGCCGTTGAAGAGAAGGGACCACGCCGCGGATTGCCGCATCGCTTCGGTGACCGCCAGCCGCCAGAAGGGATCGAGCCGTTCGCCCCAGCCCGCGACGAGCAGCAGGACAGTCTGCGCGCCCGCGCGCAGCGTCCCGATCAGCGCGGAGCCGCGTCGTTCGATTGCCGTCGGCCGCTCGAATCCCAACGTGTCGGCCAGAGGCGCGGCCGCAGCCTCGAACAACGTGCGTACGCTGGAGGCTGGACCGAGCCAGTCGCACCCATGCCGCCACTCGGCCAGCCGTCTGCGTGCCGACGCGACGCCGGTTTCGAGAGATGCCGGCGCCAACGGCTCACGCTCGAGAAAGAATTCGGAGACGAGATGCCCGCTCAGTCCCGGCAGCATTCTTCACGGCACCATGACAAGGACCACGCGCGGGGGCCTGGCAACGAGCGCCGCCGCGCGTTCGTACGCACCGATCCGGCGGCCCGCTTCGTCCGCCGCGTCGGTGATGGCAGCCCGATCGATCAGATGGACGTGCTCGGCGCGTCGATCGAACAAGCCTGGCTGCAGCTGCGGCAGAGGCGATGTGAGCATGGCCTGAACGATCGCCCGCTCGCGCGCCAGTCTGGTCTCCACGAATATTCGCGCAAGCGTTTCCGCCTCGTGATGCTCGAACGAAGCTCTGTCAGCCACCGGCGTTCTGACGTCCGCCACGATGGAGCGCAGCAGACCCTTGATCTCTTCGCGGTCGAGGCGCCGCTGCAGATGTGTGAGCGCGATCGCGAGTGGTACGAGCGTCCACACCGAGATCCGGCCCTGACCGTCCTCGTGCTCCAAACGCACCATCGCGATCATTCGACGGCCCAGCCGCGTGCGTGTGTTTCTGAGGCGTGCCGTGGTGACCCAGGTGCCGCCGGCTTCGAGCGAGGCGAGAGCCTTCTCGCCGCGTTCGTCGGAAAATGTGCGCGCGAGCGAGAGGCGGGCCGCCTCGGCGCACGCTTCCTCGTGCAAGCTCACGGTGACGTGGCCGGCAGTCCCGCCCGTGCCTCGATCGGGTGTGACCCGCTTGACACGCCCGTCGATGACCAACTTCGCGATCGTGCGCTCATCGTCCTCGAAGGGGTTGGCGGCGTCGATATCCTGCCGCGCGAGCGCGATGCGGGCCTTCAGCCGTTTCAGGATCACACGCGATTCACTGGTCCCGCGCGCGATGAGGTGAAAGACATGGACGGCTCGACGCTGACCGATGCGATCGACCCGGCCTGTTCGTTGTTCGAGCCGCATCGGGTTCCACGGCAGCTCGAGGTTGACGACGATGCGACACCGACGGTGAAGATTCAGTCCTTCTCCGGCCGCATCCGTCGCAAGCAGGATGTGGCGGCGACCGCTGACGAAGTCATCGAGGGAGAGGGACCGTTCCCCGCGGGTCATGCCGCCATGCAGGAGCGCGACCGGCCGATTGAGCACGTCGCGCATGTGAAACAACGTGTCGCGGTATTCGGTGAAAATCACGATCGGTTCGGCGATGCGACTTAAAAGGCGGGCGATCGCCCTGAGCTTCGTCTCGCGTGCGCCGGCTTTACGCGCGGCCTCCGCGACGGCGCGGAGCATGCGTTCCTCGCGAGCCTCATCGGCGAGCGCGAGACTGCCGGCCCAGGCGGGCGCTTCATCGCTGGCGTCGAGCTCGCCGCCAGGATCGGCCAACGGCAACTCGAGCTGATGAACGCTTTCACGACGCGGCGCGAGCACGGCAAGCCGCCGCTCGATCGATTGCTCGAGCGAGCGCGCGCTGGAGAGGGCGCGCTTGTGCAGCACCGCCAGCGGAAGCCAGACGTCGTCGGACGCGTGATCGGCGCGAACCGCCCGTGTGAACTCGGCGAGCAGCGCGTGCATGCGCGCCTCGGCGGCGCTGGGACGCACGTGAAGACGATGGACGCGGCGGCCGTTGCCCACGCTCACGTCGGCTCTCGTGCGCCTGAATATGAGAATCGGGTCGCCATGCGCTCCTGTCTGGCAGAGTGCGTGGAACGCACGCCGATCGCCATTGTGCGGGGTCGCCGTCAGGAGAAGAACATATGCGGTTCGAAGGGCCAGTGCAGCAGCGGCGCCGTGCCGATCGCTGTCGCGCGCGGCCCCGTGGGCTTCGTCGACGACGAACACGTCCCAGTGGGACGAGAGGACGGATCGCAGAACTTCCGGCCGCTTGATGTAATCGATCGACGCGATGGCAGTCGGCACGGTGGACCACGGATTTAGTCCAACGGGAAGGTTCGCCACGCGCTGCCGGACATCGCGAACGTCGACAATCGCCGCAAAGATGCCGAAACGCTCGAGGAGCTCTGACGCCCACTGCTCGCGCAAGCCGGCGGGCGTCACGATGAGGACACGGTCCGCCATCGCTCGTGCCCGCAACTCCGCGATGATCAGGCCCGCCTGTATCGTCTTGCCAAGGCCTACATCGTCGGCGAGCAGGGCGCGCGATCCGCGTCCGCGAACGATGGCGAGGGCCGGCTCTAGCTGGTGAGGCAAGAGATCCATTCGCGCCGATCGCGCGGCGCGCAGGCCGCCTGCGGGAGCCTGGTCGGCGATGAGCGCGCGGCAGGCATGTCGCCAACGTTGCGGAGGCACGAATTGGAGCGGCGTCGCACGATCGAGTCCGTCGATCGCTTCGAATGGCGCCAGAAACCGGCGCGCGAGGCCGGCATTCGCGGCGCCGATTCCTGTCAACGTGAGAAGCTGACAGTGGTCGTACGCGCGAATATCGAGCACGCGCCATCGCTGGCGGCGGACCTGAACAAGATCGCCCGTCCGTACGTGTTGCGACATTTACCGCACCGCCTGCCTTTTCTTGTGGGAGACCAAGAATCCGATGGGCCGCTTACGGCGTTCCGGGAGAGGCTCGAGCATCTCCCGAATGGTGTCGAACACGGCCCTGAACTGCCGGTCACATTTCTGTTCCAGTGCATCGAGTTTGCGGGCGAGCTCTTTGTGAGCCGCCAGAATCGTCCGAAGGCGAACAAATGCTCGAACGACTTGGATGCTGGCAGCCACGGCCGCCGGGCTGTTCAACACACTCGCCAGCATCACGGCTCCGTGCTCGGTAAAGGCGTAAGGGAGATAGCGTCGTCCGCCTCGGCGGGATTTTGAGGTCACAATCTGTGACCTCAAAGAATCAGCTTCCCTGGTAGTCAACCGGAACATGAAGTCAGCAGGAAACCGATGGCGGTTGCGTCGAACCGCCTGATTGAGGACCTTCGTGGACACACGGTAGACGTCCGCCAGCGCCGAATCGGTCATCACCTTGTGGCCTCGAAGCGAAAAGATTCGTGGCTCGATGGTTTCGACCCGGGCTGACGCTGTTTGCAGATTTTGCATTCCCGTTCAACCGTTCTGTTTTCAACGGGTGCCGCGCCGGTCGTGACTCGGCACAAAACTCAGGGAAAAACCTGAATCTCGAGGACGACGAGCGCAGGGATTGGCAACGAGGATGCCAACGGAAGCCGGAGACGCGAGTCCCGTTCCGTTTTCAGCGCGCCGTGAAGATTGAATTGAACAGGAGACGGAAGGTCGCGTGCGACTGCGCGCGATGTTGGACGGGGAATCCGAGAAGTACGACGCGACCGATGCCGACGTGCACGTCGAGGGCTGCCGACCCGTAACGATATACGTTACACTTATTTCTGTGGCGATCAAGAGCTTTCGGCACAAGGGGCTCGAGCACTTGTTCACCACCGGCAACCGGCGAGGAATCCAAGCGAAGCACGCCGACCGGCTTCGACTGATCCTGGGTCGGCTGAACGCGGCAGCGGCTCCCCGCGACCTGAACCTGCCGGGTCTGGACCTTCACGAGTTGAAGGGCGCCCGGAGGGGCACGTGGGCGGTCAGCGTGAGCGGCAACTGGCGCGTCACCTTCCGCTTCGCGGGGAAGGACGCCGAGCGCGTGGACTACGAAGACTACCACTGAGGCTGAACGATGAAGATGCACAATCCGCCACACCCGGGCGACGTGCTACGGGAATTGTGTCTGAAGCCCCTCGGGCTGACCGTCACGCATGCCGCCACTGCACTGGGCGTCAGTCGCAAGACCCTCTCGAGCATCTTGAACGGCCGGGCCGGAATCAGCCCCGAGATGGCGGTGCGGCTCTCGCTCGCCTTCGGCACGACGGCCGAGAGCTGGTTGAACCAGCAGGTCCAGTACGACCTCTGGCATGCTGAGCGAAACCGCAAGAAGCTCCGCGTGGCGAGGCTTTCAGCTGCCTGACCTTTGGCGAAGCCGGTCGGCAATTCCGCCCAACGGATTGGCGCTCAGCCGCGAGCCAGCGTGATCGCCGCTTCGACCATGTGCCGAATCTCGTTGAGTTCACGAGAGCTGAACTCATGATTCCACTCGAGTTCGACCGGCGCCAACCAAAACTTGCAATGTTGCCGATCGCGACGAACGTGGACGTGAGCGGGCTTAGGCGAGCCTTGACGCGCCGTCGTTGACTTGCGTGATCTCCTCTAGCTTCGCCAGCAGCGCCGCGAAGCCACACTGCTCGGGATCGAAAAGGCCCCACTCGTCCTGAGCAGGTTTGGTCGGCTTCGCCGGTTTTCTGGTTTTCGTCAGGATGTCAGTGACAGCGGCTGGCCGCTTCGGTGGCGAAGGTGCGACCACGGAAGGCGGTGTTTCCTGTTCGCGCCGCACGACCGACGTTGATGGCTGATGTCGTTCGGTGCGCAGTCGTTCGACATCCTGCCGCAATGATTTGATCAGTTCGGTCCATTCTGGTTTTGGTGGCGCAACCACCACTTCGGTTTTTACCACCGGCTCCTCTTGCCGCGCCTCCGCCAGAACACCCTCGAGATGAGGCCACGTGCGTTGGGCACCGAAGGATAGCGGCATCCACAGCTCGACACGCTCGATCGGCGCAGGTTCGTCTGGGGAAAATGGTGTCTGAACCGTCGACTCTTCGACCGCCGCCGCGATTGTGGCCTCCTCGCGCGACAGCTCCTCCACGGACAGATCGTCGATCTGCAGCTCGTAGACCGTCGGTTCATGAATCGAAAACGCTCCATCACGGAGGTCGTCCCCGATGTCCTCTGTGGTGGGACGCGCCGCGGCCGCGACCATCGTCAGATCCTCGACGCCCGGCTCCTCGATTGGCAGGTCCTCGACTACCACCACGGGCGTTTCTTCCATCGCGTACGTGATGCTGGCAAGTTCCTCGACAAACTGAGCGGCGACTTCCGGCTCGATTGCTTCCGCCACGACCGGCGCTTCCACCAGCACTTCAGTCGTCGAGAGCTCGGTCGGCGGCACCCCGTCCAGATCCACCTCCGCGCTTTCATGGCCGGCGCGTTCGGCAGCCGCTTCCGCCAGGTACGCGGCAATCTGATCTCCGAACATCGCGGGATCGCACCCATCGGGCATGTTCGATTCGGAACGACGTCGGCGCCACTTGGCCAGCACGCCTCGTGGCTGGTTCTTCTGGCCCGCGGCAGCCAGTACGGGAATCGTCAGCATCTGCACGTGGGCCGTTGCGGCAATCACCCGCAACGCGCCCGCGAGCGCGGCATCGTCCTGCGGAGCCAGAAGGGCCGGGATCAGGATGAGATCCGGCACGCGATCGCCGATCGCGCCGAGCGCCTGCTCGGTCGTGTCGGTGAGCACGAGATCGGCGCCGACACGTGTCCGAACGAGGGCCGTGAGCTGAGCCGCCTGTCGTCGATCGGGTTCGATCGCAAGGATCAGGGCCATGGGTCAGAGCCGTAAGACGGCGATGACGAGCACCAGCGCCGCCACCGCGAAGACTGTCAGGAACCTGTGCTCGCCGGTCCAGTCCCACACGACCTGCACGACGATCTCTGCGAGACCGCCCAGCCGCGTACCGAGATCGGCTACATGGGCCACCGGTGCGCCGCCGGCCACGACCATCAAGGCGCGGTCCCGCACGCGGCTGTCCGTGACCACGAGCGCGAAGACGAGAATCATCACGCCGCTCGCGAACGTGAGCACATCGCCGATCGTGCGTCGCACGGAAGAAGACACACTTACGGCCGTCGTCACACGCAAATCGCGTTCCGACGCGACGCTCGACACGTTCCAATGAATTGACGCGTGGAATCGTTCGAGGATTCGCGCCGATCACGAGAATCGCCGTCGACAACCGATTGTGTCTGTGGACCGGCGAGCCCACCGAAATCGCGTGCGCGGTTACAAATGTGCGACCCACGCACCGGTCCGCGGAGGCGGGACACCGACCGGGCGATCGTCGCGGACGCGCCGTAACTGCTCTGACGTGTGGCAGTTTGCGGCGGCCGGCAGTCGGTCGTCGCCCGTCGTGGCACACCAGTTGCGATGTGGTGTGTCGTCACGCGATCGCGCCGGAGCGTTGATCGCACGCCGTACAACATTCTCGTCAGTGCGCGTCAAGGCACGCGCAGGAGGAACGTCATGTATCTGCTCAACCATCTGCGATCGCTAATGCGCAACGACGAGGCCCAGGACCTCATCGAGTACGCGATGCTCGTCGCGCTGATCGCGCTCTTCTGCGTCGTCGCCGTCACGGCGGCCGGCGGAAGAGTGGCCGCAGTTTTCAACGGAATCATCGCGCAGATCCCGGCGTAACGATGGTCGTGCGGCTGTTGGACCGTCCGCGATCGCGCTGCGGCGTCGATCGCACACCGAGTATTTCATGAGTGCGCGTCAAGAGGACGTGCGGGAGGAACGTCATGTATCTGATTCACCATCTGCGATCGCTCGTGCGTAACGACGAAGGCCAGGACCTGATCGAGTACGCGATGATCGTCGCGTTGATCGCCCTCTTCTGTGTCGTTGCCGTCACGGCGGCGGGCGGCAGGGTCTCGGCGATTTTCGACGCGATCGTCACCCAGATCCCCGCGTAACGGACGCGTTGTCGTCATCAGTCGCCAGCCACCAGTCGCCAGCCACACGAAGGCTGGGGACTGGTGGCTGGGGACCGGAGACCAGGACTGGAGACTACATGGACCGTGTGTTCATAGCAGTCGGTCGAATGCTTCGCGAGGACCGCGGCCAGGATCTGCTCGAGTACGGACTTCTCGTCGTGTTGATCACCATCGCCGCGATGGTGGTCGTCGGAACGCTCGGCAACGTCGTCAACACCAGGCTGTGGTTACCCATTGTTCAAAACATCTGATGCGGTCGTCGTGTCGGCGGTCGGGGCGGGCGGCGGCGCAGGCGCGATCGTCGATCTGTGCTCGCGCCGCGTGCCGAATCCGCTGACGCTCGGCGTCGCGATTCTCGGCCTGACGCTCGCCGTGCTGGGCCTCAGCGGTCTCACCCTGACGACGGCGCTCGCCGGCTTCGCGGTGGGACTTCTGATCATGCTGCCGGGCCACGTCATCGGCGCGACGGGCGCGGGCGACGTGAAGCTGCTGGCTGCAATCGGCACGCTGCTCGGTCCCAAGGGCATCGTCATGGCGTTCCTGTACGCCTCGATCGCGGGCGGAATACTTGCGGTGATCGTCGCTCGACACCGGCGCGTGCTGCGGGAGACGGTCGAGCGGGCCTCGGCGCTCGTGCAAACCGCGGGCGCGAATGTTGCCGCGATCGAGCAGGGAACCATAAACAACCGTTTCGCATATGCGCCGGCGATTGCCATCGGGGCCCTCGCGGCGGCGCTTGGGTGGTGAGGGACCTCATGGCACGCATCCGCATTTTCCTCGTGGCCGTCCTCGCGCTCACCGCCGGTGGAGCGCTGGCGTTGGCCACCTACAACTTCATGCAGAAGCCACCGCGCACCGTCTCCATTCCGACGCAGCAGGTCGTCGTGGCCGCCACGGATCTGGACCTCGGCACTGAGCTGAAGGCCGAAGACGTGCGAGTGATCGAGTGGCCGGCCAACGCGGTGCCGAAGGACGCGATCGCCAGTCCGTCCGACGTGATCGGGCGCGGCTTGATCTACCCGGTCATCCAGAACGAGCCGATCCTGCCGCTGAAGCTGGCGTCGAAGGAGGCCGGCGCCGGTCTGCCGCCCGTGATTCCCAAAGGGCTGCGGGCGATATCGGTCCGCGTCAACGAAGTGATCGGCGTCGCCGGCTACGTCCTTCCCGGAACGCGCGTGGACGTCGTCGTCGTGGTGAGCCCCACCGAACAGAGGGCCGACATGACGTCGAAAGTGATTCTCACGAACGTGCAGGTCCTGGCGGCGGGCACGAAGATCGAGCGCGACACCGAGCGCAACAAGCCGATGCCGGTGACGGTCGTCACGCTCCTCGTCAACCCGGACGAAGCTGAGCGGCTGACGCTCGCGAGCAGCGAAGGCAAGATTCAGCTCGCCCTCAGAAACCCGCTCGATACGACCGTCGTGTCGACGCGTGGCGTGCGGCCCGCGGCGCTGCTCGGGATGGTCCCGCCGGTGAGGCAGGTTGCGCCGGTTCGTCCGCGCGCGGCTGCGGCGCCCGCGGCCTCTCCTGCCGCGGCGGCGGCGCGGGAGGTTCCAACGATCGAAGTCATCCGCGGCGACAAACGCGCACGGGAAGCCGTGCGCCAGGAGCAACCCTAATGGCGATCACAGGGCAGGAAGGGCGGGACGGGCGTGTAGGTCGGGTGGGGCGGACGCTGATCCTCCTGATCGCATTGGCCGGCAGTTGGCCCGTGGCGGCGGCGGAGGTCGAAGACGTGAGCTTGATGGTCGGCCGCTCGACCGTCATCGACACCGGGTCGCCGATCCAGCGCGTGTCGCTCACGAGCGACGGCGTCGCCGACGCGCTCGTCACGTCGTCCGCGCAGCTGCTCGTGCACGGCAAGACGCCCGGCACCATTTCGATGTTCGTCTGGAATCGCGCGGGGGCCATCCGCCGCTACGACGTGACGGTCGAACGAGACTTGTCGCGCCTCGTCAGCCAGGTACACGACCTCTTCCCCGGCGAGCACATCACCGTTGAAGGCAACGGCCGGTCGATCGTTGTGGCTGGACGGGTGTCCACGAAGTTCGTGGTCGAGAAGGCCGTCGAAGTCGCCGCCGGCTACGTGGACAAGAAGGAAGACGTCGTCAACCTGCTGCAGGTGCAGGAGGGCGGCGTGCCGGCGAAGCAGGTCCTGCTGCGCGTCCGCTTCGCTGAAGTCAGCCGCAGCGCGATGTCAGAGCTCGGCGTGTCGTGGTTCACCGGCCCCACTGGTGTGAAGAACACTCTCGCCCGCGTCACGACCCAGCAGTTCGCGGCTCCCGGCTTCGAAGATTTGAAGTACACGAAGCCGGACAGCAAGTTCGGCAGCGACCCGACCAGCGCGGAAGGCAAGTTCACGTTCAGCGATTTCCTCAACCTGTTTCTGTTCAGCGAGAAGTTCGACATCGGCGCGATGGTCAGGGCGCTCCAGACGAAGGGGCTCTTCCAAAGCCTCGCCGAGCCAAACCTCGTGGCTGAGAGCGGAAAAGAAGCGAGCTTCCTCGCCGGCGGGGAGTTTCCGATTCCCGTCGCGCAGGGCTCGGGCGCGAACATCGGCGTCAGCGTCGTGTTCAAGGAGTTTGGCGTCCGGCTCAATTTCACGCCGACAGTGACCGGCGATCGAGTGCATCTCAAAGTAAAGCCGGAAGTCAGCACGCTCGACTTCAACAACGCGGTCGTGCTGAACGGATTCCGGATTCCGGCGCTCAGCACGCGCCGCACCGACACAGAGATCGAGCTGGAGAACGGGCAGACGTTCGCGATTGCCGGGCTCCTGAACAACACCATGAATTCGACACTCCAGAAAATCCCGGGCATCGGCGACATTCCGATTCTCGGACTCTTGTTCAAGAGCAAAGCGGCTCAGAGGAATCAGACGGAACTGGTCGTCATGATCACCCCGGAAATCCTCCTGGGGAACTCGAACGGCGTGACGTCCACTCTTCCGCGAACGCCCGAGTCGTTCCTCCCGCCGCTGTCGGAGAAACGGACGCACGAGCCGCCGCCACCGGCGTTTCGGCCGCAAGGGTCTGGCCACGAGGCGCACGCGACGACCGCGCCGGTCACCGTGGCCAAGGAATCGGACCGCGCGGTATCAACGGAACCGAACCGCGCACCTCTGTCGCCGGCCGCCGCCGCCGCCGCGGTGTCGGCACTCACGCCGTCGGCGCCCCGCATCGCCGAGCCCATCCACGCGGCGCCGGCGGGATCCGTCGAAACGCCGCCCACCCCAGTCACTCGCCCGCTGAAGGCGCAGGACCAGAAGGTGCTCGAGCGCGCGAAGCGCGAAGAGAGCGAGAAGGCCCGCGCGAAGGCAGCCGCCGGCGAGCGTGCACAAGCGTCAGAAGCCAAACGGCAGGCTGAACAGGCGGCCGCGGACGAGCGCAGGGCGGCCAAGGAGCGCGCGCAGGAGGAGAAGCTCGCGCGTGAGCAGGCGAAGCACGATGGGGAAGCCGCCAAACGCGCGGAGGAGACGGCCCGGCGACAGGCGGAGATCGACCGGCGGCAGCAGAAAGCCGTCGATGAGGCCGCGGCGAAGCTCAAGGCCGCGGAGACCGCTTACCAGGCCGAGCTCGCGAAGAAGACGGCGCAGTAAGGAGCCGACTGTATGCGCACAGGCATCAAGCATCTCCAGCGTGCTCCACATCGACGTCTCGGGCGGCTCCGCGACTCGAAAGGGGCCACGCTGGTTGAAGCAGCGATTATCACGCCGCTGCTCCTGTTGCTCACCTTTGCGGTAGTGGACTTCGCCGCGCTCTTCTATGTGTATCTGGCTTTGCAGAACGGCGTGAGCCAGGCCACGCGCTTCGCCGTGACGGGCAATCTGATGCCAGGCCTTTCTCGGGAAGATTCCATCAGGACGGCCATGAGGCAAAGCACGCCGACCTTGACGCTCGACGACAACGCCTTCGTCTTCAACCACCTGTCGCCGGGCGCGGGCGCCTGGGCCGGCGGGACCGGCGCGCCCAACGACGTCGAGAAGGTGACCGTCGATTACACCTGGCAAATCATGACCCCGTTGCTCCGGCCCTTTTTTCCAAATGGCCGGGTCGATTTCAGAGTCGAATCGTCGATGAAGAACGAAGGCAGGTTCGAATGAAGACACGACTCGCCTTGCTGACGCGCCAGGACAGCGGCCAGAGCATGGTCGAATTCGCCCTCGTGCTGCCCCTCGTTCTGATGATCGCGCTGGGAGTCGTTGAGGTCGGCTACGTGTTGCTCGATCAGCAGGTCGTGACCAAGCTGACCCGGGAAGGCTCGAACCTGATTTCCCGCGACACCAGTCTTCTGGATGCGGCCGCGGCGATGAGGAGCATGAGCAGCGGGCCGGTGGATTTCAACACGAGCTCGAAATTGATCTTCTCCGTGGTCAAGAAAGGCGCGACGACGGGGTCGAGCAACTACGACCAGTTAGTGCTTTACCAGCGCTACGAGTTTGGAAGTTTCTCGGCCCAGAGTCAGCTGCAGACGAGAGGAAGCGGCACGTTCAGCGGGGCTCCAGACTTTCAGGCCGTCAACTCTGACAATGATACGGGCCTCCAGGTCACGAACCTGCCGGCTAATCTGGTCGCGGCCAGAGGCGGGATGATCTACGTCACCGAAGTGTTCTCCCGGCATCCTCTGATCACTCCGTTCGACCGGTTCGGCGTCACGGTGCCGCAGACGCTGTATTCGATCGCCTACTTCTAGCGCCGGACGACGCCGTGGTCGAGATTTCTGAAAAGGCTCATGGAAATGACCAGACACAGACGCGGACCCGATCTTTCTAGCGAAAAGGGCGTGGCCCTCATTTACATGGCGGTCGTCCTGACCGCATTGCTGCTCTTTACGGGTCTTGCCATCGATTCCGGCAGGGCCTACGTGGTGAAAACGCAGCTGACCAAAGCCGCCGACGGCGCGGCGCTTGGAGCCGCGCGTCACCTCAACAGCGGGGACCCGAGGGGAGAGGCGACGCGGATCTTCAAGGCCAACTTCGCCACCGGCTTCATGGGGACGCTTCCGGCACCTGATCCCACCGAGGCCCCCAATTTCTTCGCGTTGAGAACGGATGACGCCGCGGGCGTCAACATTGTCACGGTCACCGCGTCGGCGACCCTGCCCACGACATTCATGAGGCTCGGCAACTTCAACCAGGTGTCGGTCGGCACACTCGGGGAAGCCACGCGAAGGATGGTGGATCTGTCCCTCGTGCTGGACGTGTCCAGTTCGATTGGATCGAAGTGGCCGGCGGTCAGAGATGCCGCTCGTTCGTTCGTTGACGCCTTCGATCAGAACTACGACCGCGTGTCGCTGTTGACATTCGGGAATGGAGCAAAAGTGATCGACGCCATGTCCGCGAGCCGCGGGTTTGCGAAGAGCACGGTGATGAGTGACGTCCCCAATGCTCTACCCGGTGGCAGCACCGCCATGGTCGAGGGCTTGTATCGAGGGTGGGACGAGCTCCGGGCAGTCCCAGGCGGTCAACAATCGAATTTTCGCGTGATTGTTCTTTTCACAGACGGCGCCTCGAACAGCGTGCCCGGCAATTACGAGGCACAGCCGGGAACGACGACGGGGCTGAGAACGTACGACTTCCCGAAGAACAATCCGGATCCCGACGGCCAGACCTGGAACAACCCGACGATCGCGGGTCTCTATGACACGCAAACCGGCGGCGTCGTGGGTCCCAGCCGCAGTTTGATGGTGGCGAATTGGAACGACACGACGGTCATCCCAGCAGTCGCGTGGCTGCCCTTGACGAGCTTCCACGCGCACCACCGAAGTGCCGGCATTCCGACGTCGTTTCCATTGCAGACGGCGGCACTGACCGTGGATGGTGTGCCGCAATCCAACGTTAGGGGACTGCGGCAGAAAAATGTCGCCACGGGGCGATATCCCGCTCAGGTCTTCAACATCAACAACGCCGCTCGAAATCTCCTGGAGATCATCGCCAACGAGGCGCGAAACGATAACGGCGATTACCGCATCCGCATCTACACGATAGGCATGGGCGACCTGGTGCGATACAGGCTGGGAACGATGCCGGAAAAGCCCGAGGACATTCTCATGCGAATCGCCAACGACAGGGACTCCACGGACTTCAACAACGCGCAGCTCGAAGGCAAGTACTACTTCGCGGCAACGGAAGCCGACGTGGGTCCTGCGTTTCAGGCCTTGCAGAACCAGATCATTCGCTTGAGCAAGTAGGGTCAGCACACATGGCACAGCTCGCAGCACAGATCATCTCGCAGGACGAGGAGTTCCAACGACAGGCGGGGCGTCTGTTGAGGTCCGGGCCGACGCCCATGAGCCTCGTCGACGAACGGCCCGGGCGTGACGGTGCGGCACCCGATCTCGTCATCGTCGACCTGCGAGGCGACGCCCTGTCGATGATGCCGAGCATCGAGCGGCTGCGCGCGGCGTCGCCCGGAGCCGGCATCTTCGCCGTCGCGCTCGCCGCCGACTCCGACCTGATTCTTCAGGCCATGCGCGCCGGCGCCAACGAGTTCTTCACGTGGCCGCCGGCTGCTGAAGCCTTTCACGGCGCCATTCGACGCACCGCCACCCGCCGGGAAGCCGCGACGGGTGCGCGTCCCGCCGCCACGACGCTGGTGTTCTTCGGCGCCAAGGGAGGCGCCGGCACGACGACCATGGCGGTCAACTGCGGCGTCGAGATCGCCAGGCTGAGCAAGCGCTCCACCGTCATCGTCGATCTGAAGCCGGCACTGGGTGAAGTGGCGCTGTTCCTCGGCGTGCGGCAGCGCTACAGCATTCTGGATGCGATCGACAACCTGCACCGTCTCGATCGCGAGTTCCTGCGGGAGCTCCTCGTCAAGCACAAGTCGGGGCTGGAAATTCTAGCCGGATCGGATCATTTCGATCGGCCAGGCGCGGCGGACGGCGGCGCGATCGAAGAGCTGTTCCGGCTGCTGGCGCGCCAGTACGAGTACATCCTCGTCGACGCCGGAAGCCAGGTGAACTCGTGCGCGGTCGCCGCGTTGTACGCCGCCGACACGATTTTCCTCGTGGCGAATCCGGACGTTCCCTCGGTCCGCAACGCGCAGCGCCTGTTGGATCGCGTGCGACAGCTCGGGGCCTGCGGCGAGCGCGTGCGGGTGCTTCTGAACCGGGCCGCGGAGCCGTATCCGATTCCGCCCAAGCAGATCGAGGGAGCGATCGGCCACCCGATTCATCACACGTTCCCGAGCGACTACAAGACGGTATCGGCGGCGCTCAACTCCGGCGTCCCGCTGGCGCTCAGCGGCAGCACGGACATCGCCGTGCAGTTCGATCACTTCACGCGAGGCGTTCTCGATCCGGAAGGGGTCGGGACATCATCGCCTGCCCCGAAGCGCAACCGCCTCGGCCTCGAGCGGCTGGCGTCCATCTGGTAAGGCCCATGATCATGCCGGCACACGCCGCTCCACCGCTCCAGACTGCCGCGAATCTCACCCGGCCGCCGATGCGCGGGCAGTACGTCGAGCTGAAGGCGAACATCCATCGCAAGCTGCTCAACCGTCTGAATCTCGAGGCGCTGGCCCAGGCAGACCGGTCGCGCGCCGAGAGCGACATTCGCACGCTCGTCACTGAACTGCTGATCGAACACGGGACGCCAATCAGCCTTGCCGAGCGCGACACCCTGTTCGGGGAGCTGATCGACGAGGTCTTCGGCCTCGGCCCTCTGGAGCCATTGCTGCGCGATCCATCCATCAGCGACATCCTCGTCAACACCTACCAGTACGTGTTCGTTGAGCGAGCTGGCGTGCTCGAACGCGTCCCGGCCAGCTTTCAGGACGACAAGCATCTGCTGCGCGTGATTGACCGCATCGTGAGCCGGGTCGGGCGCCGCGTCGACGACAGCTCGCCGATGGTCGACGCGCGTCTACCTGACGGGTCTCGCGTCAACGCCATCATTTCTCCGCTCGCCGTCGATGGTCCGCTGTTGTCAATCCGGCGTTTTCCAGCCGAGCGTCTGAAGGCTGACGATCTCGTGACGCTGCGCGCGCTTACGCGACCGATGATCGACTTCCTGACCCACTGCGTTCGCGCGCGTCTCAATTGCCTGATCAGCGGCGGCACCGGCGCCGGAAAGACGACGCTTCTCAACGTCCTCTCCGGGTTCATCGGCGAGCGCGAGCGCATCGTGACCATCGAGGACGCGGCCGAGCTGCAACTGCATCAGGAACATGTCGCCCGCCTGGAAACGAGACCGCCCAACGTGGAAGGCAAGGGCGCGATTCGCCAGCGGCAACTGGTGATCAACGCGCTTCGCATGCGTCCCGATCGCATCGTGGTCGGCGAGGTCCGCGGCGAAGAAGCGCTCGACATGCTGCAGGCGATGAACACGGGCCACGACGGATCGCTGACCACGGTGCACGCCAATACGCCGCGCGACGCGCTGTCGCGCATCGAGACGATGATTGCGATGGGCGCGACGCACCTCCCCGAGCGGGCGATGCGGCAGCAGATCTCGTCGGCCATCCAGCTCGTCGTGCAGCAGACACGGCTGAGCGACGGCTCGCGGAAGATCACGAGCATCTCGGAAATCACCGGGATGGAAGGCGACGTGATCACCATGCAGGAGATCTTCACGTTCGAGAAGATGGGGATCACGCAGGACGGCAAGGTCATCGGGCGCTTCCGCGCGACCGGCGTCAGACCCAGATGCTGCGAGCGGCTCAAAGTCTCGGGCATCCACCTTCCGGCCGACATGTTCGAAGGGGTCACGGAGGTCCGCTGATGCTGCTGCCCATTCTCGTATTCCTCCTCGGAGCCGGTGCCGTCGTTGGCGCCTACGCGGCGATCTCGCACGTTCCGGCGGCACTCGCGGGCCGTCGCCTCGATCGGCGCCTCCGTGATGTGTCGGCACCCGACACCGACGCCGCAGATGAGCGGTCACACTCAACCGTGGTGATGCGCGAGGTCTTAGGTCCGCTACCAGGTGTCGATCGGTTCGCCTCCGGCTCGCGGCTCGCCGCGCTCATCGAGCAGTCAGGATGTCGCACGACTGCGAGTGCGGTGGTGCTCGTGACCCTGGGCCTGGCCGGTGTGGCCGCCCTGTTCGCCTTTGTCTTCGGTCAACAGTGGTATCTGGCGCTGGCTGCCGCGGTGGTTGGAGGCGCGCTGCCAATCGCCTTCCTCATGTATCGCCGATCGCGCCGCATGAAGGCGTTCGAGGAAGAATTCCCCGAGGCGCTCGACCTGCTCTCGCGGGCGCTTCGAGCCGGCCATGCATTCCAAACGGCGCTCGGCATGGTGGCCGACGAGCTGAGACCGCCGGTCGGGCCCGAGTTCAAGACGACCTTCGAGCAGCAGAACTTCGGATTGCCGCTGCGAGACGCGCTCGACCAGCTCGCCGTGCGCGTGCCGATCCTCGACGTCCGATTCTTCGTCACCGCCGTACTCATCCAGCGCGAAACGGGTGGCAACTTGTCGGAAATCCTCGACAACCTTGGCCACGTGGTTCGTGAACGGTTCAAAATCCGGCGGCAGATCCGCGTGCACACGGCACATGGACGATTCACCGCGTTCGTGCTGCTCTCGCTGCCGCCGCTGTTGGCGGCGGCGCTGATGCTCATCAACCCCGATCACATGAATCTCCTGTTTCACGAAAAGCTGGGACAAACGGTGCTGATGATCGCGGTCGTGATGCAGGCGATTGGATTTGTCTGGATCCGCAAGGTCATCAGGATCGAGGTGTAGTCATGCTGTTGATGCCGGTTCTCGCATTTCTCTTTGCATCGCTCCTCGTGACCGCTGTCGGGATGGCCCTGTCATCGAGATCGAGTGCCGCGATCGACCGGCGCCTCGGCGAAGTGATCGACGCCAGCGGCACGCCGTTGTCCGACCGGGCGTACGGGCGCAGTCTGGTCGGGGCGCTCAAGAGGATGGGCAACATGGCGCCGCGGCCGGTGGCGGAGATGAGCAAGCTGCGGCAGCGCCTCATCGCCGCCGGCTTCCGCGGCGGGGAAGCGCTGATCACCTTCCTGGGTATTCGAGTCGGCGCTGCCCTCGCCGTGTTCGCGCTGTTCATGATGCCGATCTTCATGCGGCCGAACCTGCTGGCCGCGCTCGTGGCGTGCGGGTTTGCCTACGTGCTGCCCGGCATGGTGCTGGCCCGCATGGCCAAGCGGCGGCAGCATCGCATCCGGCTCGGGCTGCCAGACGCGCTCGATCTCCTCGTGGTCAGCGTGGAAGCCGGCCTGGGACTCGATCAGGCCATTCAACGCGTCGGCGCCGAGCTGGCCTTCGCCCATCCGGACTTGTGCGACGAGCTGCGGCTGATCAATCTCGAGTTGCGCGCGGGCAAGGCGCGGTCCGAGGCGCTGCACAATCTCGCCGACCGGACCGGCCTCGACGATATTCGCGCGCTCGTCACGATGCTCGTGCAGACCGACAAGTTCGGCACGAGCGTGGCGCAGTCGTTGCGCGTCCACTCCGACACGGTCCGGACCAAGCGGCGGCAGCGCGCGGAGGAAGCGGCCGCCAAGACCGGCGTGAAGATGGTGTTTCCGCTCGTCCTCTGCATCTTCCCCGCCATTTACGTCGTGACGCTCGGCCCGGCGGCGATCAAGTTCATGCAGGTACTCGGCTCGATGACGCCGGGAAAGTGATCATGCCGACTGCAACTCTCACAAGCAGGCCGGGCCCTTTGGGACCGGCGTTGGCGGCGAATCTCACGGGTCTGCCCGACACGAGCCTTGACGGCCGCGCTCCGGTGCCGCCCGCGCCCGCGACGATTGAAGCCACGGGGATCGCGCGGGATCAAATCGCGCAGTTGCTCGTGAAGACGTTGTACCTCGGGGAAGCCACCGGTCTCGCGCTCGCGGCCCGCCTGCGGCTCCCGTACGCGCTTCTCGAGCCGCTTGTCGAGCACGCACGGGCGGAGCGCATGATCGAGGTGCGAGGCGCCGCGGGATCGGGCACCGCCGGCTACCGGTATGCGCTCACCGACCTCGGCCGCGACCGGGCCGCGCAGCATCTCGCCGCGAATCAGTATGTCGGCCCGGTGCCGGTACCGCTGGCCGCCTACGTGAGCGCGATGCGCGCGCTTGCGGCCGCCCGTGGGTATATCGACCGCGAGCGGCTGCGGAAGGGCTTCTCGCATCTCATCGTCGCCGACGAGGTGTTGGAGCAGCTTGGGCCTGCGGTCAATGCCGGCAAAGCGGTGTTTCTCTACGGGCCGCCTGGCAACGGCAAAACCGTCATCGCCGAGGGCATGGGACGCATGCTGGGCGGTGACATGTACATCCCGCACGCCATCGACGTCGACGGTCAGACAATCACGCTGTTCGATCCCGTCAACCACGAATCGCTGGAGCCGGCGGATGGCGGGACCGATCACCTGTCGATCCTGAACGTCGCGGCGCGCGATCGCCGCTGGGTCCGCATCAAGCGGCCGGCGATCATCGTCGGCGGCGAGCTGACCCTGGACATGCTCGATCTGACGTTCAATCCGATCTCGAAATTCCACGAGGCGCCGATTCAGTTGAAAGCCAACGGCGGCGTGTTCCTCGTCGATGATTTCGGCCGGCAGCGCATCAGGCCCGAGGAGCTGCTGAACCGCTGGATTGTGCCGCTGGAGAGCCGCGTCGATTACCTGACGCTTCATACCGGCAAGAAATTCCAGATCCCGTTCGACGTGCTGATCGTGTTCGCGACGAATCTCGATCCGGCGTCCCTCGTCGATGAAGCGTTCCTGCGGCGGATTCCCTACAAGATTCCGATCGAGGACCCGTCGGTCGAGGCGTTCGCGCGGATCTTCGAGCTCAACTGCCGCGCCCGCCACTTGAAGTTTCATCAGGTGATCGTCGCGTATCTCCAGCGCCGGCACTACGGCCCGCACGGGCGGCGGATGCGCGCCTGCCATCCGCGCGATCTCCTCGATCAAATCACGGCACTGTGCCGTTATCAGGGGCGCGAGCCGGTCATCACCCGCGAGCTCCTCGACGCGGCCTGCCGCGCCTATTTCGTCGATGAGCCGCCGTCCCCGACGCCGCAGACAACCGCCCGACGGCGATTGGAGGTCCGCTGATGCCGGCAAAACCTGTCCGCGAGATAGCCACCGACCTGTTTGCGCGACTGACGGTCGGCCTGCTGTTTGCCATGTTGTCGTTGAACATGATGAGCGATTTCGTGCACACGCACCGACTGACCGGATTGCTGCTGCTCGTGAGCGAAGCGCTGGTCGCCGTGCTGACGATCGTTCGGCGGCGGACGCGGATCGTCGATCGATCGCCGGGCGCCGCGGTCGTGACGACGATTTCGGTCGTCGGACCGGCGCTGCTGCGGTCGGCGGAGGGCGCCGGCGTATTCCCCGACCAGCTGACCGCTCTCGTGTCTGTGCTGGGGCTGATTGCAGTGATTGCCGGCAAGATCACCCTGGGACGAAGCTTCGGGATTGCGCCCGCCAACCGCGGCGTCGTGGTGGCCGGTCCGTACGCGCTGGTGCGTCATCCGATTTACACCGGCTATCTGGTCACGCACCTGGCGTTTGCGTTCGCGTACCCGACGCCATGGAACCTCGCGATTCTGCTGGCGACCGATGTGGCGCTCATCATGCGAGCGC